>JBEBFX010000064.1:0-16693 GCA_040081735.1 Alphaproteobacteria bacterium | reverse complement strand
GCCGGCGGCGCCCGCGCTATCCCGCAAGGCCGCGCGCCTGTAGATCTGTAACTGCGTATTTGCCGCCGCCAGTTGCTGGCCTGACCGGGAAAGGGCAGCAAGGTATGGCGACGCCGCGCCAAACCAGACCAGCATCAAGGCTGCCAGAAATAGCAATATCGCCAAGGCCCGCGCGCGCATGGTTTCATGTAAAATCATTCGGCGGTATCCGCCAATGGAATCCCGCTGAACGACAGGCTCAGTTGAAATTGCTCCAGTCCCGAGACCGGATCGCGTAATGTAGGTGCGCTGAACGCCACTTTCTCCACCTGCGGAAGCTGCTCCAGAGGCGCGATCAAATCCGAGGCGGAAGCGGCAACACCCTGCAGCACGAGTGCGCCCCCGGCAAGTTCAAATTGCGCAAGATAGGCTGTATCGGGAAGTGCCGCGCTGATGGCGTTCAGCAGTCCGGTTACGGACGGTCTCTGATTGCGCCGCGCCGCCAGCCATGCCATCTGTGATTGCGGGTCACCTGCCCCATCGTCTATTTCAGTCATCAATCGCGCCTTCTCCCGCGCCTGTACAAGCGCCTGCTGAACACGCGACAGGGCGACGGCATTTTGCACATGGGGCGAGGCCAGCGCCGCCAGCAGAAGCCCGATGACACAAGTCAGGATTAATTTTGGCGGCGCGTTCCTGCCTCTGTTCATCAGGATATGAACGGTGTCGCCGATCAGGTTTACGCCGGACGCATCGGCCAGACTAATCCGGTCGGGAACGATTTCTGCATAGGCCAGAGTTTGCAGCACCTTGTCCACGCTGCTGCATGGCGCCAGCGCCAGATGCGCGATCACCCGGCCACGGGCGTCAACCGCTTCGTCCACCCGGTAGCCCAGATAGACCTGATCCGGCGCAAAAGGGGTTTGACGCTCTATTTCTCCCGCAACCGCATCAAAGCCCCGTGGCAGGGCTGAAACCGCAATCGCCGCCTCGCGCCGCAAACCCTGATCCGAGGGGATACGCAGAACACATTCGGCCCCGTTGGCGCGATCACGCGCCACCTGATCAAACATGCCAACCTTAGACAGAAGCCCCATTGCTGTTGCCTGGGCGCCCAATATCCGCTGAACAATAAAATCTTCTCCCACGGGCGCCAGTATTACGATTTTACGGGTCAGGCCCAGCAGCATTGACAGCCGCGCCGGCAGCAGCGCCTGCAACTCCCGCCCCCACCAGCGTAAAAACGCGGTGATGCGTCCCTGTTTCGCTCCTGAATTCTGTTCAATCCCAGACACGCGCAAAATGACCCCGGATATTAAAAACTAACGGCCAGACAGCAATTTCCCAATCACCCCAGTGAGCGTCTCAGTATATAGAGCGACAGGCGGTTTGGGCGATCCATTCCTTCCGTAAGGGCTTAACAGGTCTGTAATACTATTGATGAACGCGCATCGGGTCACAGGAAGCCGTATTTTCCAGCCGTGTCTGATCTGCCCGCGCCGCACGCATTATCCAGCCTCCGCCAAGTACGCGGCTGCTTTTCCCCGGTTCATAGACAACGCAGGCCTGGCCCGGAGCGACGGCTGCCTCCGGCTGGTGCAACGTGATTTCAGCCCCGCCA
Source organism: Alphaproteobacteria bacterium (assembly GCA_040081735.1). GTDB lineage: Bacteria > Pseudomonadota > Alphaproteobacteria > UBA11222 > UBA11222 > UBA11222. The sequence continues at coordinate 15,093 of JBEBFX010000064.1, read as the reverse complement.
GCGCCATCCGGAAACAGCCTGCCGGGCACCGGTGGCCGGGTGGATCGCACTTTGACGGCAACCTCCAGTCCATCGGCAGGGGGAGGCTGATCGCCCAGCCAGTTTAGCTGGCGCACCCGGACATGATGGCTTAGCAATGCCTCCCGGGGGCCAACGATCACCTTTCGGCTGGTTGCGTCCAGAGCCAAGACAAACAGCGGCTCGCCCCCGCCCATGCCAAGACCACGGCGTTGTCCGACCGTATAGTGAATGACGCCCTGGTGGCGCGCCAGAACGCGTCCATCCAGATGCACAATATCGCCCGGCCCCGCCGACCCCGGCCGTAATTTTTCGATTACACCCGCATAGCCGCCCTGGGGCACAAAACAGATGTCCTGACTGTCGGGCTTGTCAGCCACCGGCAGGCCCAGGCGCCCGGCAATGGCGCGGGTCTCATCCTTGCGCATATCACCCAGGGGAAAACGCAGAAAATCCAGTTGTTCGGGTGTCGTTGCGAACAGGAAGTAACTCTGGTCTCGATCCGGATCACTGGCGCGGTGCAGCTCGGGTCCCCTGTTTCCCATTATGCGCCGGACATAGTGACCTGTGGCGAGGGCCTGCGCCCCGAGCTCCCGCGCTACCTGCAACAGGTCGGTAAATTTAACCGTCTGATTACAGGTGACACAGGGAACCGGCGTTTCGCCCGCCAGATAAACATCGGCAAAATCCTCCATCACCGCCTGCCGGAAACGGCTTTCATAATCCAGCACGTAATGGGGGATACCAATTTTTTCCGCCACAAACCGGGCATCGTAGATGTCCGTGCCGGCGCAACAGGCCCCTTTGCGGGAAACCGCCGCGCCATCGCTGTACAATTGCAGTGTTACGCCAATAGTGTCATAGCCCTGCGCGTGCAGCAGCGCCGCCGCGACCGATGAATCAACACCGCCGGACATGGCGACCACAACCCTTGTGGCGCCCGGCGCGCCAGTCAGGCCCGTATGGGTTAAATGCAATGAATGTGTCATGGCCCCTGAATACAGGCGCCGGCGCCCGGCGGCAAGCGCCACGAACGTTTACAGGAAATTCAGCAGGGTGAGCTGGGATAGCTGACGGATCAGATTATAGGAGGCCTCAACCGCCAACTTGTCCTGATTCAGCCGGGAAATGGCTTCCGCCATATCCACTTCCGACAGATCGGCAATCAATTGTTTGTTGATCGCTTCAAGATCCTGATTGCGGATCGTCACGGATTCGATACGGGTTGCGACAAAGCCGTTATTGGCCTGCAACCGGATAATTCCGGTAAGCGTATTATCCAGATTGGTAATTTCCGCCTGCAGGACCGCCCGGTCAGCGGGTGTCAGCGTATCGCCGAACGGCGTTGCCGCATTATATTCAGCCAGGCGCTTCACGCCCGACATCACATCAAGCCCTATATCGCTGGCAAGGACGCCATGCTCGATCACCAGATTTTGCTCGATGCGCACCTGGGCTTTTTGTTGATTGTTATGGAAAAAATCAGCCGCTGGCGTGGCAACCACGGCCAGGGCGGATACATCAGCCGCATCAAACGGCTGCACGTCGGTCCGCGATCCCGCAAAAAGAAACTTTCCGGCGTATCTGGTATTCAGCACTGCCTTGCCCGAAACAAAAGCGCTGTCAATATCCACGCTGATCGAACGGCCGCTGTTATTGGCCAGCGCGTGCAAAATACTATCCCGCAGGGTTTTTGTGGTTTCATACATCGAGGACAGGCCCGCATCCTGCAATCCTACCTGGGCGCCGACCTGGTTTCCCAATGCGATGAATTTCAGGGTGCGGCTATCTATCGCCTGGGCGCTGACGAGCGCCGCCGTGTCGCGCGCGATCCCCTCGTAGGTGTCCGCCCTGTTTCCCGTCACCACCTGACGCTGTGTGTCCGCTACCTGGGTTTGCGCTCGCAGCATCTGGGTAATCACCGCCTGCTGTGCGGCTAATGTGGAAATCCGTGTCATTTTATTTTATCCTTTCACGGTCTAGATGGCATCCAGCAGGATATTGAACAACTCATCCGCCGCTTTGATCATGCGCGCGGCAGCATTGTAGGAAGTCTGGTATATGACGAGATTGGCCAGTTCCTCATCCAGATTGACACCCGATACATCACTGATCTGGGCAATAATTTCTTCCCGAATGCCGGCTCTGTCCGTGTTCAAATTATCTGCCTGTGACGCCAGGCGCGCGGCATTGGAAAGAAACTGTCCGCTATAATCACTCAGGGTCGAAGTGAGAGCGGTCAGATGACCGGCGGCAGAATAATTCGTCACCTGATTTTCAAGCGCGTGAAAGGCTATCGCTCCGCGATCATCCGCCGCGCCAAGGGCGACAGTTCCCGGCGAAGTTACATTGAGCCGCGCCAACGCCAGCCTGGAACTGTTTGCGGCGATGTCCGGGCGAAGCTGCATATTCAGCGCCTGATTCTGCCGCGCGCCGGGGCCAATTCCAAAAAGATCTGAAATGCCGATACCTGTGCCGCCGCGATCTGTCAGGTCATCCGCCACGAACAATGTGCTGCCTTCATAGCCTGACGCAGGCGTCAGCGTCAGTGCGCCCTGGGCATCAAGCGAAAAGCTGCCAAAGGGGCTTAAACCGGTATTTAACTGATTTACGGTATCGCCAATGGTCGCGCCAGCCACCGTCAGCGTAAATTCACGCTTAACCTGGCCAAGTGTATCAATGAGTTTGAATCTGGCTGTGCCGCCCGCTGTAAAACCGTGCGCCGAAGCAGATGAAAGCCCCGTTTGATAATGGCTGGGAGCCTCGGCCCTGACCAGATCATTCAACCCGAAAAAGTGCGCAAAACCACGCCCGGCGCGGACGCTGGGCGTGGTGGCGTCCTGAACCATCGCCACGCCATGACTGGCGTTTGTGGCCCCAAGGGTCATGACGCCGGCGCTGAATGTCAGACTGCCGCTTGCGCCAAGGCCCGCATTAATGGCCGCCACCGCATCGGCTATCGTTGTTCCGGCGAAGGCAACGGCAGCGCCGCCATTCACACGATACTGATTGTTGGTGAAATCGGCCTTGACGCTGATGACAGTCAGACCGGCCGCGTCGGTTACGCTGAAATTGCTTATCCCGGTAAAGGCGTGCGCGTCCGCCGCAAGCAGACCGGTGTTTTTGCCAGCCAATTGATTGGGCGCCGGTACGGCCGTGTTGTTACTGTGAACGGCATTCAGCTGATCCGCCATTTTTGACGCCAGCTCGCCTACCTCCTCGGCGATTTTGGGAAGCGTAACATCACGCATTTCAAGCAGGCCGCGCAATTCACCGGATATGATATGGGACTCCAGCGATTGACCCGTCTGGCTGACAAGACCCGTGTTTGGATCAATATTGTGCAGGGTTATGCGCGGGAAAACCGTATCCGGCGTAAGCACCGATCCCGCAGCATAACGCATTTCGGTAAACCCGGTGCTGACCAGAAATACGCCATCCGTCGTTGCCACAAATGATTGACCATCCGGTTGCCGGGAGATCCGGATATCCATGATTTCAGCTAATGAATTCAGGGATTTTTGCCGCTGATCGAGAAGCGCGTTGGCATCTCCGCCTGTACTGTTTGCAGATACTATTTTCAGGTTCAGCGTGTGAATGTTGTTCAGTAAATCATTGGTAAGTCCTACCCGGCCAAAAATCCCCTGATCGGCATCGCCCCGGATTTGCTGAATGGATGATGCGATGTTGCCCAGTTCATCCAGCGCCACCTTGATGGAATTTAACGCCCCGTCCCGGCGCACGACCGAGGTGGGATCAATCTGCATCTCGGAAAGATCAGCAAACATCGTGTCAATTTTTGCTGAAATGGTATTGTTCGATGTCGGGTCACCGAATACCGACTGCAACCGGTCATGCAGATTTGCAGCAACTTCAGCCGCCCTGGCGTTTGACGCCGCGCTGTAGGATTCACGGGTCAGAAATTCATTGGCGATGCGGTTGATCTGTGAAACTTCAATTCCGCCAAGAGCCCGCGTTTCAAATTCAATTGTTCGCCGGGCAAAATTCGTATTATTGACATTGGCAATATTTGTCGAGGTGTGGCGCAAGCCGGCCTGGCTGGCTTTCAGGCCGCTGATCGCATTTCCGAGAATATCTACGCCTGACATATATGCCTCCTATTCCGGAGCAATAGGTGCAATCTTGATGCCAGTCCGGGTTCAATTCGCTTAGTGATTGCAAATAAACATTTTTCCGGCATTTTTGCCAAAATGAATAACACGCGCCAAATCACACATGGCAGATATTTCCGCCTTGCCGCCGCGTTCCCGGCCATGTTTGCCGGGGGACGCCTTATGCCGCCGTCCGAAACATTTCATACGCTGTAATTCCGGGCATTTCTCAAATATCCAGACTTGGCCCGCCCCTTGCTAGGTGCTGTCTGCAATTCTTTAAAAATGCACACAATGACCGCCATATCACGGCGGTCACATGCAGGGCCAAGATGAAACTGACGCAAAACATTATTTCATTGCCAGGTCAGGCAGCTTCCGGCGCCGCCCCCGCGCCGCGCCTTGCCGCGCCGGACGCCGATGAGAAACAGGCGCTATGCGATTCCACCGTTTCACGCAGCAGCCGGGCCATCGGCGATTCACCAGCTGATTTTGAAAATGTATTACAGTCCGTATCGGAAAATGCAGCGGCAATGAATAGCCAGGAAGGCACAGCCAACTCCGTCACGCCAACCCGGATAGCGTCATCGCCATTGCCGATACCCGTACAGGACAATGTTGCACCGGCGGCGGTCAAGCCGAAGGTCCGCAACAATCCTGAACTGGCAAGTCCGCTATCTGGCGCACAGCAGGAACTATTAATTTCAGCGCAAACAAAACCATCCCTCACCGATCCGGGACCTGCCGCTGCTGCGGAAATTGTTTTAGACGCCCATGGCGCAGCAGACCTGACCGGTAATGCGGCAATGCTGGCTGGGGCTGATTTTCCCAAGGCCTTTTTGCCAGAGACTTTGGCCGCCGATTTGACAGCGTCCCTTGCATCTGCGGACCGGCAGGCCCATCCGGAAGAGACGCTCCTCCTGAGTTTAAGCATTTTGCACGCTCTTCATCCGGGTCAGTCCAATTCCCCCGACGTAACCGCATCCGCAGATTCAGCTTCGTCAGCGGATGCGCCTGATACCAGGGACGCCATTAATGCGCAAGCCGCCAAAGCGGCGCAGCCGGTTGCCAATTTCGCGGCGCCCGGCAGTTTTATGCAGTCCACCGGCGAAGCCGGGCGTCGAACCATTGCGGGCATCCTTACGCCCGATGGCAAAATAACAACTGTGACCGATGCGCCGCCAGTGCCGAACCTGAATGCCCAGTCCCGGCCGGAAGTGGCAAAGCCATCTGATATAAGTCAGATCGCCGTTTCCGGTATTATACCTGTGTCACCAAAAGCTTCTGGTTCATTGGCGGTTCCGGATAATGCCGTTTCTGTTTCCCCCGAAGACGGGGCCATGCCGGATACAGTGCTCCAAAGCGCATCGGCTGAAATGAGCAACCGGCCCCCAGTCACTCCAGATGTGCTCACTGCTCCGCTTCCGGTTGTTTCCGCTACGCAACTGCCAATCCCGGCGGAAGCGGCCATAACAGCCCCCGCTGATTTCCCGGACAAGGTGGCCTCTCAGAATACGCCTGAAAATATGTCCGCTCAGCGCGGGGATAACAAAGCCTCCGGACAAGGCGGCGGGGCTGCATTGATCTCCGCCCCAACGGCGCCCGCTTCAGGCCCGAATGCAACGGCGCCACAACCCGCACCGTCCGGTGATCAGAATCTTGCGCAAATCATGGGGCTGCCGCCCGGCAACATTCCGGACATAACGCCGCAAAGTTCCCAGCCTGCCAATCAGGAGCTGGTTCAGGGCGACATCATCATTACAGGCCCCATTGACAGGCAGGCGGCGGCCGGCCACGGTATTCCCGAGGCGGCCGCGCGAACCATTGCGCATCCCAATCCGGCAAGCCCGCCAATTCGCGAAATTGCCATGCACATTTCCCAACATGCCGATACGGGAATAAACCGCTTTCAATTACGTCTGGACCCGCCTGAGCTTGGCCGCGTGGATGTGCGCATGGAAATTTCCGCCGATGGAAAGCTGAGCGCCGTCATTGCCGTCGAACGTCCCGAAACGCTTGACCTGCTGCAGCGGGACCAACGGGCGCTGGAAAGAAGCCTGGCCGACGCAGGCCTTAAAACTGACGGCAATTCCCTGAGTTTTTCGCTTAAAGGCGGCAAACATGAAAATCAGCATTCTGGCTCATCCGGCCAGGGCGTTGATCGTGCGGGTCACGCGCTGACGCAGGATTGGGATGAACCCGTTGCCGCGATGGCGATGCGGTTTGCAAATCGATCTGTAAATATTCGAATCTGAGGAACATAGTATGGCCGTAAGCGCATTAGCCACAGCCGCACCGGCAGTTGCCCCCACGGTGTCGGGCAACTCACTCAAGAAATTATCGGCCGACTTCGATAGTTTCCTGACGTTGCTCACGACCCAGCTGCAAAACCAGGATCCGCTGGAGCCGATGGATTCCAGTGAATTTACCAGCCAGCTGGTGCAGTTTTCGTCGGTAGAACAGGAAATCCAGTCCAATAAGAATCTGGAAACAATGATTTCCCTGCTGGGAGGCAGCAACGCAAGCGCCGCCTTCAATTATATCGGACGCGAAGTAACCATTGCCGGAGGTCAGGGTAATCTGGTCAATGGCGAAGCAAAATGGACCTATGAAATTGATCCATCCGCCGCCAGCAGCGCCATCACGATCACCGATGAAAATGGCAAAGCTGTCTATACCGCAGATGGCAAAATTGGCGCAGGTCTCCAGGCTTTCAGCTGGGATGGCAAGAATAAAAATGGCGACCCGTTGCCGGAGGGTCTCTACAAGCTGAACGTTTCAGCGCTCACCAGTGACAAGCGATCCGTAAACACCCGTGTCTTTTCGACAGGAACCGTAACCGGCGTGGATACAACCGGAACGCAACCCCTGCTTATCGTTGGCAATATAAAAACCGGCCTCGACACGATAGCGGGCGTCACACACTCTTCATCCGTGCGCGATGCTAGCCTGCTGAATTATATTGGCCGTCAAATTACCGCCAGGTCCGGTGACCGGCACCTTAAAAACGAGGCAACCTGGACCTACGAGGTGGATCAGGCCACCATAAACACCTCGCTTACAATAACCGACGCCAGCGGCAAAACCGTATATCTCGCAGACGGCGAACCCGGCGGGGGGCCGCACAGTTTCACCTGGGACGGCACTGATATCGACGGCGGCAAATCGCCTGAGGGCGTTTACACCCTGAAGGTGTCTGCTCTGGGACGAGACGATAAAGTGCTAGGCAGCAGAGTAACCCTGTCTGGCGTCGTTACAGGCATCGAATCCGTTGGCGCAAGTTCGGCGCTTCTGGTTGGCGGCGTAAAGGTCAGCCCCGAAGACATACTTTCAGTCTCTCCATCGGGTTCCAGCTCGGCAGCCGGTGTCGCCAGCGGCATATAATTCATCAAATGGCCTGCTCTACCCAGGCTGCCCAACCACACACGGCGTAATGAAAGATACGTCTTAACAGCAAGCCGGCCAACGCTTCGAACAAGCCGCGCCAGCAAAAGGAAAACAAGATGAGTATTTATGGTGCGCTATTCAGCGGCGTTTCGGGATTAACCGCCAATGCGGCGGCGCTTGGTATCATCTCTGACAATATCGCCAATGTGAACACTACAGGTTTCAAGGATACCCAGGCGCGTTTTTCAACCCTGGTGACCTCGCCAGCCGGCGCTCATTCGTATTCACCGGGCGGCGTGCAAATTACCCCCGGGCAAAATATCGACAGACAGGGCCTGTTACAGGCTTCTGATTCACCCACAGACCTGGCCATTACCGGAAAGGGATTTTTTGTGACTTCGTCCTCTACCTCGGTTGGCAATGGGGAATCACGCTTTACCCGGTCAGGTTCGTTTCGCACTAATCAGGATGGGTTTTTAAGAAATGCCGCAGGTGATTTTCTGTTTGGCTGGCCTATCGATAATCTGGGAAATTTGCCCACCAACCTGAGCGATCTGTCCGCGTTGCAGCCGATTGACATCAGCAGCCTGACGGGTACTGCCGATCCCACCACCCAAATGTCCCTGCAGGCAAACTTGCGCGCCGGCACGCCAATTCAGACAGCGGCTGCAGCTTACGCGGTGGGACAGATCGCGGATGGCACAGTAACGGCTGATTTCGTCCGCAGCATTCAGTTTTACGACAGCCAGGGCGGCAACCGCACGATGAATTTTGGCTTTCTGAAAACTGCTTCCAATGTATGGGCGGCCGAGGCCTATGTCACGCCGGCTACAGATGTTGATGCAACCGCACATCCAGACGGGCTGGTTGCCAACGGTGATATAATTTTTCAGACTGATGGCACAATCGACAGCACGACAACCTTTCCAAGCCCGGCCAATGCAGCCCCCGTTCCTGTCGCCATCACGTGGGACACGGCTGCAACAGGCCTCGGCACGTCCAGCATCACGATGGATATTGGCACCATTGGCCGGCCTGACGGCATCACGCAGTTCGCCACCAACTCGGTCCTTGCCGCAGCATCCATCAACGGCGCCGTGTTTGGTAATCTGCTGGGGCTGGAAGTGAACAATGAAGGCTTTGTAACCGCGACTTTCGAAAACGGCATCCGCCAGCAGATTTACAAAATTCCCCTGGCGCTGTTCCCGAACCCCAATGGCCTGGCGGCGCGCAGCGGTAATTCCTATGGTCAATCCGATACGTCTGGCGCGTTCACTTTGCTGGAAGCCACGCGCGGCGGCGCGGGGCGGATCGATCCCAACGTACTGGAAGCCTCGACGGTCGAGCTGGCGGAAGAATTTACAAATCTGATTACAGCCCAGCGCGCATATTCGGCCAACTCCAAAATCATTACAACGGCGGATGAAATGCTAGATGAACTGATCCGTATCAAACGCTAAATCACCTGACCGGACGGTTGTTTAGCAGCCGTCCGGTCAGGGCTGCCCGGCGGCTTGGCCCAATCTCTTGATGTCTCATTAAGTCATTGTTAATTCACATATTTATTGATTTTTTAACCGTGCCCCTTAGCGCTTATTTAAGGCGCCGATGGTATTGTCGATTTAAATATTCAGGGCCAACGCGCAAAGCGCCCTACCGGCAGGAAGCCAGTCACGGCGAGAGCGAACGGGTAATCAAATGCTAAACCAAGGTCATAACATTTCGTCGTTGAGCGTAGCAGGTCCCCACGGGACACCCATTTCGCTTGATGATCTGCCGCCAGCCAACACAAAACGCTGGGTCATCCGGCGCAAGGCGGAAGTTGTCGCGGCCGTTCGCGGCGGTTTACTGAGCCTGAACGACGCCTGCGAACGCTACACCCTGACGATTGAAGAATTTCTTGCCTGGCAGAGTGCGCTGGAGCGTCACGGTCTGGCGGGACTGCGAACCACCCGGATTCAGGATTACCGCGAAAACACAGAATAACCCGGATATTGTAAGGTCATCAGAGGATTAAACCGGGGTTAATTTCGCACCCGGTTTTTTTTGCAGCCATTGAAAAGTTTGCGCCGCCATTAACCGGATATTCACGTAGCACTGGGTAAATATTGCCGACATGCCAATACGGCATTTGGCATTCCTGCCTGCTTTGTGACGGACACCTGGAATTGAGTGGATTAGCAGATTTTTTACGAAAGCTCGGCGCCGGCCGCCTGATCGCAATGGGCGTGGTGACGGCGGGCCTGATCGCGTTTTTTTCCTACATGACCATGCAATTCACGTCACAGCCGATGTCGTTGTTGTTTGCCGATCTTGATATGGCCGATTCCAGTGAAATTCTTACCAGGCTGGAGGCCATGAATGTCCCTTATCAATTGCAGGGCGATGGAAGCACCATTCTGGTGCCTCAGGATCAGGCGCGCCGTTTGCGCATGTCGATGGCGGAACAGGGCATCCCTGCGGGGGGATCGGTCGGGTATGAAATTTTTGACAAGTCAGAAATGTTGGGACAGACCAGTTTTGCCCAGAACGTAAATCAATTACGGGCAATGGAAGGAGAACTGGCGCGCACAATCCGCACTATTTCCACCATCTCGAATGCGCGCGTGCACCTTGTGATACCAAAGCGCGAATTATTCGCTTCCGGTAGAAAGCAGGAACCGACCGCCTCCATTGTCGTGAAAACACGGGGGCAGCTTACCAATGCCCAGGTCAACGCCATACAGCATCTGGCAGCGTCCGCTGTGCCGGGACTGACGCCCGCGCGCGTCGCCGTCATTGATGACAAGGGCAAACTACTCGCGCGTGGGGTCGAAGACGACATCGAGGACGGCAATATGTCCAATATTCAGGACAAAAATACCGAATATGAAACCCTTATCTCCGAGCGCCTGCAACGGCTGGTAGGCAGCGTTGTTGGTCTGGAAAATGTGCGCGTACAGGTTACTGCCCAGGTAAATCTGGATAGAATTACGGAAAATGCAGAAATTTTCGACCCGAATGGCCGTGTTATACGCTCCAGCAGCACCATCGAAGAAGAATCCGAGGATATAAACCCGAAAACCGAAGGTGTTTCGGTTTCTGAATCATTGCCAGGCGCAACCGCGACAGGCGCGGCAGCCGACAACAAACTGCACGATAACCGTAACGAGGAAACATCGAATTTTGAAATATCCAGAACAACGCGCGTCAAGACCAAAGAAGCAGGCGCCATCGAAAAAGTATCCGTAGCAGTACTGATCAACGGAGTGACGACCACGCAGCCCGATGGCGCCCGCGCGTACGCCGCCCGCAGCGATGAAGATCTGAAACAGATCGAAGCCCTCGTCAGAACGGCCATTGGATATGACGAAAAACGCGGAGACCAGGTGCAGATTACCAATTTGCGATTTACCGAAATGGAAATCGTCCCCGAGGAAATGGGTGAAACACCCTTAATGGGCATTGAGGCCGGTGAATGGATGCGCCTGGCGGAAACCTCGGTCCTGGGCCTTGTGGCGCTGCTAACCGCGCTGTTTGTATTCCGCCCGTTAATCACGCGCCTGCTTGAAATCGGACCCTATGCAGGGGGGCAATTACAGTCCGCGCTCGCCGGCCCCGCAGGCGTTCCACAGCTCACCGGCCCATTGGCAGGCGGCCAGTACGCCGGTTCAGGCCAGGGCGCCCTCGAATCCAGCGACCCGATGCTTCAACTAATTCACGCCAAGGAGCAGCAGCTCGATTCCATGATCGATATAGCGAAAATTGACGGGCAGGTAAAAGCCTCCTCTGTGAAAAAAGTTGGAGAGGTGGTTGGAAAACATCCCGACGAGGCGATTTCGATATTGCGAACCTGGTTGCACGACAAAGAATAAACAGAAGGCTTGAGAATTCATGGCAATTTCATCTGTGCGTAATCTTGAAGGTCCTGAAAAGGCCGCCATCATCATGCTTGCCCTGGGCGAGGAATATGCCGCCGAACTATGGCGCATGCTGGACGATGAGGAAATTCGCGAGCTTTCGCAAATCATGTCACATCTGGGCCAGATACAATCCGATACCGTCGAAAAACTGTTTCATGAATTCGTTTCACGGCTATCGACTACCGGTTCCGTCGTGGGGTCCTATGAAGGAACCGAACGGCTGCTGAAAAATCTTCTGGATGAAGATCGCGTGAGCGCCATCATGGACGAAATTCGGGGCCCTGCCGGCCGCACCATGTGGGACAAACTGGGCAATGTTAATGAATCCGTGCTGGCCGCATTTCTGAAGAACGAATACCCGCAAACCGTCGCCGTGGTGATGACAAAAGTCAAACCCGATCACGCCGCACGCGTGCTGGCCGCCCTGCCCGAGGACTTTGCACAAGAGGTCATCATGCGGATGCTGCGCATGGAATCCGTTCAAAAGGAAATTCTCGATAAGGTGGAAAGCACCCTGCGCACCGAATTCATGAACAATCTGGCGCGCACCAACAGACGCGACGCCCATGAAATGATCGCGGAAATATTTAATAATTTCGACAGGCAGACGGAAGCCCGTTTTCTTACCTCGCTGGAAGAGCGCAACAGGGAATCAGCCGAGCGCATCCGCGCCCTGATGTTCACCTTCGAAGATCTGGGGAAACTCGATCCGGGAAGCGTGCAAACCCTGCTGCGCAATTTTGACAAAACCAAACTGGCGCTTGCGCTGAAAGGCGCATCCGACGGGCTGCGCGATCTGTTCTTCTCCAACATGTCGGAACGGGCCGGCAAAATCCTGCGCGAAGATATGGAAGCCATGGGGCCAGTCCGCTTGAGCGAAGTGGATGAAGCGCAAATGGCCATGGTTATTCTGGCAAAAGATCTGGCGGCGAAAGGCGAAATCATGATTGCCGACGGAAATGGCGACGACGAACTGGTGTACTGATCAATAATGACCAAAACCGCAAAATTTACCTTTCAAAACCTCGATCCCCACGAACGTGGAGGATTTACGCCGTCCGCAACTCCGCCCAAAAAGCGTTCTTTTACCGACGCCCAAATTTCTGAAATTCAGGAAATGGCTTTTCAGGACGGCGAAAAAAGGGGTCAGGAAGCCTCATTGCTGCACATTGAGATGCAGGCCGGAAAATTCCTTGAACAGATTTCTTCAAACTGCTCGGAACTGTTTTCGAAAGTTGACGGGCATATCGAGCTGCTCCGCGGCCAGGCGGCCGAACTGGCGCTCATAATTGCTAAAAAGCTGGCGCCGGCATTGATTGCGAGCAATCCAACGGCAGAGATAGAAGTACTTCTGGCGTCCTGCGCCGCCAATCTGAATGCGCAGCCAAGGATTGTCATCAGGGTTCATGAATCATTGCTCGAAGCATTGAAAGAGAAAATAGAATTAATGGCAAAAAAAGCAGGTTATCCGGGCCGCGTCGTTCTGATAGGCGAGACAGAAGTTGACGGCGCCGCCTGCCAGATTGAATGGGTTGACGGCGGTGTGACGCATCGATCGTCAGAGCAGCTTGCATTGATCGACAAGAAAATTGCGGAATTCGCTTCATGCATTTCGCCCGCACCCCGCGGGGCCGGCGAAATTCCTGATTATCAGACAACACTTACAGGTAGCATAAAATGAGTGACGAGAATGGAATCGACTGGGAGAACCTGGAAGATGACGCCGGTGGCGATCCAGGCGCAGGTTTGTCCGTCAGCAAAACCGACGGCGGCCAACTAGGCGATGAAACGCGCGCGCGCGCCGCCAACGAGCTGGAGGCTGTGTTTGACATTCCGGTTAACGTATCTGCCGTTCTGGGGAAAGCCTATCTGGAAGTCAGCCAGCTGATGAAGTTGGGCCCTGGGGCGATAATCGAGCTTGACCGCAAGGTAGGCGAAGCGATCGATATTTTTGTGAACAACCGGCTTGTCGCCAGAGGTGAGGTTGTCGTGATTGATGAGCGCCTTGGCGTCACGATGACAGAAATTATCAAGGGCGGCAGCGTTTAACGCCGGGCAATGGAGTAAATCGAAATGGATTTCGCGACGGTACTTGGTCTGGGAGGGGGGATTCTTCTGGTCATGCTCGCTATCCTGCTTGGCGGGTCGGGCATGGCGTTCATCGATATTCCATCGTTCGCCATCGTGGTCGGCGGCACTGTTTCGGTCACGATGATTTCGTTTTCAATTCCGGAATTGCTGAATACGCAACGGCTTATATTGCAGACATTATTCACGGCACGCGACGATGTTCAAAATATCGCCCGCGAAGTAATCGCCATTTCGGAACGCGCGCGGCGCCAGGGTGAAAAGGATATTGAGCGGCTGATGAAAACCATCGGCGACAAGCCGCTGCTGGCCCGGGGATTTGCGATGATGCTGGATGGTATTCCGCCCGCTGAGGTGGAACGCCTGCTGCGCCAGGAGGTATCGGCAATGGTCAATCGCCATAACCGCAGCGCCGGCGTGCTTCGCCGCGGCGCCGAGGTGGCGCCCGCCATGGGGCTGATTGGAACCCTGGTGGGTCTGGTTCAGCTGCTCGGAAATTTGCAACAGCCGGAAAGCATCGGCCCCGCCATGGCGCTGGCCCTGCTGACCACTTTATATGGGGCCGTGCTCGCAAATATGGTTCTGGCGCCGCTTGCCTCCAAACTGGAGCGGAATTCAGCGAACGAAGCCATGGTGCTTAATGTCTACGCTATTGGCGCCACATCCATCAGCCGTCAGGAAAACCCCAGGCGCCTGGAGATGCTTATCAATTCCATTCTGCCCCCCTCGAAACGAGTCCGCTACTTTGACTAACAGCCGCCCAAAGGAGATTTTTAAATGCGTGTACTGATTATTGGCAATCTTAACGGCCAGCTTGGGGCAGCCTCCAAAATAGCGATCGACAAAGGCGCCAAGGTTTCCATTGCCGGCACTATTGATGAAGCCCTGGCTGCGTTGCGCGGCGGGCGCGGGGCTGATTTGTTGATGGTTGATGTCAGTCTGGATATTGCACGGCTGATTAAACAGCTGGACGCCGAGCATATTCATGTGCCGGTTGCAGCCTGCGGCATTAATGCTGATGGCGATCAGGCCGCGAACGCCATCCGGGCCGGGGCCAAGGAATATATCCCGCTGCCGCCCGACGCCAACCTGATTGCGGCCATTCTTGAGGCGGTATCGGACGAAACCCACAAGGTTATTTATTCCGACGCGGCCATGGCGTCGGTATTGCGAATGGCGGATCAGATTGCCCCCAGTGAGGCCAGCATTCTGATTACGGGTGAATCCGGCACCGGCAAGGAAATCATGGCCCGTTACGTGCACCGCAAATCAAAGCGGGCGGACATGCCGTTCATTTCTGTCAATTGTGCGGCCATTCCTGAAAACCTTCTGGAATCCGAACTATTCGGTCACGAAAAAGGCGCCTTTACGGGGGCTATTGCGCGGCGTATCGGCAAGTTCGAGGAGGCAGGAGGCGGCACCCTGCTGCTGGATGAAATCAGCGAAATGGACGTGCGCCTTCAGGCAAAATTACTGCGGGCATTACAGGAACGCGAAATTGACCGGGTCGGGGGCGGCAAACCCATTAAAGTGGATATCCGGGTAATCGCGACGTCCAATGTTGATCTGTTTCAGGCGGTCCGCAA
>JBEBFX010000214.1:0-4639 GCA_040081735.1 Alphaproteobacteria bacterium | reverse complement strand
GCCAGCGGTCTGGGCGAATCGGCGCGGCTAAACCTTGCGGCGCTGACTGACGCCGGTATTGCATGTGGCGCGGCTGATCTGAGCCATTCGCTGTTAGGCAGCAGGGAACTGACGCCACCGTCATTTCGCTGCGCCGCGCCGGGGTCTGGAACATTGATTCTGCATGTCAGCGGGCCGTTTGTGCCCTATGCCCTTCGATACCTTGGCCGGACCATGACGGCGGGCAAGCGCATTATCGGCGTCTGGCATTGGGAACTGCCCAGACTGCCTGCGGACTGGCGGGCGGGTTGCGCGCATGTGCACGAAGTATGGGTCCCCAGCCAGTTTATCGCCGGCGCTGTGAAGCAGGATTTCGCCGGTCCGATCCGGGTCATTCCCCATCCGGTAAGCCTGCCTGGCGGCATTGACCCGGCGCCGTGGCTGGCGGAGATGCGAAACGGGTTTCTGGCGGTCACCCAGTTCAACATGGCGTCGGGGTTCGAGCGTAAGAATCCCCTGGCGGCGATTGCCGCATTCCGCCGCGCCTTCGGCAATGACAGGGGCGTGACCCTGATTGTAAAAATGCTGAACGCCGCGGTCTGGCCGGAAGGCGTGCGCCGGATGAACGCGGCCATCGGTGACGCCCCGAATATCAGAATTGTGACACAGGTGATGACGCGCGCCCAGGTGTTCTCGCTGCTGGCGGCGGCGGATGTTGTTCTGTCGCTGCACCGGGCCGAGGGCTTTGGGCTGCTGGCGGCGGAAGCCATGCTGCTGGGCAAGCCGGTCATTGCAACCGGCTGGTCCGCGACCAGCGCTTTCCTGAACGCGCAAAACGGGTGTCCGGTTTCCTATCGGCTGATCCCGGCCCGTGATCCGCAAGGCAATTATCATTATCCGGATCAATGCTGGGCAGAGCCGGATTGTGATGAAGCCGCGCACTGGTTGCGCCGGCTGCGCGATGATCCGGAATTGCGGCAGCGGCTGGGAAGCCGCGCCCGGGAAGATGGCCGCCAATTCAGCCCCCAAGCTTACCACGCGCAGATGCGGCGCGCCCTTTCGCTTTAACGGCCTTCCGTGCGCCAGGCCATCCCCAGCGCAGCAGCGGCAAGCGCCAGCATCAGCACGGGCGCAAGCAGGGGCTGCCGCTGTTCGGCCAGCACGCGATAGCGGCCATTATCGCGCAAACCGATCCAGTTGCCGCCCGCCAGATCGCGGCCGGGTTTTACCTGACGCACGGCGGGCGCGCCGTCTCTGCCAAGCCAGAACAGTCCCCCTCCCGCCGCCTCGACAGCCGGCCGGACAATTGTATCTGTTGAATTCAGATCAGAATATTCCACGGCCTCGGTGTGACCGGCGGCAACCAATGCGCTGCGCTGCCCGTCGGTCAGGCGGTAAATACCCGGCTCCCGCGCCTCTATTACCGCCTGCCACCGGCCGGCCTGAATTTCATCAAGGGTGACGGGCAGCACCCGGCCGTCAGGATAGCTGAGCTGTACGGGCACGGACGCGTCCGACAGGCTGCGGCGTGTGACGGTGATCTGGCCATTGGCGGCCTCGGCGCGCAGATCCTCCTCCTCCAGGCCGGGTTCCTTCATCAGCCAGTGGGCGACCCGGCGTAATAATTCGGCCTGCGGCCCGCCCCCCTCAAAGCCGCGCGTCCATAACCATCCGTGATCGGACAAAATTTGCGCTACGCGTCCCTCGCCGAATTTATCCACAATCAGCAGCGGTTCGCCGCCCGGTGCGGCCATCAGAGTCTGACCGGACAGGCGTTCCGCCTCGATCACCCGAAACCAGCGCCCCCATTCAGGCACGGAGTCCGGGGCCGCAGTCTTGTTGGCGCCGGGCAGCCCTTCGGTAACCGGGTGCCGCAGCCCGGTGGCGGTTATCAGGGGCTTGTACCCGCCGGTAAGAATACGCCCGGTTGGCTGGCCGGGAAACACAACGGCCAGCGGCGTGCGGTACAGGCTGTCCGGGGCCAGCAAATCGGGGCCGGAGACGGAAAGCAGGGCGCCGCCTTTTTCGACATATTTTGCAATATTGTCGAAATGCGTGAAGCTCAGAATGCCGCGCTGCTGATAGCGGTCGAAAATAATCAGGTCAAACTCGTGCAGCTTGTGCGTGAACAGTTCCCGGGTCGGAAATGAAATCAGCGCCAGTTCATCCACCGGCGTGCCGTCCTGTTTTTCAGGCGGGCGCAGGATCGTGAAATGCACCAGATCAACCGATGGATCGGCCTTCAGCAGGTTGCGCCAGGTGCGCTCGCCCGGATTGGGTTCACCTGAAATCAGCAGCACGCGCATGCGGTCCCGCACCCCGTTGATGCTCAGCGTGATGCGGTTGTTGCGTGTGCTTAATTCGCCCGGACGTTCCTCAATCTCCAGTTCGACGATATTGGCGCCTGCATGATCCAGCCTGAATTGCTGAATATAATTTACCCCGCTGGCAATCTGTACCTGTACCGGCGGGCCGCCATTCAGGCGCGCCGTCAATTGCGCGCTATTGACGGCGTCCGCATCGCCCTGATCTACAAAGCGCACCGTCAGCGGCACGGATTCGCCGACAATCCCGAATTTTGGCGACTGTTCCAGCACCAGCCGCCGGTCGGAGCGCTTTGGATCACCGGTCAGCAACACATGCAATGGGCCGGGAAACTTCCCCGCCGCCCCGGTATCGGGCAGATCATGCACCTGTCCGTCGGTCAGGAAAATGACGCCCGCTATACGGTCCGGCGGAATATCCAGCAGCAGATTTTGCGCGGCCTCAAATAATCGCGTGCCGTCCGCCGTGCCTTTATGGATTGCGGCGCGTACTTCAAGATTGGGCAGCGCGGCAAGACTTTTGCGTAATACTGCTTCGGCGCCGTTTGCCTGGGCCGCGCGTCCATCAAGTTCCTGGCTTGGGCTTTGATCATTGATCAGGGCGACAATGTCAGGCAACGGCGCGCGGGTTTCGCGCATAATGACCGGATTGGCCAGCGCCGCCAGTAATATGGCCGCCCCCAGCGCACGCCAGCCCGCGCCGCGGACGCGCAGCGCCAAAGCATACCCGTTCAATAACACAGCGCCAAGCGCCAGCAGCGCAAGCAGAAAACCCGGAATTATTGGGGCGAGAACGAGGCTCATTGCCCCAGCCGTTCCAGCAGCACGGGCACATGCACCTGATCGGCCTTGTAATTGCCTGTCAGGGAATACATCACCAGATTAACACCTGTCCGGTAGGCGCGCTCGCGCTGTGCTTCGCCGCCAGGGTCTACTGGCAACAGGGGTGTGCCCGCTTCATCTATCGCCCATGCAGAGGCCCAGTCGTTGGCCCCGATCACGATGGCGGAAACCCCGTCGCCGCTGGAACTTTCCTGCCCGCCAGCAGCGGCGGCCGCGACCCATAATTGTCCGCCGGCATGGCGGCCGGGAAAATCACGCATCAGATAGTAGGATCGGGTCAGCACATGATCTTCGGCCACTTGCGACAGCGGCGGAATATCAAGATATTTCAGGATTTCGCGCAGCACGGTCTGACCCGGACCCGGCTCTGCGCCGCCGTCGCGGCCAGGATTGAAGCCGGTCAGCTGGTCGCGGGTGTCGAAAAAAATGGTGCCGCCGTTTTTCATATAGGCGTCGATGCGCGACAGCGCCTGTTGCGGCAACGCCTGTTGTTTGACCGTCATGGGCCAATAGATCAGTGGAAAAAATACCAGTTCGTCGCGCTCAGGGTTTACGCCCATCGGGGCGGCCGCCTCAAACGCCGTGCGGTCCCGCAGGATTTTTGACAGTCCCGTCAGACCTGCGGCGCTCATGGCGTCAATCGCAGCATCGCCGGTGATGACATAAGCCAGCCGTGTTTCAAGCACCGCCTGTGGCGCCTGTTCGTCCCAGGCGCGCACTTCCTGCGCCTGGGATTTGTTCGGAAGCATGGCTCCGGGAAAAGTAATTAACAGCGCCAGTGCAGCGCCGGATAAAGACCGCCGCCCGGTCCAGCCGGGAAACCGGCCAAGCAGCGCCAGGGCAACGACGCCATCCGCGAGCCACAGGATCAGCGCTGCGCCCAAAAGCCATGGGCCCGCCTCCCATTCTGCGCGCGGTCCATAGTCCAGATTTAGCGGCCCTGGCAGGGCCGCAAGGGGCAGCAGCTGATCCGCGTCACGCTTCATATTCACGGCCACCCGGAATGTGCTGTCGCCATAATATCCGGGCGGCAAATGCGGACCGGTATCGGGCGCCAGCGCGGCCGCGGCGTAGGGGCGGACGCTGTCCAGGGGGCTGTGCAGCTGGCCTTGCCCATCCAGCATTACCATGGCGCCGAGGGGGGCCTGATGGTTTGGCACGGGCGCGCCGGTTTCGCCTGTACCCTGGGCCAGAGCCGTAATGCGCTGCAACATACTGACATAAAGCCCGGACGCGGGAAGGTTTGACCAGCGCATATTCGCTGTCACATGAAACAGAATGTTCCAGCCCTTGCCCCTGCGCCCTGCGGTAACCAGCGGCGTTCCGTCTTGCAGGCTGGCCCAGGTTTTACCGATCAGTTCTGCGTCCGGCTGTGCCAGAATCTGGCGCGTGACGGTGACATCGCCGGGAACCGCAAGACCGGAAAACGGGCTTGTGTCTGGAAACGGCGCAAGCCTTGCAGGCACGTCCCATGACAGCGCGCCGCCCAGCTC
>JBEBFX010000213.1:0-4643 GCA_040081735.1 Alphaproteobacteria bacterium | reverse complement strand
TGTGCTGCAAACCGCATTGGCGCGTCTGGGCTTTGCCTGCACCCGGCTGCCGTTTGCCCGGACGGGAACGCCTGATGTCGATAATCTCTACGCCCGCTATGGCCACGACGCGCCGAATTTCTGTTTTGCCGGGCATATGGATGTGGTGCCGCCGGGCGATTTGGCGGCCTGGGTGTCCGATCCGTTCGAGCCGCGCCTGCAGGACGGCGTTCTGTACGGGCGCGGGGCCGCCGATATGAAAGGCGCCATTGCCGCATTTGTGGCCGCTGCTGAACGCGTGATCCGCAAATTCGGCTCGGCGTTGCCCGGCTCGATCAGCCTGCTGATCACCGGCGACGAAGAAGGCCCCGCCATCAACGGCACCGTCAGGATGCTGGACTGGCTGCGCCAGAACCATCAGAAACTGGATCATTGCCTGGTGGGCGAACCCACCAGCGCCGCATCCCTGGGCGATATGATCAAGATCGGGCGGCGCGGCAGCGTTAATGTCACGCTGACTTTTCTGGGAACTCAGGGCCACGTGGCCTATCCGCATCAGGCCGATAATCCGATCCCGCGCCTGCTGGAAACCCTGCAACGGCTGCTGGATTTTTCACTCGACGCCGGAAACGAACATTTTCAACCCTCCAATCTGGAGGTGACCAGCATCGACGTGGGCAATGCGGCCACCAATGTCATTCCTGGCCAGGCCGTGGCGCGGCTTAACATTCGTTTCAATGATATGCACACGTCAACATCGCTGACCGCCTGGATCCGGCAGGAATGTGAATTTGTCACGGCCAGACTGGGCGGCGATTACCGCCTGGAAGTCAGCGTGACAGGCGAGGCGTTCCTCACGCCCCCCGGCCCGTTCAGCACGCTGGTCGGCAAAGCCATTGCGGGCGTTACCGGCGCGCCGCCTGCTCTGTCCACCACCGGCGGCACGTCGGACGCGCGATTTATCAAGGATCATTGTCCGGTCGTGGAATTTGGTCTGGTGGGTTTGACCCAGCACAAGGCCAACGAACATGCGGCCATTGCCGATGTGGAACGTCTGGCGGACATATACGAGGCGGTGCTGCTGCGCTATTTTTCTGGTGGCGCGCTGAACCCATGAGTGACAACCGGCCCATCGGAGTGTTTGATTCAGGCATCGGCGGCGTAACGGTGCTGCGCGCCCTGCATGCGCGCCTGCCGTTTGAGGATTTTCTCTATCTCGGCGATACGGCGCGGCTGCCTTATGGCACCAAAAGCGCCGCGACGGTTGCCGCCTATGCGCTGCAGGCGGCAAAGCTGCTGGTGCGGCGCGGCGTCAAGTTCATGGTTATCGCCTGCAACACGGCGTCGTCGGTGGCGCTCGAACCGCTGGCGCTGGGCCTTGCCCCCGTGCCGGTCATTGGCGTGGTGCAGCCCGGCGCGGCCGCAGGCGTCAGCGCCAGCCGCAACGGGCATATCGCCGTCATCGCGACCGAAGGCACCGTGCGCGGCGGGGCCTATGTCCGCGCCATTCACGCCATCCGCCCGGACATCAGGGTCAGTCAGGCGGCCTGTACCCTGTTCGTGGCGCTGGCGGAGGAAGGCTGGGTCGATGGCCCGATTTTTGATGGCGCGGCCAGGCGTTATCTGGATCCGCTGTTCACCCATGCGGCTGACGCTCCGGATACGCTGGTGCTGGGCTGCACGCATTTTCCAGCCCTTGCGCCAGCCCTCGCCGCGCTGCTGGGGCCCGGTGTGCGGCTGGTGGATAGCGCCCTGACCACCGCTGATGCCGTGGCCGATGAACTGCGCGTCCGCAGTCTTCTGAAAACGGATGCAAAGCCCGGCCGCGTCACCTTCATGGTCACGGATTCGCCGGAACGATTCGTGCGCTTGGGACCGGTGTTTTTTGGCGCACCCCTCGACCCCGATATGGTTGAAACCGTTGATCTTTAGGGAGATATTTTTTTGTTGCAAACTATAACACTGAGAACTATAACTCTAAGTGTTATATAGAGTGAACGCCTTCTAAGCGCGTCTTTCTGACTAAGGCATTCTGCCGCTTCATTGAGCATGAGGGGATTGATGAGGCTCTTCTGTGCGAAGCCATCTTTCGGGCGGAAAAAGGGCTGATTGACGCCGATTTGGGCGGCGGCGTAATCAAGCAGCGCGTGGCCCGGAAAAGACAGGGCAAGTCTGGCGGCTATCGCACGATCATCTTTTTCCGGCGCGGCATAACGGCCTTCTTCGTTTATGGTTTCGCCAAAAGTGAGCAAGGCAATATCAGCTGGGATGAATTAAAATCCTTCCGCAGTCTTGCCCAGAAAATGTTGGCTTTAGACGATTTGGCCCTGACGAGGGCAATGTGCAATAGGACGATAACGGAGATAACATGCCATGGGTAAACAGTATCGCAGCAATGCATTAGCAGCCGTGCATGAGACTGCGCTTGGCCTGCATGACGCGGGCGTCATGGATAAGCAAACCATGAAGGTATTTGACGAAATGTGTTTAACGCCGGTCGATGATTTATCCGGGGAACAGATCAGGCTGATTCGATTGCGTGAAAACGCAAGTCAGGCTGTCTTCGCCCGCTATCTCAACGTCACCACCGGTCTTGTCAGTCAATGGGAGCGAGGAGAAAAACACCCTCGCGGCGCTTCGTTAAAATTACTGACGCTGGTGGCAAAAAAGGGCCTGCAGGCGGTTGCTTGAAAGTAAGGCGAAATTTTTTGCGAATTGAAACGCGCCTGCCCGCCAAACGGTGGTTAACCCCGCAAACATCACATCCTGCACAATAACGGATATGAATGATGGCCACTATTCCAGCGGACGACATCAAGAAATGTTATATCGGAAAAATGGGAGAACGCCTCGGGAATGTCCATCATACTCTGATTCAGGAAGTTTCATTGCTGCACAGACAGTGGGATACATTTGATGAGCTGTATGGCAAGTCTTCTTCAGAATAGATTTGTTTAATAAGGCCGCCCCAGTTTTTTTCAATTTGGTTCAGAATACGCTTCGGCGCGACATCATCATGTATATCGCCCGGCTGACCGATAACGCCAGGACAGCCGGTAAAGACAACCTGACTATTCAGGCGCTTCCAGATTTAGATCGTTTTTTGATCTGATTTACGCATATCCCAGATTATGGATATAGTTTTCGCATTCCTGCTTAGAGACGGCGCCGATTATTTTTCCGATACGTCGATAGACGGCGTCTGTTGATCGTTCCGCGGCCTTGCGAAGCAAGCTTTTGATCTTTGAGAAGAACTGTTCGATAGGGTTCATATCTGGGCTGTAGGGTGGCAAAAACAGGATTCGCGCGTCACACGCCTCAATCGCTTTGTGCGCCTGCTGGCCTTTATGGCTGCTCAGATTATCCATGATAAGGATGTCGCCGGGGCCAGTTCACGCGCCGGCGCCTGCCCGGCATAGGCGGTAAAAATACGGCCGTTCATCGGGCAATCCAGCAGTATCGGCGCTTGAGGCCATCACAGCGCAATCCGGCAACGAAGGTCATGGTTTTCCAGTGGCCGTACGGCGCCTTGCCATGCAATCGCCTGCCTTTCAGGCATCGGCCATGGGTGCGCGTCATGTTCGTCCTGGCCCATGTTTCATCAAGAAAAACAAGCCGGCGAATATCCAGTGAAGCTTGATTGGACCGCCAGACATCGCGCGCCATGGCGGCATCAGGACGTTCCTGTTCTGTGGGCAGAAGGCTTTTTTTTGAAGCTGATTTCTTCCATGGCGAAAAAATTCCAGATCGCGGACACGCTCACATATACGCCACGCTCCGCCAACTCAGCCCTGAATTGCTCAAGCGTCAAATCATGCTTTTCGCGCACCCGCGCCAGAAGCCATTCGCGCTCTTCCGTCAGTTTGGAGTGGTGGCCGCCACCCATTGGCCGCGCCTCAAGCCGGCCGGCCGGCCGTGCGAAGCCGATGCCCCCATTTGACCCCCGTGCTCTCACTCAAATCCAGATGACGCGCCGCCGGACGCGCCGCCATGCCTTTAGCAATCAAACGGCAAAAACGATCCCGTAAATCCGATGAATAAGGTTTCACCATACATACTGGCCTCCTTCCCCAGCCAGTAGCTTGAACCAGATAAAAACTGTTTTGGGAATCCTCTCCGATTCAATCAGATCAAAAATTGCTCTAGGCTGAAGCGTATTGTGAGTTTTTGATGTCATTTGCGCATTCCTGTTGCGGGAAGTTTTCGGGCGGCGCTCCGGTGCGGTTCCATGTTTGCCCGATGGCTGGCGCTCCGGCTTTCCGGAGCAGCGTTTTCAGTTTGGTTTTGGCCTCCCCTTCGCCAAAGCCATGGGGGACAAGGCAGGTCTCATCGATGAAGAGCAGCGGCGCCGGATCAGGCCTGCCTTGACGGGCCTTCCGCCGCGCGCGTTTCCGTGCGGCGTCCGGACGATCCCGCCCGGTGGCGGACAGAAGTTTTTTGAAGCTGACGTCCGCCCGCCATACCCCGCGCCACTGCGCGCGTGCGAAAGTCAACAGAACAGGGTTTGGTCATCTGTGCGGGCCTCCTGTCCAGCCCGCACCCTGAATCAGATAAAACTGTTTTGGGAATCCCCTGGCCATTCAATCAATCACAGAACGGCGCCAGCGCAATTTGCGATCAAGTTGATACGGCTTGCGTATTATTTCTCCACCCCACCCCAAACC
>JBEBFX010000212.1:0-4683 GCA_040081735.1 Alphaproteobacteria bacterium | reverse complement strand
GTCTATCTAATAATTTAGAGCAATTTTTCCTTTTATGATTGAACCTGTTGGTTCAATCATAAAAAAAATTGCTCTAGGCGCTTTTCCGGGCGCTGGATTGCGCGCTGCTGCGCCGGTAAACCCAGACAGACGCCGGCGGAATATTATCCAGCACCCAGGCCGCGCGCGCCGCCTGCAGATTTAGCTCCGCCGCTATGGCGCGGGTAACCGGCGGACGCGGAACATAGGTGAATTGCACCATATAGCCTTCCGGCGGCAGAGCGGCAAAGCATTGCTGTAAAATCTCCTGCTCAACCTGCCTGGACAAAGACAGCAGGGGCAGGCCCGACACCACCGCCTTGACGTGGGTGATGCCCTCTGCGATCAGAATTTTATCCAGCTCACGGGCGTCGCCGCAGATCAATCGTATATCGGGAAAACGCTTGGCGATGATTTCACACAGTGATGGCTCGCGCTCGATCACCACAAGCTCCCGGGGCCCAATACCCCGCGCCAGAAGTGCTGCTGTAATGCTGCCGGTGCCGCCGCCAAGCTCGATTACGGCGCCCGGCGCCGCCGGGTCTATTTCAGCGGCCATCGCTATGCCCAGATTTTTACCGCTGGGTACGACGGCGCCGATATTGGTTGGATTTTGCAGCCACAGATTAAAGAACCGGAGATGGTTGCGCACGCGCTGCTGTCTTTCGTTTGTTAATCCCCTGCCCGCAGAGGTGGCTTGTTGACACCACTCTTGACTGGCTGGATAACATAGCCGCTTCCGGCCCTGGCCGAAAGAGCCATGATTCAGCCCCCCTCTTTATGAAATACGGATGTTAAACTTTTATGGCCCCGCCTTTATTATTGTTACAGAATATCAGCGCCCGTCTCGGGGGCGCACAATTGTTACGCGATGCCCAGATGTCCGTCATGGCGGGCGCGCGCCTGTGTCTGGTCGGGCGCAACGGCTCGGGCAAATCAACCTTGCTGAAAATTGCCGCCGGCCTGATTACACCGGACAAGGGCGAGCGGATATTATCCGGGGCAACCACCCTGCGCTATCTGCCCCAGGAACCCGATCTCGGCGGCTATGAGACTGTGCACGCCTATGCGGCTGCGGGGCTGGCGCCCGGCGATGACGCCTACCGCGTTGATTATCTGCTGGAAGCGCTTGGCGTAAACGGACTGGCTGATCCCGGAACACTGTCGGGGGGCGAGGCGCGCCGCGCAGCACTTGCCCAGGTGCTGGCGCCCCAGCCCGATATTCTGCTGCTGGACGAGCCGACCAATCATCTTGATCTGCCGGCCATTGAATGGCTTGAAAACGAGCTTGCCAGCATGCGCGCGGCCATCGTGCTGGTCAGCCATGACCGGCGGTTTTTGCACAACCTTTCGCGCGAAACCCTGTGGCTGGATCGTGGCGTGATTCGCTCTCTGGCGGCGGGGTTTGGTGAATTCGAAGCCTGGCGCGACACCGTGCTGGAACAGGAAGAACGCGACCAGCATAAACTGGACCGCAAGATCGCCATGGAGGAAGACTGGATACGGTACGGGGTGACCGCGCGGCGCAAACGCAATCAGGGCCGGTTACGGTCGCTGGCAGGCCTGCGCGAACAGCGCCGTACCCAGACCCGCGCGGCAGGCAATGTCAGGTTCACCGTCAGCCAGACTGAAGGCGCCGGCAAGCTGATCATTGAAGCCACCAGCATCGCGAAGGCCTATGGCCCGCGCATCATGGTGAAAGATTTTTCATTGCGCATTCAACGCGGCGACCGCATCGGCCTGCTGGGGCCCAATGGCGTGGGCAAAACCACATTGCTGAAACTTCTGACCGGTGCGATGGCGCCCGATGCGGGACAGGTTCGCGTGGCGGACACAGTACAGATGGTGAGCCTGGACCAGGGCCGCAGCACACTGGACCCCGCCGCCAGTTTACGCGAAACAATAAACCCCGGCGGCGGCGACAGCCTGACCATTGCCGGGCAGCCCAAACATGTCATGAGCTATCTGAAAGATTTCCTGTTTACCCCCGATCAGGCCCAGGCCCCGGTGGGTGTGCTGTCGGGGGGTGAACGCGGCCGGTTGCTGCTGGCGCGCGCCTTGGCGCTGCCATCCAATCTGCTGGTGCTGGACGAACCGACCAATGATCTGGATCTGGAAACTCTGGACCTGTTGCAGGAAATGCTTGGCGATTACCCAGGCACCGTGCTGCTGGTCAGCCACGACCGGGACTTTATCGACCGGGTCGCCACTTCGGTGATCGTATCCGAAGGGGCGGGACGCTGGATTGAATATGCCGGGGGCTATTCCGATATGCTGATCCAGCGCGGCCACGGTTTTGCGGCCATTACTCCGGCAAAGAGCGGGCAGAAAAAGCCTGCCGCACTGACCGCTGTATCAGGCAAACCGGCCCCGGTCAGGCCCCGGATGAGTTTCAGGGACAAGCATGCGCTGGAAACCCTGCCCGGTCATATTGCCCGGCTCCAGGACAAAATCAAAACCGTGCAGGTGAAACTGGCGGACCCGAAACTGTTCGCCCGCGATCCGGCCGGCTTTGCCGCGATGGCGGCAAGCCTGGAGACGCTGACAAGCGAGCTGGGCGCATCGGAAACCCAGTGGCTGGAACTGGAATTGCAGCGCGAGGCGCTGGAATAATGCCGGTCCGTTAGAAACGCGACATTTGCCTTGCCACGTGCAATATTAGCTAATCCTGCAAACTTACCTGTCTGGAAAAACAGATGTCCGAACCAACGATGCAAGCACTGGGCGCCGGGTTGTTACTGAGTATCGACGATGGCTGCGCCACTCTCACCCTGAACCGGCCGGAGCGGCACAATTCCCTTTCACAGGAAGATATGCTGGCGTTGCACGGCGCGCTGGTGACACTTGACAAGGACCCGAGCCTGCGCGTGCTGGTGCTGACCGGCGCGGGTGAAAAAAGTTTTTGTTCGGGCGCATTTCTGAACGAGCTTGCCGACCGCAGCTTCCGGGGCAATCCGTTTGAGGATTTAACCGATGCCCTGGAAAATTTCCGGCTGCCGACGATCTGCGCCCTGAACGGCGGCGTCTATGGCGGCGGCGGCGAGGTCTCGCTATGCTGTGATTTTCGCATCGGAGTTGAAGGCATGCGCATGTTCGTGCCGCCGTCTCGGCTAGGCATTCATTATCCTGAAAAAGGCCTGACCCGTTTTATTACGCGGGTGGGCCTGAGCGCGGCCAAGCGAATCCTGCTGGCGGTCGAAACATTTGAGGCAAAGGCGCTGCTGGAAATGGGCTTCATTGATTATCTGGCGCCGCGTGATCAGTTGGCCATGCGCACCCGGCAACTGGCGCAGGACCTGGCCGCCCTTGCGCCCCTGTCGGTGCAGACCATGAAACGATCCCTGAATGAACTGGCCCGCGGCGAAGCGGACAGCGACGCCATCAAGGCGCGCATCGCCCAATGCTGGAACAGCCTGGATCATAAAGAAGCCGTGCGCGCCATGACCGAAAAACGCACCCCCGTCTTTCAGCAAAAATAATATGCAACTGGCGCTGTGCACCTGGCCCGAAATTGACGCCTATCTGACGCGCAGCACCGGCGTCATCGTTCCTGTCGGGTCCACCGAACAGCATGGACCCACCGGCCTGATCGGCACCGATACGATCAGCGTTGAACTGATTGCCCGCCGCGCAGGCGAGGAAGCCGGTATCCTCATCGCACCGGCATTTCCTGTGGGCGTCGCCCCCCACCATATGGGCTTTGCCGGGTCCATGAGCCTGCGCCCCGAAACCTTTATCGCCGCCATTCGGGATTGGGCCACCTCCCTGGCCCAGCATGGCTTTCGCAGGATTTATTTTTTCAACGGTCATGGCGGCAACATCATGTCGCTCAACAAGGCCGCGAAAGAGATTATGGCCGAATTAAACCCCGATCAGCCCGAGGCCGATCAGGTGCAGTGCCGGGTGCAAAGCTGGTGGCAGTACGAAAATGTCCTTGCCCTGTGCCAGACCCTCTATCCCGAAGGCCATGGCAGCCACGCCACCCCGTCGGAAGTGGCGATCACCCAGTACGCCTATCCCGCAAGCATCAAATCCGCGCCGCTGGAGCCGCGCATCGCCCCCACCGGCCGCTTTACCAACGCGATCGATTACCGCGCCCAGTTCCCGGACGGCCGCATCGGCTCCGACCCCGCTCTGGCCAACCCGGCCGACGGCGAAAAACTGACCGCCGCCGCCGTCTCGGGCCTGATCGTGGATTATCAGCGATTTGTTGAATCTTGAGCGGCCAAGCCCATATTGCCCTCATTCCGCCGAACTGATATTAACGGGCGCATGCAACAACCGGCGTGTAGGCCATGCAGATACTGAGCGAACATTCTCTTGATGCGGCGGCCAGCCGTGCGTTGACGGCTTTCCTTGATCGGGTTGCCGCTGTGTTTGCGGTACGCCATGCCATCCTGTTCGGCAGCCGGGCGCGGGGTGAATTTCAGCCGGAGAGCGATGCTGATGTTGCAGTACTTCTTTCCGGCCCGCATGGCCAATTCATGGCGGCAAAGCTGGCCATGGCAGACATCGCATTTGACGTCATGCTTGAAACCGGCATTCGAATCGAATCCCTGCCCGTGTGGGGATCGTTGCAAAATTCGATTTTAGTGTGATTTTTCATTAGATAGCTGGATTTTTTTGCTTGGCCTTGGTGGCGGTTTTGGGTTTTGTGGCAGCGGG
>JBEBFX010000211.1:0-4700 GCA_040081735.1 Alphaproteobacteria bacterium | reverse complement strand
GGGTTAGGGCCCGCTGCGCCAGCGCCAGCGCGGCGAGAGGGGATCAACGATTGGCAAGTAAGCCGACGGTGTGTCAATCTGATAAGAAGATTCGATAAATGCCAGAAAAAACCTTACTTTTTAGATGGTTAGCCAGTTTATGGCTCTAGCCGGCCATTGTCCTGCCGGTTGCAATAATGCTCTTGCTGCGCAGGCTTTCAATCTCGGCTTCGCTAAAGCCGTATTCGCGCAGCACTTCCAGTGTGTGTTCGCCAAACGCCGGCGTATCGCCGCGTGGTTGCGCGTCTTCGCCGTCATGAAAGCGCACAGGCGTTGCTACGGATTTATAGGTTTCGCCGTTTTTGCGGGTCACATCGACAAAGGCGCCCGCAGCATGGGCCTGCGGGTCCACGACAACTTGCGCGCTGGTTTGCACGGGCGCCCAGACCAGGTCGGAATCATCAAAAATCCGGCCCCATTGCTCCAGGGTCTTTTTTGCAAACACCTCGTCCAGAATGGCGACGATCTCTGTTGCGTTCTTGCGGCGCGCCAGCGGCGTGGAGAACCGCTCGTCTTCCGCAAAATGGCCAAGCCCGATGGCGTAGGCCAGTTCCGGCCAGTCCTTTTTCGTCTGACGCGGCAGATAGGCGAACCAGTGGCCGTCGCTGGTCTGGAAGAAATTGGTCAGCGGGCTGATCGCGCGCTCACGGGGCGGCGACATTGCCAGTTTGCCAAAACGCAATTGCATGGCGTAATCGGAACTCATCATATAAATCCCGGTGCGCAGCAGGGATGTTTCCACCAGCCGCCCCTTGCCGGTTTTTTCACGCTCGTACAGCGCGCCCATGATGCCGCCCAGAGTGGTAAGTCCGGTAACGTGGTCGCCCGCCGCCGTGCGCAGGGGAAACGGATTGACGCCTTCCGGGGCCATTGTCCGGCAGGCGCCGGCGCGGGCCCAGAATGCCGCCATGTCAAATCCGGGCCGGTCGCGTTCTTCCCCAACCATGCCATAGCCCGACACGCTGGAATAAATCAGCCGCGGATTTTCCTTTTTGAGCGCCGCATAATCCAGGCCGGCGCGTTCCAGCGCCCCCGGCCGTGTGTTGGTGATGAATACGTCAGCGTCCCGCACCAGACGCTTCAGTACAGCGACCCCCTCGGGTGTGGAGGTGTCCACGCTGATCGCCCGCTTGCCGCGATTGTCCAGATCGAACAGCGGATTGCCGAACGATGCGGCATCCTTTACCGGTGTCGGGAAAACCCGCCATGGATCGCCTTTGGGGGATTCGATCTTGATCACATCCGCGCCCCAGTCGCGCATGATGCCACCCGCTGATGGCGCCGCTACATAGGTCGCCATCTCGATTACTTTTACGCCTTTAAGCATTGCCTGTTCCTCGTTGTCATTTCAGTCAGATTAAACCGGGCAGTCGGGGTCAAATACCGGCTGGCGTTTTTCACGGTACGAGGCCACGCCTTCGCGGGCGTCGGGTCCGGCAAAGCCCAGCATTTCATAGGCGGTGGAAGCGTCAAACGACGGGCCCGCCATGCGCAGCCAGTTATTCAGCGCGATCTTGGTAAAGCGGATTGCGCCCTGCGCGCCCTTGGCAAGACCGCTTGCGATGCGCAGCGCCTCGCCCTGCAATTCATCTTCGCCGACGCATTTGGACACCAGGCCGATGCGTTCGGCTTCCTCGCCATCCAGCGATTCGCATGTCAGCAGATAATATTTGGCCTTGGCCATGCCGCACAGCAGCGGCCAGATTATGGCGGCATGATCGCCCCCGGCAACGCCAAGCCGGGTGTGCCCATCCACGATCTTGGCTTTTTTGGTGGTGATGGAAATATCCGACAGCAGCGCCGCCACCAGCCCCGCGCCGACTGCGGGTCCGGTAATGGCGGACACAATCGGCTTGTTGCAGTTGATGATGTTATAGACCAGATCGCGGGCCTCCTTCCACACCGTCAGCAAGGCCTTATGATCGTCGATGATCTGCTCAATCATCTCGAAGTCGCCACCGGCGGAAAAGGCCTTGCCTTCACCCGTCAGGATTACGGCGTTGATGCGCGGATCGCTGTCGATTTCCGGCCAGATATAGGTGATCTCCCGGTGGCCGATCTTGTCGAGCGCATTCAGGCGTTCTGGCCGTGAAATGGTGATGCGCAACACACGCTCGGCCGGCCAGTCGAATTTCAGGCGCTGATATTTACTTTCATCCAAGGGCATCTCGGTCTCCCATCCGTTCGGTTAAAGTTTATTCAGGAACTGAATGACGGCATCGGTGAACGCGTCGTTCTTGTCGCCTGCCACCATGTGCCCAGCGCCGCCGACATCGACGAATTCCGCGTGCGGCACCATGGCCAGGAATTCCTGGGCTGCTTCTTCGGTGACCAGATCGCTGGATTTGCCGCGCACCAGCAAGGTCGGGCATGTGAGGTTGCGGGCCGCCGCTTCCATTCTGACCTGACGGTTCGGGTCGCGCGCCCGCTTCGGGCCGGAAAAGAATTTTGGATCCCAATGCCAGTAATAGCGGCCGTCTTCGCGCAGCCGCAGATTTTTTGACAGTCCGCTGGTGTCCTTGGGCTTTGGGCGGTGCGGCAGATATTTGGCGACGGACTCGGCGGCTTCATCGACATTGGCGAAGCCCGCTTCCATGTTGGCGCTCATGAAATCCTGAATGTGCTTGACGCCTTCCTCGGCGATACGCGGCGTAATATCCACCAGAACGATGGCGGAAAAAATCGGCCCTTCATGTTCGCCTTCGGCGATCAGCGAGGAATTGCCTCCCAGCGAGGCGCCAACCGCGACGGGCCGCTTGGCAAAGGTGCGTGATATGATGCGTAAATCTTCCGCATAGGCATCGACGGCGTAGTTGGCTTCCGGGCACCAGTCGCTGTCGCCATGGCCGCGCAAATCCAGACATATCGCATGCCATCCGCGTTCAGCCAGTAATTTAGCGGTGCCGCCCCAGGCGTGCCGGGTCTGGCCGCCGCCATGGGCGAAAATGACCGGCTGATTGCCGGGGGTTCCGTAGGAATCGGCGACCAGTTTCAGGCCGCCAAACACTTTGAATTCGATAAGGTCCGGTTTCATACAGTTCTCCGATTGGGGTTATGCTAAAATAAATAGATGATCATAGTTTAACCGGTTTGGCGCAGAATGCGATAGGCCCGTGCAAGAGCACAGAAACTCTCAATATCTATCTCTTCCGCCCGCGCGGTGGGGGGGATGCCGGCGCTCTCCAGTAATGTGTTTGTATCCACGCCAAGCGCTGTCAGGCTGCGGCGCAGCATTTTGCGGCGCTGGCCAAAGGCCGCCGCTGCAACGGTTTGCAGATCCAAAAGTTCGGCTTTGCCCCGTGGCGTGGCGCGCGGGGTGATCTGCACCACGGTTGATGTCACCCTGGGCGCGGGCGTAAAGGCGCGCGGATCAATGTCAAACAGCATATGCGCGTCGCAGCGCCACTGGCTAAGCACAGCCAGCCGCCCATAGGCTTTGCCGCCAACAGGTGCGGTAATGCGTTCGGCGACCTCTTTCTGAAACATCAGGGTGAGGCTTTCCCATAAAGGCGGCCAGCTGCGCGGGGTCAGCCATTTGATCAGCAAGGGCGTTGCTACATTATACGGCAGATTGGCGGCCAGCTTGATGGGACCCGTGGCGATGTCGGCCAGTTCCACTTCAAGGGCGTCGGCGGCAATAATTTGCAGACGTCCGGGATAAGCGGCCGCAATATCGCCCAGCGCGGCAAGACAGCGCGCGTCCTTCTCGACGGCGACAATGTTCCGGGCTCCGGCGTGCAGCAGCGCGCGGGTCAATCCCCCGGGCCCAGGTCCTATTTCAACCACTGTGCAGGCGTCCAGCGCCCCTGCGGCGCGTGCAATGCGGCCGGTCAGGTTAAGGTCCAGCAGGAAATTCTGGCCAAGCGATTTGCGGGCGCGCAGTTCGTACCGGGCGATAACATCGCGCAGGGGCGGCAGTGGATCAGGCGCCATAACGGCAGCGCGCAATGTCTCGGGCCATCTGCAATGCCGCAATCAGACTGGCGGGACTGGCAATGCCCTTGCCTGCAATATCCAGCGCAACCCCGTGATCAGGCGACGTGCGAACAATATCGAGGCCAAGCGTCACATTCACGCCGCGCGCAAAATCGATGGTTTTCAGCGGGATCAGGGCCTGATCGTGATACATGCAGATGACACAATCATATTTTCGGCGGGCCTCGGCGTGAAACAGCGTGTCTGCGGGAAACGGCCCGTGACAATCAATGCCGGCGGCGCGCAAATCCGCAACCGCCGGGGCGATGATGGCGATCTCTTCCCGGCCCAATGCGCCCTGTTCACCCCCATGGGGATTGAGAGCGGCAACGGCCAGACGCGGGGCGGCGACGCCAAAATCCTGTATCAGGGCGCGCGCCGCCGCCTGCGCCGTTGCAATGATCCGTCCGCGGCTTAGGTTTGGCGCAACCTGCGCCAGTGGCAGGTGCACGGTTGCCAGTGCGACGCGAAGACCCGGCGCCTTACC
This sequence comes from Alphaproteobacteria bacterium, assembly GCA_040081735.1. Lineage (GTDB taxonomy): Bacteria > Pseudomonadota > Alphaproteobacteria > UBA11222 > UBA11222 > UBA11222. The sequence goes on along the minus strand of JBEBFX010000211.1, from coordinate 199 downwards.
AGAAGCCGGGCATGTCAATAGCATTACGGGCGGCGCTGCCGCGCAGGTCAACTCGGCCAGAAACTCCGTATGACCCGGATGGCGGAAGCCGGCTTCATAGAGTACGGCTTTTTCGATGGGATTTGTCACAAGGGCGCTGACGCTGCCTGCCTGTGTCAGTTTTACGCCAAGGCGAATGGCAGCCAGCACAGGTTCGCAA
>JBEBFX010000210.1:0-4702 GCA_040081735.1 Alphaproteobacteria bacterium | reverse complement strand
CCCCCAGAATATGTTTTATCTGTCCGGCGGCAATCAGTATTCCCGACGCGTTGATGAAACCGGCTATGACCGGATGACTCAGAAAATTGGCCAGAAACCCCAGCCGGAAGACGCCCATTACAACAAGGATAAGTCCCGAGATGAACGCCAGGCAGATCGCAGCCAGATAATAGTCAAAACTTCCCTGGGCTGCGATGTCCCCTACCGCAACCGCCGTCATCAGCGAGATGACGGCGACCGGCCCCACCGCCAATGTCCGGCTGGTTCCAAAAATCGCATAGGCAAACAGCGGAAAAATACTGGCGTAAAGACCCACCTGGGGGGGCAACCCCGCTAGCATGGCGTAAGCCAGCGACTGGGGGATCAGCATGAGGGTAACCACAATCGCTGCGATCAGATCATTGCTCAGCGCCAGGGCGCTATAGTCCCTTCCCCAGTCCAGGATGGGAAAATACTGTCTCAGCATGACGTCAAACTGCCGATGGGCCGGGGCACATAATTCATCTTAAAATGGATCATCCTAAAAAGTATTCAGAGGCAGCTTGAGATAGCTCACGCCATTCGCCTCGGGGGGAGGGAAATGCCCGGCGCGCATATTTATCTGGACGGATGGCAGGATCAGGGCTGGCATATTCAGGGTGGCGTCACGCGCCGTCCGCATCGTGACAAAATCATTTTCGTCAATCCCGTCATGCACATGCACATTGCCCTGCTTTTGCGCCGCAACGGACGTTTCCCAGACAAATTCCTTGCGCTGCGGCGTCAGATAATCATGACACAGGAACAGTCTGGTTGACACCGGCAGGGACAGAATTTTCCGGATGGAATGATAAAGCGCGCGCGCGTCGCCGCCGGGGAAATCGGCGCGAGCCGTGCCATAATCGGGCATGAACATCGTGTCGCCGATAAAGGCGGCGTCGCCTGCCAGATAGGTCATACAGGCGGGCGTATGACCGGGCGTATGCATGGCCTGAAGTTCAATCGCGCCAATGCTTAATTTATCGCCGTCCTTCAGAAGCCGGTCAAACTGGCTGCCATCGGCGGCAAACTCTGAAGCGGTGTTGAAGATTTTTCCGAACGCTTTCTGCACAATGGCGACATCCGCGCCGATTACAATTCCGCCTCCGGCATGCCCCTGCAAATATGGACCAGCACTTATATGATCTGCATGAACGTGGGTTTCCAAAATCCACTGCACCTCCAGGCCGTGCAAACGAACATAGGCCAGAATTTTTTCGGCGGATTCTGTGCTGGTCCGTCCGGCCGCCGCATCAAAATCCAGCACCGGATCAATGATGGCGCACGCATGTGACCCCGGATCGCGCAAGACATAACTTACAGTGAAGGTTGCGGGGTCGAAAAAGCCCTGTATATCAGGCCGCATCTGGGGATCCCTATTTTACGAAAAAATAACGTAATTTATATTTGAGGCATCGCGCCTTCGTTGGCAAGCGAGAATTTAGGCGCACAGACGGCTGATTCCCCCGCAACCATCCCTATTTTGGGTCCCCCCCAAGCACAGCGCCGGTAATCCTTCTGAACAATGACGGAAATATGATTACAACCAGAATGATACGGGAAAGATGCATAAACGAGATATAGGCAGTAAGCGAACCTATGGAGAGGGCGATCAGACTCATTTCCGCCAGCCCCCCCGGCGCCAGGGCCAATATCAGCGGCTTTGGCAAATCCCCTATCAACGGCGCCGCAACAATGCCGGTAATCGTGGCGGCAATCACCATCAACAATCCGGACCCCACAGCGAACATTATTATGCGCCACACACTGCCTAAGGTCAGCCCGGCAAAACGGCAGCCGATACCGGCGCCAATGACGATCTGGGCGGCGGCCACCACAGGTCCGGGCGGCGCTGCATTGGTCAAGCCGCTGATATGCAGGATTGCGCTCAGCAGCATAGGCCCCAGCAAAGCGCCCGCCGGCAACCGTAATTTCGGCGCCAGCGGGACACCGATCACAGCGCATGCCGACAGCAGAACCATATCCAGCATATCCGGCCACCCGCCGGTCCCCGGCGGCATGGAGGGAATGTCCAGTCCTTCAATATAACGGAAGTAAACGGGAATAGTCCCCACCACGACAAGAATTCTGGTCGCATGCACCAGACTGATGGTTGCGGGATTGCCACCCATGCTCTCGCCTACCATGATCATTTCCGTCAGGCCGCCCGGCGCGCTGGAAAAATAGGCGGTCGCCGGGTCCAGGCCCGCAAAGCGCCGGAAAAACTGATAACTCATGGTGGTGATCAGCGCCATAAAACCAACCATCACGCCCATGGATGGCAGCCATTGAACGGCCTGCTCCATGATTTCCGGGTGGAACGAACTGCCAAGCATAATTCCGAGAATTGCCATCATGACTTTTCGCAAGCCCAGAGACATGTGGGTTGGCGCGCCGGCCAGGCTTGCGGCGGTGGTAAAGAACATTGCCCCCAGCATCCAGGCCAGTGGCGTGCCTATCCATGCGAACAGGCCTCCGCCCAGCACCGCCAGCGCCAGAGTCCCGCCAAGCCGCGCAGGCAGCCCCGCGCGCTCCAGCCATAGCATTTTCATACCTGAACTTGCCCTAAATCAATCCGTAAACTGTTCCATCAGAATGCGTTCGTCGAGATCATGCCCCGCGTCGAACAGAATAGGCACGGTTATATCCTCGGCCATGGAGACCTCAACTTCGGTAACGTCACGCACTTCCAGCATGTCGGCAACGGCGCTGACCGGGCGTTTGTCCTGTTCCAGTATTTCAAACAGCACCACTGCGCTCTTGGGCAGCAATGCGCCGCGCCAGCGGCGGGGGCGAAAGGCGCTGATCGGCGTCAGCGCCAGGACGCCCGCCTTGATCGGCAGGATAGGCCCATGAGCCGATAAATTATAGGCGGTGCTGCCGGCGGGCGTCGCAACCAGCACCCCGTCACAGTTCAGCTCTTCCATACGGACGCGCCCATCAATCGAAATGCGGATTTTTGCCGCCTGACGGGTGGAGCGCAGCAGCGACACTTCGTTGATCGCCAGGCCTTCGAATTTATGGCCCTGCGCATCGGTGGCGCGCATGCGAAGGGGGTTCAGGGTTGTGACTTCCGCTTTTTGCAGCCGTTCGATTAATCCGTCTTCACTGTATTCATTCATCAAAAACCCGAGCGAGCCCCGGTTCATCCCGTAAATCGGAATATTGCGCCCCATAAATTGATGAATGGCCAGCAGCATCTGTCCGTCACCCCCCAGCGCCACGATGACATCCGCGTCTTCGGGCGCCGCATTCTGATAACGGCCGTGCAGCGCCAGCAGCGCATCGCGCGCCTTGTAGGAATCTGACGCTATGAAGGCTATTTTCTTATACGCCATGTCTGGGCTTGCCGCCGGAACTGAATATGAAGGCGATTAGTCGCCTGTGCCACTTTTCATAGGGCGAAAGCATCACTTTGTCTATTATTGCGGGCCGATGCCCGGCGTGAAAATTCGCCCGCCGCACGATGGCGCCGTTCTATAAATCGCGGCGGTAGTTCGCCATAAAGTCTTTAAGCGTATCCAGTCCTGCGATCGTGCCCGCCAATTGACGAAAGGCGACGCCGTTGCTGGTGCTTGAACGGCTGATCACATCAAAGCTGTCGGCGAATGCGCTGAGCGCCATCTGCGTCTCATAGCGGCCCCGCAATTTGTCCAGTTCGTTTTGCTGACCTGCAAGGGAATAGGCAATGGCCGCCCGCATAACGCGTCCCTGCACCGCAGCATCCAGCTTGCCGTCTGGCGGCGGCGCGCTGTCGCCCAGCACCTTGTCCAGACTTGCCGCCGCCATCGGCCAATCCTGGGCCGCCCAGTAAATATCTGCGCGCAGCAGGTTGGCTTCCGCATCGCCCAGCCCCGCAATAAGTTCCAGCGCCTGTTCGTATTCCGTCAATTCCGCCAGTGCGCGGCCCTCCAGCATCAGCCTCTTGAGGGTCAAATCCTCGGGCAGTCTGGTCTGGCGGGTTCGCCGGATCGTGTCCAGCGCCTTGGCCGGCTGCTTGTCCAGCAGCTGAATAACAGCGAGCCTGACGGCAACCTGCGCCTTGGCCGTCCCTACCAGCCGGAACCGGACCTGGTGATCCAGGAGTTCAATTACCTCGTCCAGCAGATCCACTGCGACCAGACGTTCGCCTAACCGGCGGATCATTTCATCGCCGTCGTTCCCAAGCGGGGTCAGTTCACGAAAATCATAATATAGCGCCAGCGCCTTGATGGCGGGCATCGCGTCCGAGCCATTTCTTAAATACAGATCGGCAAACACTTCGTTCATGTGATCAGCGATCCGGGAGGAACGATCCGAATCCGGGAAATAGGTCACCGCGCTGCGCATCACCGTAAGGGCCTCGCGGTACGAACCATTGGCGGCGTAACGTGTGCCCAATGCCTCCAGCACCTTCAATTCGGTATCGTCACCGCGCCAAGCATAGCGCAAGGCCTCAAGCTGATCGATCGTTGCGCTGTTGTCCAGACTGTTCAACTTGTTAAGCAGCAGCACGCGCGCCAGCCGCGCCGGTATTTCACTTGGCCGGTAGTGCGCCGCGATTACTTTATCGTAGGCGTCCAGCGCCTGGTCAGTTTTCCCCCGCGCATCAAGCAGGCTGGCTTGCAACAGTCCGGCTTCACTTGCCATCGCAGGCGGCAGCGCGCCTATATTGACATTATTCAATTCCCGTTCGGCCCGCTCG
>JBEBFX010000063.1:0-17064 GCA_040081735.1 Alphaproteobacteria bacterium | reverse complement strand
GACCCGCCCGGCCCCCGCTTTACCCTGTTGCGCACCAGCCAGCCCGGAATACATATCGACCCGACCTGGAAAGCGATGAGCCTGCGGGCCTCGGCGACTGATCATGTCAGGTACACAAATGTGCGGGTTCCGCTGGTGCAGGTTGTTCCGTACACGGTCCGGTTTCGCGATCTGTTCCGCAGCCCGGACTATTCTGTGCTGAACCCGCGCTACCGGGAAGACTGGGTGGGGTTGTCCGATCTGTGGCTGGGATGCATGGCGGTGGGGGTTGCGGATGCGGCGTTGCGTGAAGCCTGTGATGGCATACAGGGCCGCATCGCCATCATGGGGACAAAGATGGTGGAACGCCCGGCCATCCATGTGAATCTGGGCCAGGCAGGGGCAATGATCGGCGCGGCGCGCGCCACGATTTATGACGGCTGCGCGCGCACCGATGCGCGCATTGCCGCGCGCCAGACACCCACGGAGGGTGAGTATCTGGAGCAGCTGGCTGCCAGCATGATGGCGCTGCGCCTGTGCGATGACGCCATGCGCCTGATCCTGCGGGTGCTCGGCGGCAACGGATTGCGCGAAGGCCAGACGTTCGAGCGCCGATATCGCGATTTTCAGGCGATGCCGATCCATATCAACGCCCATCCCGACAGGCTGTCCGAGGCCTATGGACGGCATCTGCTGGGCCTGCCTGCAGAAAATCCGTTCTGATGCGCAGGTTGATCAAAATGCGGCGTGGCGAAAACCGCGGGGACTGGCATTTCCCATTATCTGACGGGAGTAACACATGACAAAACCGAATAATCCCATTCAGGCCGCGCGGCGCTGGCGTCTGGCAATAGGTGCGGTGACTAGCCTGATCTGTTCCGGCATGAATGGCATGGCGCAGACCGCGGCGCCGCCGGGTTTTGTCGCAGGCTATCTGCCCAGGGAGGCGCTTCCGGACAGTCTGGCCCTGCTGCCTCCACCGCCCGTTGCCGGTTCCGCCGCCTTCGCCCATGACGAGGAGGCCGCAAAAAGCGCGCTTGCGCTGAACGGGACGCCGCGCTGGGCGCTTGCGGCGCTGGATGCCGATATTACGTTCCCCCAGGCGGCGGGCGCATTTTCCTGTTCGCTCGGTGCGCCAATTTCAGAGGCGGATACCCCGCGCCTGTACATAATGCTGCGCCGGTCACTGACGGATGCGGGTCTGGCCACCTTCGCCGCCAAGGACGCCTACAAACGCCCGCGTCCGTTTGCCGTGAACGGGCAGCCCATCTGCTCCCCCAATGACAGAAAACTTCTGGAAAACAACGGCGCCTATCCATCCGGGCACAGCGCCGCCGGCTGGGCCTGGGCGCTTATCCTCTCTGAGATTGCGCCGGATCGCACAGACGCCATTCTGGCCCGTGGCAGAATATTCGGGGAAAGCCGCGCCATCTGTAACGTGCATTGGGACAGTGACGTGGCCGGAGGCCGTCTGGTGGGGGCGGGCGTGGTTGCGCGATTGCATGCGGAGCCGTCGTTTCGCGCGGATATGGAGGCGGCCAGGGCAGAATTGGCGGCGGTTCGCGCCAAAAACCTGGACGCCGTGCGCGATTGCGCAGGGGAAGCTGCGGCAATGGCCGTCCATCCATAACGGCTTGTGCCGGGGCCGGATTATTTGCTAGTCTGACGCACACTTGTTATTTCCGGGTACCCATAACATCCACAGGGAGCATGACATCCAATGAGCCAGGCGCAGTCATTACGGCCAACACCCAGCAGCAAGCCCGCCTTTCAGTTTGACACCAGCGCCGTCGACTGGCGCGATTTCGTGACGGAAGGCTGCTTTTACAGGATTCTCAATGTCGATATCGCCAGCGGCCAGGCGGACATGATCGTCAAGTTCGAGGCGAACAGCGAGTGCCTGTACCACCGGCACACGGCGATAGTGACCACCCTTGTGCTGGAAGGCGAACAGCGACTGCGCGAACGGACCGATCAGGGCGAAGCCATCAAGATCAAACCGGCGGGCACCTATTCCATCGGCGGCGAAGGCGACGTGCATATCGAAGGCGCCGGGGACAAAACTTTGATCCTGTTCTTCAGCATGCGTACAAAAGGCGACGTGATCTATGAACTGCTGAACGACGATCTCAGCCTGATGAAAAGCATCACCGTCGCCGACTTCCACCGCGACTGGCAGGAAAAATGGCCGGACGATTTCAAAAAATAGCGGCTGTTGGACGATAAGGGGGAACAGGGAATGAATGGGTAATGTCCCATTTTTCTCTATGGCGGGCGGCCTTCTATAATTAGGCCGCTAAGACAATCATCGCGCATTTTCGGTCAAGATGGTTTTAAGCGACGCCTTTTTTTAGCCAGCAGGCTGCTGAAAAACCCTTTTTTTGTCATCCTGAGCGACCCGCTGCGCCAGCGCTTGCGCGGCGAGAGCGAAGGATCTCAGAGGCGCCATAAACGCTGGAGATCCTTCAGCCGCTACGCGCCATCAGGATGACAATTCCGGGTTTTTCAGCAGCCTGCCAGAGCGTTTCATTATTTGACGGAAGCGTATCCAGCGTTTTGGAAATAGTCTTGGCATTCGTCCTGGGTGATCGTGCTGACGAGGCTTCCGGCATGGCGCCATGTGTCTTCAAGCGTCCTCTTTTGCGCGGCTCGCATCCAGTGTTTGATTTTTGAGAATGTCTGCTCGATGGGGTTGAGGTCTGGCGCGTATGGCGGCAAGAACCAAAGCCGCGCGCCAGCAGCCATGATTGCTTCGCGCACAGCGCTGGATTTATGGCTGCCAAAATTTATCCATGACGTCGATAGACGGCGTCTGTTGATCGTTCCGCGGCCTTGCGAAGCAAGCTTTTGATCTTTGAGAAGAACTGTTCGATAGGGTTCATATCTGGGCTGTAGGGTGGCAAAAACAGGATTCGCGCGTCACACGCCTCAATCGCTTTGTGCGCCTGCTGGCCTTTATGGCTGCTCAGATTATCCATGATAAGGATGTCGCCGGGGCCAGTTCACGCGCCGGCGCCTGCCCGGCATAGGCGGTAAAAATACGGCCGTTCATCGGGCAATCCAGCAGTATCGGCGCTTGAGGCCATCACAGCGCAATCCGGCAACGAAGGTCATGGTTTTCCAGTGGCCGTACGGCGCCTTGCCATGCAATCGCCTGCCTTTCAGGCATCGGCCATGGGTGCGCGTCATGTTCGTCCTGGCCCATGTTTCATCAAGAAAAACAAGCCGGCGAATATCCAGTGAAGCTTGATTGGACCGCCACCCATTGGCCGCGCCTCAAGCCGGCCGGCCGTGCGAAGCCGATGCCCCCATTTGACCCCCGTGCTCTCACTCAAATCCAGGTGACCCGCCGCCGGACGCGCCGCCATGCCTTTAGCAATCAAACGGCAAAAACGATCCCGTAAATCCGATGAATAAGGTTTCACCATACATACTGGCCTCCTGCCCCAGCCAGTAGCTTGAACCAGATAAATCCTGATTCGGGAATCCCCTCCGATTCAATCAGATCAAAAAACGATCTAGTGAATGATGCCGGCTTACGTAAGTGCGTGACTGATCTGGTTGAGGCGCTGTTCAAAAAACCGAATTCGCCCGAGAATGGCGCAATAAGCGAATTGCACATTTAGATTTATCACATGCACTTCAAGAACTAACAACGCCGCTGGAGCCTGCAACCCTGGAAAAAATTCGTATCGCCCTGGAATCCATTGCCGCCGTTTTAAACGCGATCAATGAACATTACGCCCGTTCACGTTTCCTGTTCGCTCATTCGCTTATCGGCACATCGGCCATACGAGCTCTTATTGCTGTGCTTGATGATGGCGTGAAAGCGAAAGCTGAACGCACAGAATTGTATGCTTCGGAGTCAAATCCGGGCCGAGGACTCAAAGCCACGCAATTTATTATGATCTGACTTCAGGCCTGCGGATAATCGACGCGCATCAGACACAGGCCATCTGGCGGGGCAACGGGACCGCAGGCGCGGCGATCCTGCGCCGCCAATATCTGCGCCATGCGTGCGGGGTCCCATCTGCCGTCGCCCACAAGTTTCAGACTGCCGGTGATCGAGCGTATCTGATGATGCAGAAAGGAGCGCGCCTCGGCCACGATGACAATCATTTCACTCTCGCGGCGCACCTGTAACAGATCAAGCGTGCGCACGGGCGACTTCGCTTGACATTGCGCCGCGCGAAACGTGGTGAAATCATGCTTTCCGGTCAGATCCTGCGCCGCCTCGTGCATGGCCCCCGCATCCAGTCTGCGCGGCACATGCCACACGCGTCCCCGCAGCAATGCAGGCGGGGCGCGCCGGTCCAGAATATAATAGCGATAGACGCGCCGGATGGCGTCAAAGCGGGCATGAAAGTCAGGCGCAACACGTTCGGCTACAAGAATGCTAACCGGAGCCGGCCGTAAATGCGCATTCAGCGCGTCGCGCAGCGTGTCCGGCGCCGTTGGCCTGGTCAGATCGCAATGCGCCACCTGGCCGGACGCATGCACGCCCGCATCGGTTCGTCCCGCCGCGGTCAGCGTAATCCGCTCGCCGCAAAATGCGAATATCGCATCCTCGATAGCTGCCTGGACCGACGGGCCGTTATCCTGACGCTGCCAGCCAACAAACGGGGCGCCATCATATTCGATCAGAAGTTTGTAACGCTCAGTCAAGCTGTGTGCCCGCCGGCAGGGCAAAGCCGCGCAGAAACGACGCTGCGTCCGATGGCGCTTTGCCTTCGCGCTGCACTTCCCAAATTCGCAGCGCGCCGGCGCCGCACGCGATCATCAGCGCATCGTCCAGTACCGCGCCCGCTGGCCCTGCACCCGCCACTGGCGATACGCGCAGCACCTTGATACGTGTATCCCTGCCATTTTGCGGCGCTTTGAACCATGCGCCGGGCGAAGGCGTAAGCCCGCGTATATGGCAATCCAGTTCAACCGCCGTGCGCCGCCAGTCGATGCGCGCTTCATCCTTGCTGATCTTGGCGGCATGGGTGACACCCTGTTCGGGCTGAATCCGTGGCGCCAGCGAACCTGCCACGATCGCCGAAAGCGCTTCCACCATCAGCCGTGCGCCAAGCAGGCTCAGCCGGGTATGGAGCGCGCCGGACGTATCGCCGGGGCCTATTTTTTCCCGTGCAGATAACACCATCGCCCCGGTGTCCAGTCCCGCGTCCATCTGCATGATGGTGATGCCGGTTTCGGAATCCCCCGCCATGATGGCGCGCTGAATGGGCGCCGCACCGCGCCAGCGCGGCAGCAAGGAGGCGTGCACGTTAAAGCAGCCCAACCGGGGCGCCTGTAAAATTGCCGCCGGTAATATCAGGCCGTAGGCCACAACGATAGCGGCATCAAGACCCAGCAAGTGAAAGGCATTCTGATCGGCGGGGTCTTTCAGGCGTGCCGGTGTGCGTACTTCTATCCCATGGGCTTCGGCAAACTGATGCACTGGAGATTTGACCTGTTTCAGACCACGCCCCTGCGCGCGTGGCGGTTGCGTATAAACGGCTGCGATGTTATGCCCGGCATCCAGCAGCGCTTGCAGGCAAGGCACAGAAAATTCCGGGGTTCCCATAAAAGCCAGACGCATCGATGGCACATTCCGTTAAATAATCGGACGCGATTAAGCGTGCGCGGATTGCCGCCGCGCCTTCAGCAGTTTTCGCAAGATGGCGTCCCGGCGCAGACGCGACAGATGATCGACGAACAGCACGCCTTCCAGATGATCCACTTCATGCTGAAAGCAGACAGCGAACAAATCTTCGGCCAGTTCTTCATGGGGTTTGCCGTCATAATCAAGATAGCGTAGCCGGATGGAAGTTGATCTTTCCACGGCGTCGAAATAATCCGGTAATGACAGACAGCCTTCGGAATAGGGCGTCATCTCTTCGGATCGCCAGGTGATTTCCGGGTTCACAAAAAAACGCGGCTGCGGCGGCTCTTTATCCCGGGCAAGATCCATCACGATAATGCGCTTCGCTACGTTGACCTGAATGGCGGCCAGACCGACGCCGGGGGCGGCGTACATGGTCTCCAGCATGTCATCCATCAGCGCGCGCACCCCGCCGTCAACCGTATCAACCGGTTTTGAGACCATTTTCAGGCGCGCATCGGGGGCGGTCAATATGGGTAGAACTGCCATGACAGGCATGACATATGGCGTCACGGCCTGATCGTCAAGCATGCGCGCCGTGCTATAATGGGGATGGTTAGAATCAGTCAGGGGATAGCGTGTGGAAATCTTGGCCTGGATCGTTGGTGTGCTGGTGCTGGCGGGCATAGGTTATACGGTGCTCAGGCTGGCCCGCCCGGCCCAACTGGCCACGGATCCGCAGATTGCCTCGGCGCTTGCCTTGCTCGCCACTGCCCAGTCGGAATTGTCAGGCCGCATGGCGCAAATATCTGACACCGGCGCAAGTGCTCAGGCTGCCCTCACCAAAGCATTAAATGAGCGGCTGGACGCGGTAAGCAAAAACTTGCTGGATAGCCAGAACACTTCTCAAAACGCCCAGACCCTTGCCCTGAATGAGCGGCTGGACTCGCTGGGCAAACGTGTTGGCGACAGCCTGATCGAGACCACGGAAAAATCCGCCCAGTCGATGACCGAACTGCAAAAACGCCTGGCGGTGATTGACGAGGCGCAACGCAATCTGACCGAGCTAAGCGGTCAGGTCGTGTCGTTGCAGGATATTCTGTCCAACAAACAGGCGCGCGGCGCGTTTGGCGAGGTACAGCTTGGGGATATGGTGCGCGATATGCTGCCGCAGCCGGCCTATCAATTACAGGCCCAGCTCAGCAATGGAAAACGGGCCGACTGTCTGATCACGCTGCCAAATCCCCCCGGCTCCATTGCGATTGATTCCAAATTTCCGTTAGAAGCCTATCGGGCGCTGCGTGAGGCGCGCGACGATGCGTCACGGGCGCTGGCGGCGCGGGCTTTCACCGCCGATGTGCGCAAGCATGTGGATGATATTTCCGGACGTTATATTGTGCCGGGCGAAACAGCCGAAATGGCCATCATGTTTTTGCCCTCCGAAGCGGTCTATGCGGAACTGCATGCGAATTTCCCGCAGGTCGTTGAATATGGTCACAAGGGCCGTGTTTTTATTGTGTCGCCCTCAACCATGTGGGCGACACTGCATACGATGCGGGCCATTCTGAAAGATGTGCGGATGCGCGAACAGGCGGGGGTTATTCAGAAGGAAGTGCTGACGCTTTTCAAGGATGTGGAGCGGTTGCAAAAGCGCACCGAGAATTTGCGCACGCATTTTGCCAGTGCCGAAAAAGATATTCGGGAGATCGAAATATCCACCGACAAGATCGTCAGCCGCATAGATAAAATCGAACAGATACAGCTAACTGACGGCGCAGGGCCGGAGGAACTTCCCGTTGGCAGTGTGACAGCGCGCACGCTGACGGCGAATTGAGCACTTTTTCGCCATAAATTTTCATCTGGCTGTGACGGCCGTCTCAGATCAAGGAGCGGGTATGCCGTTATATATATTCCGGAACCTGATGAGATGAACGGGAACAGGCCATGGAAAGAACTCAGAATAAATCGATGGGCGTATGGGGTATCGCGGCATTTCTGGTCGCAGTGCTGGCTGTTGCCTCGATGATAAATTAGCACACTTAAAAATCGCGGCGGTCGCGCATGGCCGCCGCCAGGGTGCCGTCATCAAGATAATCCAGCTCGCCCCCAACCGGCACGCCGTGCGCCAGACCGGATACGCGCAGGCCCCGCCGGGCCAGCCGGTCATTCAGATAATGCAGGGTGGTTTGCCCATCGACGGTGGCGTTCAGGGCCAGCACCACTTCACTGACCTGACCCGAGCCGATGCGGGTCAGCAGGCCGGCAATATTCAGCTCTTCCGGGCCTACGCCATCCAGCGCCGATAACGTGCCGCCCAGCACATGATAGAGGCCCGCAAATGCGCCTGCGCGTTCCAGCGCCCACAGATCGCTGACCTGTTCGACTACGCAGATGCGCGTTCTGTCGCGGCGCGGATCGGCGCAGATCGCACAGGGATCGACGCTGTCCAGATTATAGCATATCTGACAGGGGCTGATTTTTTCCGCCGCCTCCGCCATGGCCCCGGACAACGGGCGCAACAGACTTTCCTTGCGTTCGATCAGATACAGCGCGGCGCGCCGCGCTGAACGCGGCCCTAATCCGGGCAGTTTGGCAAGCAGGGTAATCAGGCGGGAAATTTCCGCGCCCGTTGGATCATTGCGCATCAAAAAGGCAGTTTGAAACCGGGTGGCAAACTTATGCCGCCGGTCAATTTTGACATTTCGTCCTGCAGTTTGGCGTCCAGCCGGGATTTGGCGTCGTTATGGGCGGCCACGATCAGATCTTCAAGAATTTCCCGTTCATCGGGGAGCAACAGAGCGGGATCAATTTCCACCTTCAGCAGCATGTTTTTACCATTCAGGGTAACGGCAACCATGCCGCCCCCGGAAACCCCGCGCACTTCCATTTGCTCCAGTTTGGCCTGCATCTCGCCTATGCGCGATTGCATTTCCTGGGCCTGTTTGAACAGCTTGCTCATATCTTTCATACAGTCTCTCCTGTGTCGCGCACGGCAATAATTTCGGCGCCGGGGAAAAATTTCAGGGCTTCCTGCACCAGCGGGTCGCGCAGCGCTTCAGCCGCGCGTGTCTGAGCGCTGCTGAAGGTTGCTTCGTCAACGGTGGGCGCGCCGGCGTTGTTGCTGACGCTGACAATCCAGCGCGCGCCGGTCCACTGGGACAGCCGCTCCATTAAATGCGCCGCCAGCTGCGGTTGTGCGGCGGGACCGGGACGAATTTCTATGCGGCCGGTTTCGAAATGCACCAGATGCACGTCACGGGTCAGGGCCGTCTGCAATTTGATATCACGGTGCTGTGCGGCCAACGCCACGACTTCGAGAAAGCTCCGGGGCATCGGCGGCCTATTGGCGACGGGTGCGGTAAGCGGCGTAGCAGGTTCCGGGATCGCATCCGCCATGGCCGCCTGGGGACCGCCGCCGCGCGGGTGTGGCGCAGGGGCCATGGCCGGCGCCGGGACGGGATTGGTGCGCAAGCGCTCAATCAGATCGGCGGGGCTGGGCAAATCAGCGGCATAGCCCAGCCGCACCAGCACCATTTCCGCGGCCGCCAGACTGTGCTGCGCCTCGCGGGTTTCGCTCAGGCCTTTCAGCAGAAACTGCCATGCCCGGGCAAGCACGGGCACCGTCAGTTTTTGCGCCATGTCCCGGCCCCGTTGGCGCTCGGCCTCGGGCAGGCCCAGGTCTTCGGCGGCCAGCGGGGCCACCTTGATGCGGGCCAGCCAATGTACAATGTCCAGCATATCCTGAAGCACCGCCACCGGGTCGGCGCCATCGTCATACTGGGCCTGCAATGCGCCCAGAGCAGACGGCAGGTCGCCCCGCAACACATGTTCCAGCAGATCAAACACCCGGGCCCGGTCAGCCAGCCCCAGCATGTCACGCACCTGGGCCTCGGATACATCGCCTGCGCCATGGGCAATCGCCTGATCCAGCAGGCTCAGGGCGTCGCGCACCGAACCCTCGGCGGCGCGGGCGATCAGGCCTGGCGCGCCGTCCGACAGCACGCAATTTTCCAGCGCCGCAATGCGCGCCAGATGCGCCGTCAATTCTGCCACGCTGACCCGGCGCAGGTCGAAGCGCTGGCACCGCGACAGAACGGTCACCGGCACCTTGCGGATTTCCGTGGTGGCGAAAATGAAAATCACATGAGGCGGCGGCTCTTCCAGGGTTTTGAGCAAACCGTTGAACGCCGCCCTGGACAGCATGTGCACTTCGTCAATGATATAGATTTTATAGCGCGCGCTGGCGGGGCGATAGCGCACGCCTTCGATGATCTCGCGGATGTCTTCAATGCCGGTGCGTGACGCTGCGTCCATTTCGATCACGTCAACATGGCGCGATTCCGCAATCGCCGCGCAATGGACGCCGTCATGGGGCGGCTGGATACACGGGCCGGACGGTCCGTCAGGGCTTTCATAATTCAGGCAGCGGGCCAGAATGCGCGCCGTGGTGGTTTTGCCGACCCCGCGCACTCCCGTCAAAATAAAGGCGTGCGCCAGCCGCCCGCTGGCGATGGCGTTGCGCAGTGTGCGGACCATGGCTTCCTGGCCGATCAGTTCGGCAAAGCTGCGCGGCCGGTATTTGCGCGCCAGCACCCGATAGGCGGGCGCGCCCGCACTTGCCCCGGACACAGCACCTCCGCCTTCCAGGCCCAAAGCCGGTTCGTCATGGGTCAGGCCGGTAAGTGCGGTGTCATCCATCGGGGCGGGCAGACCATCATGGGGTTTGGGCGCAGGCCCACAGCGCCTGCGCGGCGAGTAGGAGGCTGAACGGCGACGCGCAACGAATCCGTTACGGCTGCTTCCTTCCGGACCTGACCGGGTTGGCGGGAATTACGCCCGCCGCCAGCCTCCCGCGCAGACTATATCAGATCAGGGGAGGTAATCCACCAGCGATACTGACCAGGGTTTGATCTTCGCCAGTGTTTTGGCGAGCGCGGATTTCGCAATTTGGGTGTCATAATCCGCCTGCAGGCGCAGCCACCAGCCGTCCGAAAGCCCAAAAAACCGGCACAGGCGCAAATCTGTATCAGCGGTTACGGCGCGCCGCCCGGCGATGATCTCGCCGATGCGCTGAGCTGGCACAGCAATTTCTTTCGCCAGCCGGTAATTGCTCATCCCCAGTGGTTTCAGAAATTCCTCCGCCAGCATCTCGCCGGGGGAAACCGGTTTCAATTTCCTGCCCATGCCTGTCTCCATACTAATCAGTGGTAATCCACGATTTCGACATTTTCGGCATCCATACCCGTCCAGCGGAAGCAGATGCGGAACTGATCATTTATGCGTATGCTCCATTGCCCAGCGCGATCGCCCTTCAAAAGCTCAAGCCGGTTCGCGGGCGGGGCGCGTAAATCCTCGATACGCCGGGCCAGATCAAGCTGCTTGAGTTTGCGCAATGCCGGGCGCTCAATATTCACGAACCTGGCTACCCTTTGCAGGGTGAACAGGGTTTCAGTATAGGAACATTTAAAGGTCCTGATCGCCACGGCAAATCAGTAACGCATCGCATCAATAACGTCAAGCGTGATTATTTGATGATTTCTATGCCTTAGGCTGGGATCAGAGAGCAGGAATTAATTATACCGCATGCCCCATGGCGAGATATTCGACCGACTGCATTTCCATCAGGCGCGATACGGTGCGGGCGAATTCGAAGCTGCCGTCGCCCGCAGGATACAGCGCATCAGGCGGGCCGCCAGCGGAACAGATCAGCTTGACGTGATTGTCATAGAGCGCGTCGATCAGGGTGACGAAGCGTTTCGCCTCGTTGCGATTGCCCCGTTCCATGCGCGGAATATGATCCAGCAGCACGGTGTGAAACGTCCAGGCGATCTGGAGATAATCCGGCCCGCCCACGGCGGCCTCGCATAGTTCGGCAAAGCTGAACCGCGCCACGCCGCTGGCGGCCTGGGGCACTAGCAGTTTTCGGCCTTGCACCTCAAGTTTCATGGGTTTGCCGCGCGGCACATCGGTTAATCGCAGCCAGGCCGCATCCATCTGCGCGTCGCTGTGCGGCCCCAGGGGCGAATGATAGACCGGATGGCCGCTGAGCCGCGCCAGTCTGTAATCGGTGGGGCTGATCAGCTGAATCACATCCTGGCGTTCTTTTAACAATTCAATGAACGGTACAAACAATTGCCGGTTCAGTCCGCCTTCATAGAGGGTGTCGGGGGCGCGGTTCGACGTCAGCACGACTACCACCCCATGCTCGAACAACGCTGTGAACAGGCGCCCCAATATCATTGCGTCGGCGACATCGGACACCTGGAATTCATCGAAGCACAGTAATTGCACCTTGTCTGCGATAGCGCGCGCGACCGGGGCGATGGGATCATCGCCGTTGGTCTTTGCCGATCTGGAAATTTCGCCGCGTTTATTAGCCTGGCGCCAGGCATGAATGGCTTCGTGGGTTTCCAGCATGAATTGCAGAAAATGCACCCGGCGCTTGCGCGCCAGCGGGACTGTTTCATAAAACAGATCCATCAGCATGCTTTTGCCTCGGCCAACCTCGCCCCACAGATACAGGCCTTTGGGGGTTGGCGGCGGCTCACGGCCAAACCATTCAAGCATATGATTGCGCCTGGTGCGCCCGTATGCCTTCAGCGCATCCTCCAAAGCCTGCAATTTTTCGATGGCGAATTCCTGCGCCGGGTCAGGTTTAACCTGACCCGATTGCACGCGTTCGCGATAGACGGCGCGCGGTCCCTGCATTCAAAAGATTATTTCATCGTCGGTATGGTGAAGTCGGCGCCGCTGCGCACGCCAACGGCCGGCCAGCGGGCGGTGACGGTCTTGATCTTGGTGTAAAACTTTACGCCTTCCATACCGTGCTGGTTGGTGTCGCCAAAGGCCGAACGCTTCCAGCCGCCAAAGCTGTGATAGGCCAGCGGCACCGGAATGGGGATATTGATGCCGACCATGCCAACCTGTACGCGGGACGCAAATTCACGCGCCGCATCGCCGTCGCGGGTAAAGATCGAAACGCCGTTGCCATATTGATGTTCGCTGGGCAAACGCAGGGCCGCTTCGAAATCATCGGCGCGCGATACGCACAGGACCGGGCCGAAAATCTCTTCCTTGTAGATGCGCATATCCGGGGTTACGTCGTCGAACAGACAGCCGCCCATGTAAAAGCCGTTCTCATAGCCCTGTAGTTTGAAACCGCGCCCATCGACCACCAATTTCGCGCCTTCCCTGACGCCTGTTTCAATATAGCCCTTCACCTTTTCCAGATGCTCGGCGGTGACCATGGGGCCGTAATCCACTTCCGGGTCCGTGGACAGCCCCACTTTCAGGGCTTCAACGCGCGGGCGCAGCGCCGCAATCAGCGCGTCGCCGGTGCCTTTGCCCACCGGCACCGCAACCGAGATCGCCATGCAGCGTTCCCCCGCCGAACCGTAGGATGCGCCGATCAGCGCATCGCTGACCTGGTTCATGTCGGCGTCGGGCATGATGATCATGTGATTCTTGGCGCCGCCCATGGCCTGCACGCGCTTTCCGTTGGCGGCGGCCGTGGCGTAAATATACTGCGCGGTCGCGGTTGCGCCGACAAAGCTGACGGCCTGAATGCGCGGGTCGGTCAGGATGGTGTCAACCGCTTCCTTGTCGCCGACGACGACATTCAGCACGCCGTCGGGCGCGCCTGCTTCTTTCATCAGTTCGGCCAGGCGCAGCGGCACCGAGGGGTCTTTTTCCGATGGTTTGCAGATGAAGGTATTGCCGCAGGCAATGGCGACGCCAAACATCCACATCGGGATCATGGCCGGAAAATTGAACGGCGTAATGCCTGCGCATACCCCCAGGGGCTGACGCATGGAATACATGTCAATGCCGGGGCCGGCGCCTTCGGTAAATTCGCCTTTGCTCAGGTGCGGAATGCCGCAGGCGAATTCGATGACTTCGAGGCCGCGCTGAATATCGCCTTTGGAATCTGCAATGACCTTGCCATGTTCGCGGCTCAGCATTTCGGCCAGCTGATCCATATTGTCTTCAACCAGCTGTTTGAACCGGAACATCACCCGTGCGCGCTTTTGCGGATTTTCCGCCGCCCAGCGTGGAAACGCCGCTGCGGCGTTATCAATGGCCTGACGCATTTCATCGGCGCTGGCCAGCGGGGCTTTCGCCTGGGTCTCGCCGGTCATGGGGTCAAACACCGCGCCATAGCGCCCGCTGGTTCCCTGCACATGTTTGCCGCCGATAAAGTGGGTTAGATTACGCATCAAAGTCTCCCGTGAAATTCCTTTTGTCAGCCGATTGATAGCCCACTGTGGCTTGGGCGGCAAGGGAAGAGGTCGCGTTATGGCGTGGAGCGCGGTAGATGATCACCTGTTGAAGGCTTTTCGATTGCCGCCAGCCTGGACATAATTTATCCTTCATTCTTCCTTTGATCAGATCAAATCAGCACTATCCGGGGGTCGCATGGTTATCACGGGTGGATGTCATTGTGGCTCAGTTCGCTATCAGGCTGAGGGTAACCCGATCCTTCACACCCTATGTCATTGCAGTGATTGCAGGCGGCACGCCGGCGCGCCGATGGTCGGCTGGATTACCTATCAACAGGAGTCGGTCAGTGTGACAAAGGGTGCGCCCAAGATCTACCGGTCCTCGGAACATGGCCGCCGGCATTTCTGCCCTGAGTGCGGCAGCGGGCTGTTCTATTTCAATGCGGACCATCTGCCGGGTCTGATCGACATTCAAAGCGCAACTTGTGATGATCCGTCTGCCATTCCGGCCCAGGCCCACATCCAGGTCGCAGAACGAATTAGCTGGATGGAACACGCGCACACGCTGCCTATTTATGACCGCTTTCCGCCTGTGGATTAGTTGCGCCTGTCAAGAAGCGATGGCGGGTCAGGTTTTATCCGCCGCGAATAACCAGCCGAAGACATGGGTCGCAAACACAGCCCCGATCAGTTGCGCTACAATGAACAGGGGCGCGTCTTCAGGCCGGATGCCGGAAAAACTATCCGTAAAACTGCGGGCGATAGTGACAGATGGATTTGCGAACGAGGTCGAGGACGTAAACCAGTAAGCGGCTGTAATATACAGACCTACCGCAAAGGGAACCGCGTCCGGGCGAAACCGCACGCAGCCGAAGATGGCCGCCATCAGACCGAATATGGCGATGAATTCCGATATCAGTTGGGCCGGGCCAGACCGGATATGCGTGGAAACCTGCAACAGGGGCGCCTCGAACATGAAATGCGCCGCTACCATGCCCGTCAGGGCGCCTGCGATCTGCGCCAGAATATACAGCGCCGTGTCAGAAGTGCTAATTTCACCCCGCAGGCGAAACGCAAGCGTGACCGCAGGGTTGAAATGCGCGCCGGATACCGGGCCGAATATCAGTATCAGCACCACCAGTATCGCGCCGGTGGCAAGCGTATTGCCGAGCAGCGCCAGCGCGATATTCCCGCCTGCCAGGTTCTCGGCCATAATGCCTGACCCAATAACGGTGGCCAGCAAAAAGGCGCTGCCGGTAAATTCGGCAGTCAGACGTTTAGAGATAGTAATGGCCGCGCTCCCGGATTGACAGCTTTGAAATATTGGCTAATTTTTGCCAATTTCGTCCAGCTTACGTTGTAGCGATAACCTGTCAAGACTTGTCAGGGGCAGGCTGATGAACAGTTCGATGCGGGTGCGGATTTGCCGGAAAACTTCCTGAAATAACACACGCTTTTCCGTTTCATTGCCTTCAAAGGCCACAGGGTCCGGAAATCCCCAATGGGCGGTCATTGGTTGGCCGGGCCATATCGGGCAGACTTCACCTGCCGCCCTGTCGCAAACTGTAAACACAAAATCCAGTTCGGGCGCCCCGGGCGCCGCAAACTCATCCCAGGATTTGCTGCGCAACCCGGTAATGGGCATTTTGCCCATCTGCAAGGTTTCCAGTGCAATCGGATGAACCGTCCCTGACGGATGGCTGCCGGCGCTATGGGCCTTAAAACGGCCCATACTGTAAAAATTCAGGATGGATTCCGCCATTATGCTTCGGGCGGAATTTCCTGTGCATAGAAACAAAACGTTCTTTGGCTCCATAACGCCCCCCGATTATACGCAGCAGGCCGACCCGGATTTGGCCTGGCCCACAGGCTTATCCGCCACTACTGGCGGCATCTCTAGCGCAGTTGCGTTACCGAATTGTTGCAGCCCGTCCTCATGGGTGAAAAATCCTTCCCAGGCCACGCCCTGCGGATCGATGGCCCAGCCTTTTTTTCCGCGCGCATAACAACAGGTTGTTTCTGCAACGTCAGTGACCGGGCCCTGCGTATTGCGCATCCGAGTGTGCACCTGCTCCAGCTCCGCCTGCGACTCCACCTGTATGCCAAGATGGCTGAGCCCCGGCGCATCAGCAGGGCCGACGATGGAGAAGTTCACGCGGGGATCATCAAGCAGCCATTTGGCGTAATCATCGCGCTGCACCGTTGGGTGCGACGCGAACAGATGGGTGTAGAATTTAATGGATTCATCAATATCCTTGACCGACAGGCTTACATGCAGGCGTTTCATGAGAAGTGCTCCTCCAGTTTGGGTGATGATACGCAGCCTTGTGTGTCCACATTGCAGGATGCGTCCGGTGAAAGGGTGCAGCAATTTTCTGTCAGGAATCCGAGCAAGCCCTGCATCGCACCGAAATCCGCTGCATAGATGATGGATCTGCTCTGGCGCTTCGCGCGCACAAGGCCCGCATGGCTGAGTTCGCGTAAATGGAAGGACAGCGTGTTGGAAGGGCAGTTCAGCCGCGCAGCGATTTCCCCGGCAGGCAAACCCGCTGGCCCTGCCTGAACCAGCAGCCGGAACACCGCAAGCCGGGTTTCCTGCGCCAAAGCCGACAGGGCCTGTATGACGTCCTTTGATTCCATATTTCCAATATAATGGATATATGGATGTTGTCAAGCGATAAAATAAATCGTCCAGGGTGGGGTTCTCACGGCAATTGCGAAAAAGATGCGCCCGGCGGCATGATCCTTATCGACATCAAAAAACCTGACCGCATCGAAGGCGTTGGCCATCGCATCACCGGTGAGCGCGCCGGGCAAAGCAACCCGCGAGGCCGCAAGCAGGGCGGCCATGGCCGGGAGTATGTGCAGCTCGCCGCTGATGATCACGCACGGCTGGCTTACGCGGAAATCCGCCCCGATGAGAAACGTAAATCGTGCATCGGCTTTTTGCTGAATGCCCTGCGCTTCCTGCGTGCGCACGGGATCAAGGTGCACGCCGTCATGACCGGTAATGGCGTCAGCTTTCGTTCTTACCGTTATGCCAAAGCGCTGCGCCTGCCCAAAATCAAACACAAAGGCGCCAGAGCTTACACCCCCGGAACCAATCGCAAAGCCGGGCGCTTCGTACAGACGTCACCGCGTGAATGGGCCTATGCGAGAGCCTGCGAAAATTCTTCCGGCCGGGCCGGAGCCCTCTGGCCCTTCCTGCACGATTACAATGATATTCGGCCGCACTTCGGCATCAACCGCAAGACACCCATATCCCGTCTTCCGGTAAAC
>JBEBFX010000062.1:0-17067 GCA_040081735.1 Alphaproteobacteria bacterium | reverse complement strand
CGGAGTTTCAGCGATCACTTCCCATCCCCCTTGTGGGGAGGGGATAGGGGAGGGGGCAAATGGCGCGGCTTGAACGGACAAGATTCCGGTTTGCCGCCCTGGCGCAGACAGGGAATGACAGAGGGATGGATATTTCCGGGCGGCTCAGGCGTCGGACGGACTGAGGCGCTTTTCGATGCGTTCCAGGCGATGGTCCATCTGCGCCTGCAAAACTCTGCGGCGGATATCATCGCCGCGCAGGCCGTTAAGTTCTTCACGGACACGGATAAACTGGCGTGTATGGTCGGCCAGTGTTATCGTGACAGCCGCCATATCCGTCTGAAGTTGTTTCAGGATCTCGTAGATCAGCTCGTTGGTTACATTATCAGCCATTTTTTATCCTCTCGCATGACAATATAGCGCAGAAGTAATGGCGCATGAACAATCCAACAGCGTCATTGCGAGCCAAAGGCGCGGCAATCCAGAGGCCCTATGTTTGGAGCCATGGTCATCCAGAGAAAACAATGTCATCCTGAACGAAGTGAAAGATCTTGTCTGTGGCGGGGATCCTTCACTTCGTTCAGGATGACAAACCGGTGGCTTGGAACTGGGCTATGCTATGCGTTACTTACAAACAAAAACGGCGGCTCGTTAAGAACCGCCGTTTTTGTCTTCCCGGGTTGGGAAGGAAGAAGTGTAAAGCCTAGGCCTTGCGGCGCTTGCCGAAATAGCTGAGGCCCATGATGCCGGCGCCCAGCAGGGTCATGCTGGCGGGTTCCGGCACATCATTCACTAGCAGGAAGTTTGCGCGAATCTCGCCTGTCGGAATGTCTGTGGTGTGCAGATTCAGATAAAGGTCTTCGCCCAGAAGCGCCGTTTCAAATTGGGCCAGCGAGACGCCGACCACGCCGAGAAGCGCTGAGCCTAGCGCAGAATCCATATCCAGTTCAAAGGTATAAAGCGAATCCGTTGGTTCAAATGTGCCATCAGGTTCTGACACGCCAGCCGCCGCCATCAAGCTTAGATCAAACAGGATAGGGGCGTTGAAACCAACCGCGCCGGCCAGACCGTGAACGTGGCCATCTTCAATGGTGCCCAGATCCCCCACAAAAGTGACATCATAGGTCCATTCCCAGAACTTGCTGACATCATCATAGCTGCCGGTCAGAGTACCGGTCGCCGTCGACGCATTGGCCGGAACTTCGTTGACGCCAAGGAGCACGTCGTAAAAATTATACAAAGTCGCATTCGCGGCGGTGGAGGAGAGAAGCGCCGCAATACCTGTCGCTGCGATACCAAAAGCAAGTTTTTTAATCATGGGATATCCCCTTTGTCTATTAGACCCGGACAGGGTCAATTTGAAACGTGCTGCCGAAAACCCTAAGCCCCGCAAAAAAAGCGGTCCCAACCCAACCAGTTTTTATGTTTCCCCAGACTAGATCAGAAGCACGCTGGGAAGCAGGGGAAAGTTAACCAAATATAAAATTTAGTGTGACCATGGTCACGACCTGCCGCGCCTTCGGCTCGCAATGACGATGGGGAGGGGGTCACCTGCAAATAAAAAACGGCGGCCCGTTAAGAACCGCCGTTTTTTGCCTGCCCGGAATGGGAAGGAAGAAGTGTAAAGCCTAGGCCTTGCGGCGCTTGCCGAAATAGCCGAGGCCCATGATGCCGGCGCCCAGAAGGGACATGCTGGCAGGTTCAGGAACATCGCCAACGGTTTCAAGCAGCCCGACCGATGTGTCAAAATCCACGATGTTGGTCACGTTCGCGCCGAAGCGGACAGAGACGATATCGGTGAAATCAATTCCCGAAAACAGGGCGAACGGGATATAGAGATCAGTTGCCGAAGTTGTTTCCCCCACGTTGGAAAAACCATACAGATCGGAACTGTCGCCGTCTGTCACTTCGATGCTCCAGTTAACGCCGTCATTGGCCGTCAAAACAACCAGGTGAAACCTGTATGATGCGCCCGCGTCGGTCAGATCGGCGCTAACGCCCCCGCCTTCCAGCCCGTCCCAGGTGACATAGGTGTGTGAACTTACGCCCGAATCCTGACTGTGGCTGAATACGCCGTCGCTGATGGAAGCCAGCGAGGTCGTCGCGCTAAAAGAATTGGGCGACCCGATTAATTGCGTCGTTATATCGCGATAACCGCCAAGGATGGTTGCATGAGGTCCGGCCTCCGTTGCCGCGTCGCCGCCAGCGTTGTCCAGCAGTGTGACAGAAGGATCGGCGCCGCCCGGATTAGCCTCGGGGCCGACGATCCTGATTGCCTGGGTGCCGTCCATAAAGCTGTCAATGAGCAGGGCGTTCGCGGCGGTGGTGGTGAGAAGCGCCGCAAATCCAGTCGCTACTATGCCGTAGGTAAACTTTTTAATCATGGGATATCCCTTTGTAAATAAGACCCGAACAGAGTCAATGTGAAACCTGCAGAAGAACCTTTGATCCGCCTTTATAGACGGTTACCGACCCAACCTGTTTTTATGTATGATCAAGGTAACTCAGGCGTACCCAGGAATCAAGCGGGAAGTTAATGGAATATAAAAATTTTCGTGGCAAAACGGAGTTTGGGGTTGTGGATTGCCCGGATAGCGCATTTTGTTTTCACATTGAATCGGACCCCCACCCAACCTCCCCCTTTCCGGGGGAGGAGGTGTTTGCGTCGAGGTTTCCTCCCCTTGCAAAGGGGAGGAACAGGGCCCGCTGCGCCAGCGCTAGCGCGGCGAGAGGGGATCGGCAACATGCGAGAAAGCCAGGCTTGTTTTAATCAGATCACAAAACGCTCTAAACCGGGCAATGACACGGAGGGTGAGCCAGCCTTACGCAACCTTGCGGCGGCGGGTGATTCCGCCCAGGCCGAACAGGCCCGCGCCGATCAGGGCCATGCTGGCGGGTTCCGGCACATCGCCAACGGTTTCAAGCAGTCCGACCGAGGTGTCGAAATTATCGGTGTTCAGAACATTGGCGCCGAACCGGATGGAAAGGATATCGGTGAAATCAATCCCCGCAAACAGGGCGAAGGGCAGGTACAGACTGGTCGGAGCGTTAATATCGGCGTTGTTCTCAAAACCGTACAGGAAGCTGCTGTCGCCATCGGCTACTTCGAGGCTCCAGTCAACGCCATCGTCGGCGGTCAGAACGAGCAGGTGAAATCTGTAGGAACTGCCGCCATCTGTCAGATCGGCGTTAAGGCCTCCGCCTTCCAGGCCGTTCCAGGTGATATAGCTGTGCGAAGCGACGCCGTTATCCTGGCTATGGCTGAAAATGCCGGGGCTGACGGCGCCAAGCGCCGTGGTGCCGCTGAAGGAGTTGGGCGAGTGGATCAGTGTCGTCGAAATATCGCGATAGCCGCCCAGAATTGATGCATGTGGTCCGGCATCTGTCGGCATCAGTCCACCGGCATTGTCCAGCAGGGTAACATTGACATCCGGATCAGCATCGGCAAGCGGACCAATAATCTGGATGGCCTGGGGACCGTCGGTGAAATCATCAATCATCAGCGCATTTGCGGCAGTGGACGCCATGCCGGCGGCAACGAGCAAACCAGAGGTCCCAAGTAAGAAGCGTTTAAACATTTTGCACTCTCCATATATGTATATGATACGCACTATGCTGTACCAACTGGTTTTATTTAGGAAGAATGACGTTCATTCTCCGGTTTAATGCACTGTTAATGCAGTTATTGTTGGACAATTTTGAATATAAAATTGCCTGTTGTCCTGATTATTGAAATTAACATTCGAAAACATTGGTTTCAATAACCACATCTGGATATTTGATCTATGTGTGACGGATGAACATTTCGTTTTTTCCATCTCATGATTGCAATAAAACATAATTATCTGGGTCTTGTCTGTGACGGCGGTCACAGATTTTTCAGTAAATGACGCGATGGGGGAAGAAATTGCGTGGGGTGTTTTGTCTTCGCTCATGCAGCGCACCAGTTGCTCACGGGCAGCGTAAGGTTTCTGCCGGGATTAGTGGCGCTGGCGTAAGGGAAGGGTAAGGGGTTTGGGCAGTAACCAGCCCCCACGCCGGGCAATGACAAGGGGGCGCAGAGGGGCGATGACACGAGGGGCGAGCGGCGTCATCATACATCTTGGCCGGAGGCGGCGAGTATGATAGGTTACCGTCCATGGCGACGATAACCTTCGATGCCCTCAAATTTGTGGAAAAGCTGCGTGCGGCGGGTGTGCCTGAAGCCCATGCCAAGGCTGAAGCCGAGGCGCTGGTTACGGTATTTGCCGAGGCCATGGATCATCAATTGGCGACCAAGTCTGATATCGTCCGCCTGGAACGCGAATTATTTGTGATCAAATGGATGATGGGTATGTTGCTTGGCGGCGTCACCGCGCTTATCCTGAAGACGTTCTTTCCGGGTTGATCGTTTTTTGAGTGCGGGTAAAAGGTCAAGGCCATTTTAGCCGGCGGCTGACAGCCCGGAATTGTCATTCTGAACGCAGTCAAGAATCCGGGCGGCATTGAAAAGCCTGGAGATTCTCCGGACACTTCGCCCCCCAGAATGACAAAAAGGATTTTACGTAATCCGCCAGACCAGTTTGTGGCCGGGTTGAACCAGATCTGGTCACAAACTGGTCTGGCAGCCTTGGCTGCGCCTATTCGTGGGTGAATTTGGCGGGGCGTTTTTCGATAAAGGCCGCCATGCCTTCGCTCTGGTCCTTTGTGGCGAACTGGGAATGAAACAGGCGGCGCTCGAACCGCACCCCTTCGCTTAACGACACCTCATAGGCGCGATTGATGGATTCCTTGGCCATCATGGCGATGGGCAGGGATTTTTCCGCAATGCCGGCGGCGACTTTCAGGGCTTCGGCGACCAGATCGGCGGCGGGAATGATGCGGCTGACCAGCCCGGCGCGTTCGGCCTCCGCCGCGTCCATCATGCGCCCGGTCAGGCACATTTCCATGGCCTTGGATTTACCGACGAAACGGGTCAGGCGCTGGGTGCCGCCGGCGCCGGGCATGACCCCCAGATTGATCTCCGGCTGGCCGAATTTGGCGGTGTCGGCGGCCAGAATGAAATCACACATCATCGCCAGTTCGCAGCCGCCGCCCAGGGCAAAGCCCGCCACCGCCGCAATCACCGGTTTGCGGGCGCGCGAAGCGCGTTCCCAATTGGAGGTGATGAAATCTTCCATGAACACGCCCATATAGGTTTTGGGCTGCATTTCCTTGATGTCCGCGCCTGCGGCAAAGGCCCGGTCACTGCCGGTGATCACCATGCAGCCGATGCCGTTATCGGCTTCAAAGGCGTCGATGGCCTGACACAGTTCGTCCATCAGGGCCTTGCACAGGGCGTTCAACGCCTGCGGACGGTTGAGCCGGATCAGCCCAACGCGGCCATGGGTTTCAACAATGATATTTTCATAGGCCATGCGGATGCTCCTGTGTCGCGCGGTTAGCTGTTGGGTGAATTATAGCATGAAAGTTTCAGCGCTGACAGCCGGGGCAGAAGAAACTGGAACGGCCGGACTGTACAATGCGCGCGATGGGTTTCTGGCAGCGTTTGCAGGGCGCGCCTTCGCGGCCGTAGACGTCAAAGCCATGCTGAAAATATCCGAGCTGGCCATCCGCCGCCGCATAATCGCGCAGGGTGGAGCCGCCCGCTGCGATCGCTTCCGTCAGCACCGCCCGGATGGCGTCGGATAGTTTTTGCGCCCGCGCGCCTTTCACTGTGCCCGCAAGACGGCGCGGCGACAGGCGTGCGCGGAACAAGGCCTCGCACACATAAATATTGCCAAGCCCGGCAATGATGCGCTGATCCAGCAGTGCGGACTTAAGCGGCGTTTTGCGCCCGGCAAACTTGCCCGCCAGATGCGCGCCGCTCAGCTCATTGCCCAGCGGCTCAATGCCAAGCCCCTGCAAAAACCGGTTACCGGCAAGCGCCCCAGGCGCAATCAGGTCCATGAACCCAAAGCGCCGGGGGTCGCTATAGACCAGCCGCACGCCGTCATCGAGGTGAAACACCACATGCGCATGGGGCCGGGGTTCCGGATCAAAGGAATAGCGCCCGGTCATGCCCAGATGCGATAACAACGCGCCGCCGTCCAGCAGCGCGATCAGCAGATATTTCGCCCGTCGGTCCACGCCCAGAATGGTCTGCCCTGTCAGACCGTCCGCAAACCCCGCGCCAAATGGAAACCGCAAATCCGCCCGGTTGAGATCAACGCGCACAATCCGCCGCCCGGTCAGGCGCGGCGCAAGTCCCCGGCGGATGGTTTCGACTTCGGGCAGTTCAGGCATGATCTGTTGTAGCGTGGTCTTGACGATTGGGCTATTAGCTTATTGACGTTTTCCCTAGGGGCAGGAATGACCGAATCGCTAGCGACAATCGATCTGTTGCGCCACCTTGCTGGCCGCCCCGGCCATGACGAGGTGAAGGCGGGCTTTCAGCAACTGCTTGTCGGAGAATTCGGCGTGGAACTTGGCGCGCTGGAGTTTGAGCGCCGCGTTCCCGAAGTGCGCGGGCGGCTTGATGCGCTGATTGGGCGCACCGTCTTTGAGGCGAAAAGCGATCTCGACCGGGAATGGCAGGACGTCGAGCGGCGAATGCCGGATTATCTGGCGGACCGTGAACGCGAGGAAAAGCAGCGTTTCACCGGCATTGCCTCAGACGGCCATAAATGGGCGGTGTTCGAATTAGCGAACGGCGCGCTGGCCACCATCAAACGCACGGTGCTTGATCCTGCAAAGCCCGGCGAATTTCTCGCCTGGCTGGACGGGGCGTTGGCGCTGAAATCTTCATTGCCGCCTGATCCGCTGACCATCCGCGCCGAACTCGGCCATGATTCGGTCGCTTATTATCGCGTCAATGCGCAATTGCAGGCGCTGTGGGAATCATTAAGATACAGTCCCGACGCTCAGTTGAAGCGTCAGCTATGGGCGGAACTTCTCAAGAATGTCTATGGACGCGAGGTAGAGAGCGACACGCTCTGGTTTCAGCACACTTATCTTGTGGTCGTGGCAAAGTGCATCGCGCTGGCGGTCATGCAGATGCACGAGGACGATCCAAAAAAGCTGCTGTCGGGTGAGGCATTTACGGCGGCGGGAATTAATGGCGCGGTGGAAAGCGACTTCTTTGACTGGGTTGTGGCCAACACAGAAGGTGAGGCGTTGGTGCGCCGGATCATGAACCATGTGCGGCGCTTTCGGCTTGCAGAAGTTGAAAGCGACGTTCTCAAGGTTCTCTATGAATCACTTATCGACCGCGAGCAACGGCATGGCCTTGGCGAATATTACACGCCGGACTGGCTGGCGGCGAAAATGGTCCGGCATGCAGTGGAGCGTCCGATTGAACAGCGTGTGCTTGATCCTGCCTGTGGATCAGGCACCTTCCTGTTTCATGCGATCAGGAATTTTCTGACTGAAGCCGTTGAAGCGGATATGCCTAAAGAAAGAAGCGCGCTGGAGGTTTGCGCGCATGTGGCGGGTATCGATATTCATCCGGTTGCCGTGATCATTGCGCGGGTGACCTATCTTCTGGCGCTGGCGCCTGCACTTGAGACCCGCAAAGGGGGGATTTCAATCCCGGTTTATCTCGGTGACGCCATGCAACTATCTATTTCTGAATTCATGGCGGGAAAGGAGCTCACCATTCGCGTGCCGCCCCCCATTGCTGGTGATGGAAAAAGCGGCGAAAAAGACGCCAATGGCCGCGAACAGCTTGATTTTCCCGAAACCTTCTGCCGCGATCCGGCTCTGTTCGACAAGGCCATCGAGCGCATGCGCACCGGCTCGCAGTCTGACATGACGCGCCTTCAGATCGAGGCGGCGCTGTATCGCATTACCGAACAGCATTACCGTGCAGACGTGACCCGCGAGCAGGAGCTTGCCATCAATGATTTAGGCAAGACCTATGTCACCTTTGACAAGCTGCGGCGCGAAGGCCGCGATACGGTCTGGGCCTATGTCGCGCGCAATCTGTCGCGTCCGCTGGCCTATTCGGCGGCCGGCGGCTGGGCGCATGTGCTGATCGGCAACCCGCCATGGCTCGCCTTTCGTCATATGAGTGACGATCTGCAAAAACGTTTCAAGGAACTGTCGAAGGCTGAGAAAGTTTATGTCGGCGGCAAATTCGCCACCCAGAACGATCTTAGCGGGCTTTTTACCATACGGGCCGCGCAGCTCTATCTGCGTTCAGGCGGGCGGCTGGCCTTTGTTCTCCCCATGGCGGCATTGACCCGGGGCCAGTTTGAGCGTTTGCGCAGTGGTGTGTTTACATCCGTGAAAATTGCATGGGATGCAATTTGGACCATGGACGACTCCGTGCAACCCCTGTTCCCTGTGCCGTCCTGTGTTGTGTTTGGCCGCAGGCGTAATACCGCGCAGCCCCTTCCCGCCACCGTGCGGGCCTATTCCGGCACACTTTCTTTTCGTGATGCGCCAGAGCCAATCGCCGACGCACTTTTGCAAGTGACCGAAGGTGCTCCGGCGCAGTCTGTGGGAACCTTCGAAGGCGGCTCAGACTATCGTAAACTGTTCAAAAATGGAGCGACACTGGTACCTCGTATGTTATGCCTTGTCGAACGCAAATCGATGGGGCGTCTTGGCGCTGATCCGTCCACACCGATAGTTGTAAGCCGTCGCAATAATCTGGAAAAGCCGCCATGGAAAAATCTACCTAGTGTTGAGAATCGTGTTGAGGCGGAGTTCTTACGGCCAACGTTGTTGGGCGAAAGCATTCTGCCTTACCGCATTTTTCGACCCTTTGAAGGTGTGGTCCCCGTTGACGCAAGTGGTATAACCCTCAATGCGGAAGCGGCGGCTAATCGTGGCTTCGACGGCCTGCATAGTTGGATGCGCAAAGCTGAGGCAGTTTGGAACGCCAAACGGTCATCTGATATGAGTCTTATTGGGCAATTCGACTATTATGGCAAACTCTCTGCACAATTCCCGATCGCTCACTTGCGCGTGGTTTACGCCGCTTCCGGTTCACTGCCTACTGCCTGCCTGCTCAGAGATTCCCGCGCAGTTGTAGAACACGCGCTCTATTGGATGACCTCCACTAGTGAAGGCGAAGGACACTACTTGATGGCCATCCTCAATAGCGAAACCGCCCGGTCTCGAGTTGAAACAATGCAAGCGCGTGGTCAGTTCGGCGCTCGCCATTTCGACAAAGTGATGTTCAACCTGCCCATCCCGCGCTTTGAAGCGAAGGTCAAATTGCATCGCGCCCTCGCCGAGGCGGCGGCAGAGGCAGAGGCCCTTGCTGCCCAGTTGGAAATTCCTGAAGGCGTGAAATTTCAGCGCGCCAGAGGCATGGTTCGCGCCGCCCTGACTGAAACAGGATTGGCGCAGAAGATCGACGCGCTGGTGGCAAAACTGCTGGATGGGAATTAATGGGGTGATGTTGCTATTTTAATTCGTCTTTATAATTTGATCCTTCACAATACTTCCAGCGGGGCCTGCGGGACTTTTGCCCAGTGCTCTGCGTCGTGGCCATAAAATATCCGGGCGCCGCGTTTTTGCAGATCGCGAAATGTTTGCAGGCTGGCCAGCATGCTTTCGCGATTATGCAGAAAACTTTTGTGGGGCAGGTGCAGATCCTCCAGCGTCTTGCGCATATAGCAGGCGTCGCCGGTCAGCACCACGTCACCGGCGGCAAGTTTGACCTTCATCGACTGATGCCCCGGCGTATGCCCGTAGGTGGGGATGAGCGTGACGCTGCCGTCGCCAAACAGATCATGTTCGCCATGAATCTGTTTGACGTCGTGGCCAAGGTCGTAATTGCGCTTGTCAAACCCGTTCTTCGCCGCAAGGTCAGGGTCCATACCCGCTTCCCATTCGGGTTTTTGTATCACCACCTGCGCATTGGGAATCTGGTCGTTGCCGCCGGAATGATCAAAATGCAGATGCGAATTGATCAGATGGGTAACGTCTTGCGGCGCCACGTCAAGGACCGACAGCCGCGCGCCCAATTCCTCGCCGGGCTTGAACTCAACCTTGGTCATCGAGGCGAATTCCTTGCCCAGGCGGATCGAGGGATCAGTTTGCAGACTGGTATGCAAACCACTGTCAAATACGGCTTTCCCTTTGGGATGCACGATCAGATAGCCGGGGATCGGCAGGCGCAACTCACCCGGCGTCCCGTCCAGAATAAACCTGGCTGGCAGCGTCAACCAGCCGCAGGTCATGGCGAATAGGCGTACAGTCATAGGCTTTTCCTCGGAAAAAAGGACACAGGGCCGCCCAGTATGGGGGAAGAGCGGGGCGTTTGAAAAGGGCCAAAGCAGAGCCGCCAATAATATTACTTCACCCCGCGACGGGAATTGGGCGCAGCATGTGTATAAGATGAGAACCTCGACTAACCAGGGAGCATCCAATGACGATCCGCATCACATCCGGCAAAGCAGCGACGGCAATATTAATTCTGTCGGCAGCGCTGTTAAGCGCAAGCGCACAGGCAGGCGGCAGGGGCGCAGAATATTTCAAGGAAACCGACACCAATAATGACGGCGCCCTGACCAAGGATGAAATGGCCGCGTCGCGCATGCAGCGCCTGGGCGGTGCGGACGCCGACAAGGACGGGTTTATTTCTGCGAATGAACTGACCGAACATCACGCCGCCATGATGCGCGCCAGACAGGACAGGCATTTCACCGGGTTTGCCGGGCGTTTCGACGCCAATAAGGATGGCAAGGTCGCGCTGAGCGAAATCCAGGCGTTCGATCCGCCCTTTTTCAAAAATGCCGACGCCAATGGCGACGGCAAGCTGACCCCCGATGAAATGAAAGCCGCGAGGGGCAAGCACCATGGCGGCATGGACGCCATGGGCGGCGGCATGCATCATGGGAGCGATGGAAAGTAGTCAGCGCATTTGTTGTGTCCATGGCAAAGCCCGGGGCGATGAGCACGGATTGGCGGGCGGCGGCTGAAAATATCACGCCGCTGCCCGTAACCCGTTCCATTACGCCAGCCACCGGGGATGATGAACTGATGGCGCAAGCGGCCGGCGGCAATGCAGCCGCTTGCGCGCTGTTGGCTGACCGGCATTTACCGCGCGTGGTTGCATTGGCGGCGCGGCTTCTGGGCAACCCGTCGGACGCCGAGGACGTGGCGCAGGAAGTATTTTTGCGGACATGGCGCAAGGCGCCGGAATGGGAGACGGGCCGCGCGCGGCTGAGCACCTGGATGCACCGCGTTACCGTAAATCTGTGTACGGATAGATATCGGCGGAATGCCCGTCACTCCGGACCGGTTGCGCTGGATACCGTTGACGAGCCGGCCGACCCGGCGCCCGCCGCCGACAGCATTCTTATCACGCGGCAAACGGCGTTGCGCGTAGAGCAGGCGCTACAGGCATTGCCCGAACGGCAGCGCACCGCAATTGTGCTTTGCCATTACGAGGGCCATAGCAATCTGGAGGCCGCCGGCCTGATGGGTATCGGCGATGAGGCGGTAGAATCACTTCTGGCGCGCGGGCGGCGCGGCCTGCGAAAATTATTGGCGTCCGACTCCCTGGAGCTTTTAAATGATGCGTGAGGAAGAGCGGCACATGAATGAGGAAAGATTTCAAACCCTGCTGGCGGCCTATGGCGGTGCGCCCGCGCGCTGGCCAGAGGACGAACGCGCCGCCGCACTTGTTTTCGCGGCCGCGCATCCGCAAGCCGCGAACTGGATCGCAGAGGCGGAGCAGCTGGATGCGGCGCTGGGGCTGCCCGGCGTCCTCGCGCCTTCCAAAATGCTGCGTGAACGGATTTTAGCGGCGGCGCCGTCCGCGCACAGTCATAGGCGCCCCGTGTGGCCATTCGCCAGCCTCTGGCAGCCTGCGATGGGCATGGCCGCGTCACTGTTATTCGGGATCATCGCCGGCGCGGCCCTGTCCGGGAATTCTTCCCTGGCCGAGCAGGCGGCGCGTTATGACCTGACCGATCTGGCGTTTAACAGCGATAGTGAAGATGCGGGAATATTACCATGAATAACAGCGTACGCATTTTGGCTATCGCCCTGGCCGTATCTGTTGGGCTTCACCTGTTTTTTGCCGGGCTTTGGGTTGCCGGCCGGTGGCGCACGCACGCAAACCCGATGGCCTTCGGCGCGGCGCAGGAATTCAGGCCGCACGGCATGGCGTTGGGGGCAATGTTTCATGAATTGCCGCCGGAAATTCAGGCGCAGTTCAGGCGGCAGATGCAGGGCGATATGGGCCAGATGCGCGGCCAGATTGGCGCCGAACGCGCGGCGCGCAAACAGGTGATGGATAGCCTTGGCGCAGAGCCGTATGATCCGGGCGCGCTTGATAAGGCCCTGGCGGCCTTGCGGGAGGCCGAAACTGCGCGCCGGTTGCTGGCCCATGGCGCCATTGCAGATATCGCACGGAAAGTAACCGGCGAACAGCGCGCCGCCATGCGGCGCGGTCTTGAACAGATGCAGTCCCGCAAGGACGCCTGGAGGCGGGATCACGCCATCGACCGGAACCCTGCCCGGCGCGGTGAACCCGTTGCCCCAGCCACACCCTAAACCGGCCAGTTGTGCCGGACGACGGCGCCGTTCCGGGTG
The DNA here is from genome assembly GCA_040081735.1 of Alphaproteobacteria bacterium. GTDB lineage: Bacteria > Pseudomonadota > Alphaproteobacteria > UBA11222 > UBA11222 > UBA11222. The sequence goes on along the minus strand of JBEBFX010000062.1, from coordinate 4,572 downwards.
ACGAAATAGCCGCCCCACCCGTCCCCGAGCGCGCTTAGTACAGCCTTGGCCTTTTCCAGCGGCAAAATGCTCAGCCCCGTTGACAGGGCGTCGGCGCGCGCAGCATCCGGGCCATATACACTCAGGCTTTGATAATGCTGCGCAGGCAGCCCATTTGCCGGATCGAACAAATGATGAAACCGCCCGCTGGCGTCAAACTGCGTGCCGTATCCCCCCGATGTGGCGACGGCGCCCTGACGTATCGCGACGCGATCCATCAGACGCCACGGGTGCAACGGATCGCGGATGCCAATGCGCCATGGCCGTCCGGCGGGATGCGGACCAAGCGCGCGAAATTCGCCAAGATCAATCAGCACATTTTCCATACCCGCTGCACCTAACAGTAACGCCGCCTGATCCGTAATATAGCCTTGCGCAATACCATTCAGGGTTATGGCCATCCCAGGCCGTGCGAAATCTATTTTGCGATTCTTGATTATGATGGCGCGGGCATCCACCAAGGCGCGGGCCGCCGCGATATCCGCATGAGATGGCCCGTGCGGGTCTGCGCGGGCTTGTGCAAAGTGACCTGCATATAACCGCCATAGGGGTTGCACTGTTACATCAAACGCACCCTCAGTGGACAGATGAATGTCTGACGCCAGCCGCAGAATATCCAGTAACGCTTCAGGCGCCGCATTCAAAAACCCGGCCCGGTTTAACCGGCATAAGGCCGATTCCGGCTGAAACAGGCTGAGCTGCGTTTCAAGGGCGCCGATCAGCGCCTCGCAGCGCAGCAGCAAGGCCCCGGCAATTTCAGGTTGCGGATGAAATAGCGTGATGGCCGCGTCCGCGCCCATTGCCCGGCCATGCCACGCCACCGGCTGTAAGGCGGCACCTCGCGCGGATGACATGAAACTGCCCGCCGTAAACATTGCCGTGACACAGATAAAGCGGCGGCGCGTTACCAGCGGGGGCGGCTCAGGGGGCATCGTTCGCGCCATTGCCATTGCGGGTACGGAACCAACCGAGGACACCTGTCGCCGCCAGCATCACCAGCAATATCGCCGCCCCGTCCATCAGCCAGGGGCCATACTTTCCCATGATGCGCCCGCTATGCACTTCCAGCACTACCCGCTCAAGGCTAAGGCCGTGCGGGCTGTCAGAATATTGACCGGAAATACCGGCAGGCGGCGAGCCAGGGAGAGACCACATGATTTCCTTTTCCCCGGTCTGCCGCCATTCCAGCATGTCCGTATCCGAAGTAAAAACCCGGTCTCCTGCGGCGCCAAGCGCAACGCGCCCCGCCGGCGTCAGGCCGATTTTCAGGATTGGGGCAGGAAGTGCTGTGATACGTTCAATCAGCGCGCCATCGTCTGTGAGCAACAACAGTTCTGCCGGTCCGGCGACGATCAGGGTCCTGTCCACTGCAACCGCGCCTACAACGCCATCAAGCGCATGGGGGAGCATTGCCCCGTCCAGAAATATCCTGTTGTCCCGCCCCATCACCCTATGGGCGCCTGCTGCATAGACCTGCCCGGCTTCATCGGGCGGCAGACCCAGCCAGCGCATCAGCCACGGGGTGGCGATCTGCCGGCGGTCCAGGCCAAGGGCCGTGGTATGATTTAATGCGACGCCACTGAGGGCAAGCACAACAACCAGTAACCCTGCCGCCAGCCCGGCGCGGCGATGCCAGAGGGCCAGCGCCGGGGCGCGCAGAACAGGCTTCATGGCGCCCGGCCCGGCGCTGGCGCCACATGCCGGGCCAGCACCAGAGCGAGTTTAGCCATACTTTCTATCGCGCGCACGGAAAGGGTGGCGCCGGAAATACCGTCAACGGGTTCGCTCAACTGACCCTTTTCCTGCAATGAAAGCCCAATGAACTGATTGGTAAAAAATGGATGCCGCACTTCGCCGCCCCGGCTTTCTCTAAATTCCAGCACCTGCACCTGCGCGATCTTCTGGTTTTCAATCACAAAGCCCGCCGTAATCGCTTCGGTTTTGCCGATCTCATCCAGTATCCATGCGCTGCGCGCACCCAGCGCCCAATACCGCAACCGCAGGGCCGCCGCCTTGTGCCCCAGGGCGGCTTGCGCCTGTGCCGCCAGCGCGCCCGTCATCCAGACTATTTCCGGCGCAGGCACTTTACCTGCGCCGAAAGTTTGTGTCAGAAATTTCTCCGGTGTCTGGTACACGTCCGCACCGGCCGCCAGCGCCTGGATGACAAGGGCGAAGCATGCGGCGAAGATGACCCGGATAAAGTTCATGGCGTATTAAAACTGCACTCCGATACCCAGATTCAGCCGATCATCCTCCGCCGTGCTGGCTGGCGCGTCATCGAACTGATAATCCGCCTTCAGCACCACGCCGGGGTTCGGCCAGAAATTCATGCCTATCTGGGTCTGTTCGAATTTGCTGTCGCGGTTATCGCCTGCATTATTATCCCATCTGCTATAGCGGGCGAACAGGCCAATCTCGCCCACGGGAACAGGAAATTTGTAGGACGGCTCCGCGTACCAGCCATATTGTTCGTCGCGGCCCAGCGCTTTGGCGGCGGCGCCGTCAATATCCCAGAGCGCATAAAGCGCGCGCAATCCCCATGGGCCACGCTGGACATCCGCGTGGGTTTCAATCAAAAACGCCTCGGTGTCCGCCGCATTCTGGGTGATGTCATTCTGATATTGGCCGCTGACGCCAAGTTCAACGCCCGCCATGCCGTTCCAGCGCAGACGGGCTGTAATCGCCGGATCATTGGCGGGGGCTTCGGCTACCTTCATGCGGCCATTGCGGGGGCGGAAGGCGTTGGCGCCCGTTGTCGGCACATCCAGCCCGGAATGCACGGCGGCGTTATAGCTGAAGCCGCCGCCCAGTTCTCCGAGCACCTGTGCGCCGCCCTCCCACCAGGTGGTCGGAATGATATTGACCTCAACATTATTACGCTCAACGCCATAATAGGTTGGCGGTTCATGGGTTTCGTTCAGAATGCCGATGGGCAGCAGGAACAGACCGGCCTGGGCTTTCTGCTTTCCGGCCAGGTCAAACTCCACAAAGGCCTGCTCCAGCTGGGCAACGCCTTTCTGGCCTTCGCCCGCCACCGTATGTTCTATCTCCACTTCCGAGAAAAACCGGATATCATCCGTAAACTGATGTTCAACGAACAGCACAAAGCGGTGCAGGTCGATTTCATCCTTGCGGCCGCCATTATAATGCATTTCGGCATAGCCGCCGATACTGGTGCTGTTCCACCATCCGGCCGGGCCGGCATCGGTCTTGTCCATCTGCTGCGCCACCACGGCCCCCGTCGCCTCGACTTTTTCTTCCGCCGCAACGACACGCTTCTGGGTTCCGGCCTGGGCCGACTTCAGGGCGTCGATTTCCTTTTGCTGAGACTGAATGACACGCCACATTTCTTCGCGGCTGGGCAGCGCGTCCTGCGCCATGGCGGATGAGGCCATTGCCGTCCCTATCGTCATTGCGGTTGCCATTAGGCGCAAGCGCCTTCCATTCCTGATTTTTTTCATATCTGTATCCCCCTCGTTTAAGCCTGCTTTCGCCGACGCTGGTCAATAGTGATTATAATGTGCGGTTACACCTGAGCCTTGATCAGGCTCAAATGGACGCCGCTGAATATGTGCGCACACTGATGAGATTGATTATTATTATTATAGAAAATGTCAATGATAATCATTTGCAAATTACGATCCGTAGCGTGTAGTTCAGTTCGGTGCGGCACAAGGATGGAACTGCTTAATCCTGCCCGATACGGCTGCCGGTAGCCCCCTGCTGATGCAGATATTTGGCGTCGGGGCGCTTGTTATAGGGGCGGATGGCATGGCCCGATAACGGCTCGAAGCTGATCGAACAAATCCGCATGCCCGGCCGCAGCGCCAGCGGCACCTTGCCCGCATTGAAAAATTCCAGAACCAGCGGCCCGGCAAAACCCGGATCAACCCCATGCGCCGTGATATGAACCATCAGGCCCAGCCGGGCGAGGCTGGATCGGCCATTGATCCAGCCGGCGATATTGTCGGGCAGCTCCACCACCTCGATGGTCGCGCCCAGCGCCAGCTCGCCGGGATGCAGATAGAACGCCTCGCCTTCGGCAATGTTCACTTCTGCACGGGTGATGCGTTCCACCTGGGCGTCCAGTTCTGCGCGTGGGCCACCCAGATCAATCACTGGCGCCGCATGATAATCGAAGATACGGAATTTGCCGCTCAGGGTCAGATCGACGGATGCGCCGGCAATCCGGCTTGGTTCGGGGCGCGGGTTTATCTTGAGAATCCCTGCGTCCAGGTGATTTTCAATATCAGCGTCACACAATTTCATAGACTGCATTCCAATTCATAATTTCAGCTTCAGTCTTGCCACACGGCCAGGTCCCCGTCCATGCCCGAAAAGCGGGAATGCGGATCGCTTGACGCAGGGACCCAAGGGTCAATAAGGTAAGCATGCTTACTAAATTCAGTTCTTAATTTGTTCCATCCCGGCTTACCGTTTCAGGTCAGAGAGTTTCAATTGCAATTACCCCATCCCAGCTGGTTGCCTGTCTCCCCCCGGATTGCCGCCGCCGCCATCGGCGTTCTGCTTGTG
>JBEBFX010000315.1:0-1137 GCA_040081735.1 Alphaproteobacteria bacterium | reverse complement strand
GGGGATCGTTGCAAAATTCTGTATTTGTGATTCACTGTAGTGGGTGAATCGAACTGAGTGGATGCAATGCAGCTTGGATTTGTGGACGGATGGATTTCTCCGAAGGTTGGGCAGAATGCGGCCTTGCAGCGTCTTTCGGATGAAGTGAAGTGGTACCGGTTTGAGAAGATTTTGGTGAAGCTGGGTCCGGCGGGGCCTGGGCGGCCGCCTTTTGACGCCTTGCTGATGTTGAAGGCTCTGTTGCTGCAGCAATGGTATCAACTGTCGGATGCGGGACTTGAGGAGGCGTTGAATGACCGCATGTCGTTCCGCCGGTTCATTGGTTTGGGGCTGGATGACGCGGCGCCAGACCATACAACGCTGTGCCGGTTCCGCAACCGCCTTGCCGAAGCGGGCCTTGCTTCGAAACTGTTTGCGGAGTTCTCGCGCCAGCTTGAAGGGCGCGGCCTGTTGCTCAAGCAAGGCACGATGATTGACGCCTCGCTGATTGAAACGCCTTACCGCCCTGGTTCTGCGGATGGAACGCGTGAAGCTGTTGATCGCGATGCGGCGCTGACCGCGCGCAAAGGCAAACGGGGAACATATTATGGGTACAAGCTGCACGCAGGCGTTGATCAAACCAGCCGGTTGATCCGCACAATCCTGCTGACGCCCGCTAACATCAACGACACCACGCCTGCGGATCAGCTTGTCTGCGGCGACGAGAAAGCGGTTTACGCCGATAAGGGGTACGCCAAACGGGCGCGCAGGCAGTGGTTGCGCCGTCTCGGCATCAAGGCGCGCATCATGCACAAAAGCTGGGGCGGGGGACCGGCCCTGACGGCTTGGCAGAAACGCCACAATGCGCTCATCTCCTCAATCCGCGCCGAGGTAGAGGGCCTGTTCGCCACGCTCAAGCGATGGTACGGCTTCACGCATGTGCGTTACCGGGGCCTTGCCCGCAATGAAAGTCATCTCGCCCTTCTCGCCACCGCTTACAATATGAAACGCGCCTTGAAGCTCGCCTGAATAGCGCAGCTTGATGCATCAACTCGCCAGCCCGCTGCCACAAAACCCAAAACCGCCACCAAGGCCAAGCAAAAAAATCCAGCTATCTAATGAAAAATCACACTAAAATCGAATTTTGCAACGATCCCC
>JBEBFX010000061.1:0-17205 GCA_040081735.1 Alphaproteobacteria bacterium | reverse complement strand
CCTTCAGGTTTACGCCCGGCGCTTGATAGTGCGTCTTCAGGGTTACTTCCATTACGGACCTCATCAGGGCCAACGCGGCGAATGGCACGCCGAAAATAAACGCCTCCTGCGCTTGCCGAAGATTGGTGAACAGCGAGAGTTTTTCGTTATCACCATGACGATTCGCGACATGCCGGGGTATGAGAACAAAAGGCACAAGCCTGAGCCGTCTTAAGACTCCTTGAAGATCGAAATCTGTTTTACTGACCAAATCATCCCAGGCCCCAGTCCCCTTTTGACACAGATCAATATCATAATCTGGAAAATCTAAACCTGAATCCTGCATTCGGTACAAGAGCTTGTAATTTTTGTTGGCAAACTGGATAGAGGCTGTAATCCCGTCTGCACAATCCTTCGCTTCCTCATCAGCACGATCCCAAACATAATCCTGCCTGGACTTATCTTCGGGAATAGGTGAAATCCTTAAACTATAAATTTTGGTGAATATCGGGAGATACCGGGTTTCGTAGTTGCGCCATGTTTTGACGAAGTTTGGATAAACATGCTTGGAAAAAAGTCCGCGTTGACGCCCCCCATTCGTGTTAAGAGGTTTTCCTGCGTTCCAGAGATCGTTGCAAGCTTGTTCGATAACATCATCGCCGGGCAAGCGCTTCTCAAAACGGTTTGAATCATTTTCAATCAGGTTTCTACGCCTTGGGAATAGGTCTTGGCTGGACGCGTCATTGATATATTGGACTATCAACTTGTTCCTTTTTTTGGCATCACCACCTGGCTCTCTTTGAATTTCAATCAACTCATTTTCAACCCGGCTCTTGAGCTTATCGAATAATGACTCCACAACATTTGGATCGTCTCCAATCAGGTCCCGGAGCTTATGGAATAACCTCATAAATGTAATTTCTTCTTCATTCATGGAGAAATCCTTCCGCTTTCACGCATTCCCATCTAGCAAACTCCCTTCCTAGCCATTCCACTTGCCGCTTTTGTCACAGGCTGAATAAAATCCGCCACTCCCTTACATTTTATAACAGATTGGCCAGACGTTTTATCGCTTCAAGCGCGCCGTGGATCTGCTTCTGTTGGGTTTCAAACGGACTTGCATATGAAACAGTTTCCACATTGATGCGTATAACAACGGATGAAGTCGCTGTATGGAATGACATATCGGCATCAGTTTTGGCGTCGTATTTTTGCTTTATGCTGATGATATCATCAATTTTCCTGGCCATGCCGGTAAATTCCAGGTCCACGCATCCGCGTTCAGTTTTATGTTGCAACCGCATCTTATTTTCTTTTTTGGCGGGATGAAAATATACCCACGTGGATTTTTTACCCTTGTTCTCGGGCAGACGCATATTTAATTCAGGAAAATGTTTTTGTGAGTAAACATAATATTCATACCAGAAATCAGTGTTTTTATTACTAACGACAGGCTCATAGCCGCGTCTGTTCTGCTCAATCGCCTCCCGCAACATGGTTGCCCGGTATTTATTGCGATCATCTCCCTGAGATAGAAAATAGCCTTCTATAGCCTCATAAGGGAGGTACACATCATATTTCTCTGACTTGGCCATTCCGGAGATATATTTCTGAGGGGCTATGATGCAGGTGATGAATTGATCCCACCAGCCGTGGCCAATACCTTCCTCGCCCCTTTCACGATAGCGGGATGACTGGTTGCTTTGAGCCTTTTCACTGATTTTGTTTTCTATCATTATGGCCTGACGTACATTGCCGCTGGCGGCATAGACCATGACGATATCGGACTCGCCAAGTATTGCCGCTGTAAGCGAGTGCCAGGCGCCAGAAAATGCAGAGTAATCGGTCTCGGTTTTTACTTGCCCGACAAACCATCGTCTGAAGGCTTCGGAAACATGAAGTTCCTCAAGCATTAGCAGGTCAATATCCCGTTCTAAAACTGACCGGATAAAGCCCTTATTTAGTAAATCGGGCATTCCTGTTCCTTTACGCGAATTCGGATAAATTTAGGGTAGCTTGGGTGAAGAATTAATAGAAGGATTAAAGCGGATATTACCCATAACAGTCGCCATTACCCATATTATCTAAATTCTACTTGACTTATATCCCACTATATGCGATGTTCATTCCATAAACTTGGAGGAAATTATGACCGCTTCGCAGGCGCACACCGTCAGACCGGATTCGAAAGGACGCATTACCCTGGGGGCTTACGCTAGGGGGGTCAGCAGCTATCGCATTCATCAGGAAAAGGATGGCCGCCTGATACTGGAACCCTATAAAGAAATTCCTGCGCGCGAGGCGTGGCTGTATGAAAATGACGCTGCCCTGACGAAGGTGCGCAAAGGCTTAAAGGACGCGGCCGCGGGGAAAGTGTCAAAGCGCGGTGATTTTAGCAAATTCGCAGATGCTGAAACTGATTAGTGCCGTTTGAACTGTTCTTCACCGCGCAGGCCCATTCAGACATGGATGAACTGGAACGCAACCGGGCCTTTGCCAAACGCCTGAAGGCAGTGCAAAAAACACTTGGCTATCTACAGACCAATCCGCGGCACCCCAGCCTCAACACGCACAAATATATCTCACTATCCGGCCCCAAAGGCGAAGATGTGTTTGAAGCCTATGCGGAGAACAGAACACCGGGTGCGTACCGGATTTTCTGGCATTACGGACCGGCAAAGAATGCGATCACCATCATCGCAATCACGCCGCATCCATAGGTTAGGAAGGACGTTATCCTCCAATCTTCCCCTCACAACTCCCTTAACCGCCACTCAAATGCGCCATCGCCGAGATCGAGACGCTGGGTGGTTGTCAGGCTGACGCCGGATTTCTTTCCGTGCACCGCCGCGAGGCCTTCCCAGATTCCATTCCAGGCTTCGAAGCCTTCCGCGGGTAAAGTCAGCCCGTCGGCGAACCGCCAGCTGCTCTGGCGCACCCGCGCCGGGGCGCCGTGCGATGACGGATCATATTCTGCCGCATCGCCATGGGCGCGCGCCAGCCGCGTCAACAGTTTTGCAAAAGACGTGATGGCGTCATCGGGCGTACGCGGATGGCCCAATCCGTCGCAAATCTCATCATGAAACTGCATGCCGATCTGGCGGCCCGCCGTCCGCCCGATATGCCCCGCCTCGGCCGGGCCGAGCACTTCGCACATCGCGAAAATCGTGGAGCGCACATATTCCATGGCGTAATTGCGCTTCACCTTCGCGCGGTGATCCTCGCTCCAGTCCACGGTGGGAAGCGCGCCGGCGGGGCCGGGCAGGCGTTCGCCCGGCGAAAAACGCAGCCGGTCTTCGGGCGGCAGATCATGGTCCGCCTCGAAATAATAACCGATCAGGCCGGCCCCCGCATCCGTGGTCAGGGACGTGCACACAAAGCCCAGCCGCAGATTGCCCAGCGCCACGCCGTTATTGGCGTGCCAGCCGCGCATGGTGGCGCGGCTCATTTCGCTTGGAATGCCGCACACGGCGACGCCATCGAACATCCAGCGCGGCGGCAGAAACCGCACCCAGCTCTTGCGGTCGTTCTCGGGGATCCATTCGACCTTGACCCCGCCCAGCGCGTTTGAGAGATAATGATATTGCGCGCAGGCGACGGCGGGCGGCAGATGCCGCAGGCCCAGCTTTTCAAGCCCCGAAAGAAACTTCGCCTGCTGCTGGCGGCGGAAGGCGCGGAACACCACTTCCGCGCCGCGCACCGCGCCCGCGCGATTGGCGATCGCCAACAGCAGCCCGACATAGAAGTGATGGTACATGTCGCCCACCACGGAGTAATCCTGGTGCGCCGAAGCTTCGATTTCTTTTGCCGCCGTCATATTATCTTCCATTGCTAGAGCCGTATGTGAAAGGATTGGATCGCCCAATACTGTGTCACCCCGCACTCGTTGCGGGGTCCAGGGTAAAATACTCAGGCCTTTCTCCGTGATTCCTGGACCCCGGAATAAATCCGGGGTGACAGGCCGAGGGTTGGGCGCGCGTCAATCTGATAACAATACGCTCCACCGCATCTCCTTAATCACGCCGGATGGTAGCAGAAGCGGCAATTTTTGCGTCCGAAAAATATTGTGCGGTTTTGAGCGCAAGAAACGGGAAGCACCGCCATTTCCACAGTGCTATCTGTCCTCCGGAAAATGGAGGCGTCGATGCAATTACTGGATAACAAGGTGGCTATTATTACCGGGGCAAGTTCGGGGATCGGCTATGCCGCGGCGCTGCTCTTTGCCGCGCAGGGGGCGCGGATCGTCGCTTCGGGACGCAATGGCGACGCGCTCAATCGCCTCAAGGATGAAATTATGGCACAGGGCGGCAGCATCGAAACTGTCACCGGGGATGTCCGGCAGGAAGCAACCCATGCGGCGCTTGTTGCGCGGGCGCTTGAGCGTTTCGGCCGCTTGGACATCGCCCTCAACAACGCTGGAACCGTCGGACGAATGGCGCCGCTGACCGAACAGAGTATTGATGACTGGCGCGACGTCATCGACGCCAATCTGACCTCAGCTTTTCTCGGCGCCCGGGCGCAGATTCCGGCCATGTTGAAAAGCGGCGAAGGATCGATCATTTTCACGGGCAGCTTTGTGGGAAGCAGCGCGGGACTTCCCGGCATGAGCCTGTACGGAACATCGAAAGCCGCATTGACGGGTCTCGTGAAGGGCATTACCGCCGACTTTGGCGCACAGGGCATCCGCGCCAATGCGCTCTTTCCCGGAGGTACGCGCACTGGCATGGCGGGCGATGCCGCGCAACAGGAATGGGCCGCATCGCTGCACGCCATGAAGCGGATCGCCGAACCTGAGGAGATCGCGCAGGCCGCCCTGTTCCTGGCGAGCGATATGGCGAGCTTTGTCACCGGCGCGGTACTCTGGGCCGATGGGGGAAATTCCGCCGTCAAACTCTGAATTCGGCGCGTCATGACCGTGACGGCAAACTTGCCTATTTCGTGGCCTTGGCCGCCGCATAGGCCGGGCGCGCGAGACAGCGCGTGAGCCATCCCGCCACATTGGGCACGGCGGAGAGTTCATATTTGACGATTTTCAGCCACATCAGCACCGCCGCCACATTCAGATCGGCAATGGTAAAGCTGGCCCCCAGCAAATAGTCCTTGCCCTCCAGCGCGCCCTCCAGCACCTTTAGCGACGGGGCAAGTTTTCCCCTTGCCGCCGCCGCCTCGGTGTCCGGGACGTCAGCCGGATAAACCAGTTTCATCAGCAGGGTGAGTGCCGCTTTTTCCACCTCGGTCATCACCCAGAAGCTCCATTGCAGGGCGCGCCCCTCATCGGCCAGGGTTTCCGGCTGCAACGGGCCGCCATGCTTTTTAATCAGATACAGATTGCAGGCCATCGATTCCCACAGGATCAGCCCGTCATCGTCGATCACCGGCACATGCCCGTTGGGATTGAGCTTCATGAATCCCGGCAGGCGCGAACCGCCCGAAAAATCCACTGGCACGTAGGTGAAATCAAGGCCCAGTTCGTTCGCCAGCCACAGGATGCGCAGGGCGCGCGAGGTGGGTATGCCGTAAATGGTAAGCGCCATCACTTTCTTCCTTGTGTTCCGTGTTCCGTGTTCAGGTCTCGGGACGCCGGTCTATTGCGCCATCATCCTTCACCCTAAGCCTCAACCATGGCGTCGTCGTAGGCCTGTTGCGCGGACAGCCAGCGTTCCTCGGCGGCGGCGATCATGCGGGCCAGATCGGCGCGCTGTTTCATAAGCTTCTGCGCGCGTTCGGGGGCGTCCGTGTAAATCTCGGGCCTGCCAAGGGCTTCCTCGACGCGGCTGTTCAGAACATTCAGATCCGCCAGCTTCTTTTCCGCATCCGCCAGGGCCTGTTTCAGCGGCGATACGCCGCCGCGTTTCTGCGCGCCATTACGCTTTTTTTCGCGGGCCGCAACATTGTCCTTGGCGGAGGAAAGTTTGGGCGCCGTTGTGCGCGCGCCCTGCAACAGGGACTGGCTGTATTCATCCAGCGTGCCGTCATAGGCGGTGACGGCGCCATCCTTCACCAGCCACAGCCGTTCGGCGCAGGCGTCAATCAGATGCCGGTCGTGGCTGATCAGGATAACCGCGCCTTCATATTCATTCAGCGCCTGCGCCAGCGCCTCGCGGCTGTCCACATCCAGATGGTTGGTCGGTTCGTCGAGGATCATCAGATGCGGTTTTGGCAGCGTGATCAGCGCAAACAGCAGCCGGGTTTTCTCGCCGCCCGACAGATCATCGACTTTTGTGGTGGCCTTGAGGAAGCCAAAGCCGAACCCGCCCAGCCTGTTGCGTATCTGCGCCTCGGTGGTGTTTTCCGGCAGGGCGTCGCGGAAATGATCATACGGGGTTCCCCGGCCATCCAGTTCGTCAATCTGATGCTGCGCCAGATAGCCGATGCGCAGTTTCTTGGACATGCGCATGCGCCCATGCTCCAGTTGCAACTTGCCGGTCAGCAGTTTTGCAAAGGTGGATTTGCCATTGCCGTTGGCCCCCAGCAATGCAATGCGGTCTTCCATATCAAAGCGCAGGTTCAGCTTGCGCAGCACCGGCTTGCCGGGGGCGTAACCCACCTCGCCATTTTCGATACTGATCAGCGGCGGGGCCAGATGTTCAGGGTTGGGAAAATTGAATGGCAGCACATGGCTTTCGCTGACCGCTGCGATGGGCTGCATGCGCGCCAGCGCCTTGAGGCGGCTTTGCGCCTGGCGGGCTTTTGACGCGGTGTATCTGAACCGGTCCACAAACGCCTGCAAATGTTTGCGCTGATGATCCTGCCTGGTCTTCATCGACATCTGCTGTTCAAGCTTCAGCCGCCGCACATCCTCGAACTGATCATAGCCGCCCGTATACATATTCAGGCGGGCTTCATCGAGATGCACGATATATTGCACGGCGGTGTTCAGCAGGTCGCGGTCATGGCTGACCAGAATAACGGTGCGCGGATAGTTGCGCAAATAGGATTCAAGCCAGATCGCGCCTTCCAGATCGAGATAATTGGTGGGTTCATCCAGCAGCAGCAGATCGGGTTCGGCAAACAGCACCGCCCCAAGCGCCACCCGCATGCGCCAGCCGCCGGAATAGGCGCTGCATGGAAGCGCCTGTTGCGCGGTGTCAAAGCCAAGCCCCTTGAGAATGGCGCCCGCCCGCGCCGGGGCCGTATGTGCAGAGATGTCGGCCAGACGCGTATGAATATAACCAATCCGTTCCGGGTCCGTTGCCGTATCGGCCTCCAGCAGCAGTGCTGCCCTTTCCGTGTCGGCGGCCAGCACCGTATCCAGCAGGCTGATTTCGCCGCCGGGCGCTTCCTGCGCGACAAATCCGATCTTTGCTCCGGGGTTAATATTCAGGCTGCCCGCATCGGGGCCGATCTCGCCGGTAATCAGGCGCAGCAGGGTCGATTTTCCGGTTCCGTTACGGCCAATAAGCCCCACCCGCCAGCCATCCGGAATGGCAAGCGTCGCCCCCTTGAACAGGGGCCGTCCGGCAATCGAGTAGTTCAGATCGTTTATATGCAACATGAGGCGGGGCTTGTAGCACAGGCGTGTTTCGGTAAAAAGAGGCTAAGGTGCCGATTTCGAAGTTTTTGGTGCCAGGCAGCACATTTGAAACGGCTGCAATACAGTCGTTCACTATATTCTAGCAGGCATGCGGGGCAGACGTTGAAGGTCTTGCAGCCCCGCTGCACGACTAAATGATAAATCCGTGTTTTATTTCCTTGATGGCACTCCTCGCTGATTCTAGTGTCGTGGTAGTCAATAGTATGCACGCGGGTATTCGTAGCTTAAGGGAAAATTGTGACAGTCGATTTCAGAAAAAATGTTGCCAAGGTCTGGAGCAAAGTCTCAAAGCTCGACCGAGCCACCATTTTCGGAGAAGACAATCCCAAATGGATGCCTGTTAAGAACCCGGATCATGCCAGGCTGGCAGCCGCCGGTTGGGTAGGCGCCCACTATCGTCCTGGTGGTCTCGTGATCATCGCGGCTAACCCCGGAGGCGGTGGAGACAACTACTCCGCGACCGATAACGATAAAAATCTCTACGATACATTTCGCTCTCTTCGCAGCGCGCAATCGGAGGATGATTGGGTTGCGGCCTTCGAGAAAATGAGTGATGAGTATATCGGTCAGACGACTGGACACAGCATCTGGCTTCCTATTTCAAGAATTCTGGAAAGTGCGGACCGGGGTGCGGATCAGTGCGCTTTTCTAAACGTGATCCCGTTCCGTACAAAAGGTGACGGATGGCCCGGCGTTCAGGTAATACAGCGCGCCGCCGAAAAGGCCCTGAACCTGCAGCTGCACGCCCTCAATCCTGGCATCATCGTGCTGCTCGGAAAGAAAGCGTGTGACGTATACGATCGGCACCTAGGGCACTTTTCGGCAAAGAAGTTCTGTGTTCCTCGACAAAGAGGTGATCGCAGCATACCTCTTGACGCCGTCAAAGAGCTTGAGCGGTTACGGACGTATTGTATGCAAGCATGAGATCAAATGATGTTTGCCATCACACTGGTTTAAGGCAATTGGTTCGGCTTCAAGATTCGGCATGCCTGCGGGACGTTCGCGGACTGCGAAGGCGGGCGTCCAGAACCGAATTTCAAGTTCTCAAGAGTATTTTGTGTTCACATTGAAGTATATCACTATTCTCTGCCTGTCATACCCCGGCTTGTCCGGGGTATCCAGAAGCCATAAGCTAAAGCCTGCGCCAGCGGGTATGGATTACCCGGATAAACCGGGAAATGACAAAGCGGGGAGGGTTGCGTATCAAGTTAATCACTATTTGCTCAATTCAGCGGCAACCATGCAATAAATTTCGTCAGCGTCCCGCGAATGCAAGTCATATAAATGTGTCGCTGTCTCCGGCTTGCAGACCGGGAGTTGGATATTTACGTAGATCAGGGATTTGAGTTTGAAGTGGGGAAAAAGTCAGTCCATTTGACTCAGAATTCGTCCCCTCCCTAAATCCCTCAGCTTAACGCGCCTCCCCTGTCCCAGTTCGGCGGCCTCCGGAGTCACGAAGTATGAATTTGCCGTCATCGCTTTTTTCAATGCTGCTGGTGGTATGCTGGTTTTGATCGCGGATGTAGCGGCGATCACCAATTCCATCGTTGACGGCGCCAATCCGCCGGCCTTTTTCATCCTTGATGATCAATCGATCACCGATGCCTTTTTCGATTGCGCCCATGCGCCTGCCGGAAGCATCAGTGCGAATCCACGGGTCACCCGCTTTCTCAACGGCTGCAATGCGCCGCCCGCTACTATCACGCACAAGATAATGGTCTTCAGCTGCGGCTGCCGGGGCGGCGATCAGAACTGCAAGAGTGGCCGGAATTAAACGCCTCATGGCCTGATCATAATGTAAGTGTAATTCGCAATCACGAGCGCTCGCGCCGCCCCCCTGAACAGGGGCCGCCCGGCAATCGAGTAGTTCAGATCGTTTATATGCAACATGAGGCGGGGCTTGTAGCACAGGCGGCCGGATCGCTAAAGGGGGAATGGCGTGCGATTGAAAATATCAATTTCCGGTAATTATTCTGTAACCGGGTTAATGAACTCAGGCGGAAGGCCGTAATAAAGACGCATGGGGGGTTTACATACGAACCAGCCGTTCTAAGGTGAATCATCATGCAGACTGGTTCACCGCTACAGATTCTCAAAAAGACCTTCGGTTATGAAAGTTTTCGTGACCAGCAGGCGGAAATTATTGGCCATGTCATCGGGGGTAATCACGCTTTTGTGCTGATGCCGACGGGCAGCGGCAAATCGCTGTGTTATCAAATTCCGGCCCTGTGCCGCGCCGGCGTTGGTATAATTGTGTCCCCGCTGATCGCTTTGATGCAGGACCAGGTGGCGGCGTTGTCGCAACTTGGCATCCGGGCGGCGGCGGTCAATTCGAGCATGACCGCAAATCATATTTCGGAAACGCTCGGCGCCATCCGTAATGGTTCAGTGGATATGGTTTACGTGGCGCCGGAACGGTTGCTGACGGAGGACTTTCTGGAGGTGCTTGCGCAATCTTCCATTGCGCTGTTTGCGATTGACGAGGCGCACTGCGTATCGCAATGGGGGCATGACTTCAGGCCGCATTATGTGCAGCTTTCAAAGCTGGCGGAACGGTTTCCCCATGTGCCGCGTCTGGCGCTGACCGCCACCGCCGATGCGCCGACCCGCAAAGACATTGTCGGCCGGCTGCATCTGCACGATGGCAAAACCTTTCTCGGCGGTTTCGACCGGCCCAATATCCATTACAGCATCGCCATCAAGGATAACCCCAGGCAGCAGCTGCTGGCGTTTATCCGCGAAAATCATCCTGGCCACAGTGGCGTCGTCTATTGCCTGTCGCGCAAAGCCGTGGATGAAACGGCGCAGTGGCTGCGCCATGAGGGTTTCTCCGCCTTGCCGTATCATGCGGGCATGACCGGCGAGGCGCGCGCGGCCAATCAGCAGAAATTTCTGCGTGAAGACGCGATCATCATGGTGGCGACCATCGCCTTTGGCATGGGGATTGACAAGCCGGATGTCCGCTTTGTCGCGCATATGACCATCCCAAAAAATATTGAGGCCTATTATCAGGAAACGGGCCGCGCCGGGCGCGACGGGCTGCCTGCGAACGCGATGATGTTTTACGGCATGGGTGACGCCGCCATGCAGCGCAGCTTCATTGAAACGGGTAACGCGCCGGAAAACCAGAAACGTATCGAGCATCAGAAACTCGGCGCGCTGCTTGGCCTGTGCGAGGCGGCGCGGTGCAGGCGTCAGGTCATGCTGGATTATTTTGGCGACACGTCGCAACCCTGCAATTATTGCGACACGTGCCAGAATCCTCCGGATCGATTCGATGGCACGATTGCCGCGCAAAAAGCGATTTCCTGTGTCTGGCGCACCGGCCAGCGTTTCGGCGTCAACTACCTGATCGATATATTACTGGGTAAAAAGAGCGATCGGGCGCAAGGCTTTGGCCATGAAAAAATCAGCACGTTCGGTATTGGCGGTGAATACGCCAAAGTCGAATGGCAAGGCATATTCCGGCAACTGGCTGCGCAAAATCTGTTGACGGTCGATGTCTCCGGACATGGCGGGCTCAGCATCACGCCGGCGGGGCAGGCGTTTCTGGAAAACCGCGAAGTGTTGTGGCTGCGAAAACCAGCAGCGCCTGCGCGTAAGCCTGTTGCGCAGGCGGCGGCAAAACCCGCACCTATGCTGCCGGACAAGGACTTGAGCCTGTTTGATGCGCTTAAGGCGGCGCGCCTGGCGCTTGCAAGGACGCAGAACGTGCCGCCCTATGTGATTTTTCATGACAGGACACTGGTTGAAATGGCCAGCCGCAAGCCCGGTACGAGCGCGGCGATGCTGCAAATTGGCGGGGTCGGCGAAATGAAACTGGCGCGCTATGGCCCGCACTTTATCGAGGTGATTTTGCGGCATATCGCGGGAACGGATGTGCGCGGGTAAGGTGGTTTCGCCAACCCGCTTCGCCCAGACCGGGGTTGACTGCATTCGTCCCGGGCAAAGGCGTCAGGGCGCGATCATGCCGTTTTTCAGATAGATTTCCTGATATTGAAAAATGATGTCGGGGTTGACCCGTAAAACTGAATCGTCCTTGTCTTCATAATGGAGCCGCGTCAGCAGGTCCCTGATCAGATTGAGGCGGGCCAGGCGCTTGTCATCGGCGCGCACGACGGTCCAGGGCGTAACCGGGTTGTGGGTGCGGGCAAACATTTCATTTCGCGCCAGACTATACTTTTTCCAGTTACCCAAGGCTTTGGCGTCAATCGGGCTGATTTTCCATTGCTTGAGCGGGTCCCGACGGCGGTCTTCGAGCCTGCTTTTCTGTTCGCTGCGGCTGATGTCAAGGTAGTATTTGAAGAGCCTGATGCCGGACTTCACCAGCATATGTTCGAATTCGAGCACCGTCTCCATGAACTCCTCATACGCCTCGTCCGTGCAGAATTGCATCACCCGTTCAACCCCGGCGCGATTGTACCAGCTGCGATTGAACAGGGTGAACTCCTGCTCCGCCGGAAGATACTGAACAAAACGCTGAAAATACCAGCTGCCGCGATCACGATCCGAGGGCTTTCCCAGGGCGATGACGCGGGTTTCTCTCGGGCTCAGATGCTGGACAATGCGTTTGATGACACTATCCTTGCCCGCAGCGTCACGCCCCTCGATCAGTACGAGTATTTTGTCATTGCGCCGGATAAAATGTTTCTGCAGCTTCACCAGCTCGATTTGCAGCTTATGAAGCTCGGACTTGTAGCTGGATTTATCGGCTTCCGCGCTTTTTCTGCGCGTCTTCCTTTCCATAAATTTCTCCCGCATGGCTTTGTCCTGACCGCCGGTGAAGATCGCGATCTGTAAGGCGGCCCCTTTATCCAGAGATGGTCAGAAGAAAGGCTGGCGCCGGCTACAAGATTCGAACCCACGACCCCCTGATTACAAATCAGGTGCTCTACCAACTGAGCTAAGCCGGCGTTTTGGTAAATATGGGCGGAACATACGCGCACATGTGAAAACAGGCAAGGCGCGCGGATAAGTAAAAAGCAGCACTTTCTCTTACCGGTTCAATGACTTATTCTGGCGCCACGACATATCCCGTACCGGCTTCCATCGATGATACGCTCAAACTGCTGCATGCGGGCGGCTATATCGCCGGCCATGAAATCGGCCCCTGGGTGGACCGGCTGGCCGCGCGTATCGCCTCGTTCCCGATTGAGGCTGTGCGCGCGGCCAAGGCGGCGGTGAAAGCCGCCGATCTGCCGCTGCAGCAGGGGCTTCTGGAAGAAGCCTATCTGTTCCAGACGCTGCTGCGAAATCCTTCTGCGCAACGCAACATGGCGCGCTTCCTGGCCAATGGCGGCCAGACCCGCGAAGGGGAATTGAAGGTGAACGATCTCAGCACGGCTCTGGGGCGGGGGGCGTGAGTAAGCCTGCCCGGTTACGCTGCGGGAATTCAGGCGCCGCAGGCAACATTGCCCTTGCCGCACGTCTCCCTTGGCGGATAGGATCACGTCACCGGGACGGCATCGGGAATGACGGTATCGGGAATGAAGGACAGATTGATGTCGCGTTAGACGCCCGGGTATCAGCTTGCCGGCCAAATCGGCCTGGTGGCGCAGCCAGTGCGCCACGAAAGACGGTAAACGAGGGCAAGGCCGCATCGGGCCGGTCAGGCAGAATTTGAGTCAATGAATAATTCACGTTAACGGGAGACTGAGGTTATGGAGACGACGATCGAGCGGGCGGTTCGGCCCGAGCTGCTCAAAGCGAGCGACGAAGTGATCGAGGATGCGGTGAAATATGCCGATCCGATGGTGCTGCGCGGCCTGATCTACCAGCTGACCGGTGATCCGGAGCTGCTGAATGTCGAGACCAGATCGGTACTCGCCGGCATCTATGAGGGCCGCTTCCCGGCCAACGGCGGGGTTGTCGCCTTTCTCCAGCGCAAGGCCGTCGACTTCCTCAAATCCTACCGCGACTCTGGCGCCGGCGACATTTCGATCGGCCCGAAGGAACGTCTGGCCAAGAGCCTGCGCCTGCTTTTCGACGATCCGATGCCCGACGAAGATATTGGCATGTATATCGAGGAACTCGCGCTCGATCACTGGGCGCGCGAGCTGCGCTGGAAGTCAAAGCCCGACGCCAAGGCGCTGAACGCCTTCAGCGTCACCATCATTGGCGCTGGCATGGGGGGGCTCAACGCCGCGCTCCAGCTCAAGCGCGCGGGCATTCCCTATACCATGATCGAAAAGAATGACGGCGTTGGCGGCACCTGGTACGAGAACCGCTATCCCGGCGCCCGCGTCGATACGCCCAGCCGTGGCTACACGCATCTGTTTGGCGTCGATTTCGGCTATCCCAACCCCTTCTGCGACTGGACTGAGAATGTCCGCTATTTCGACTGGGTCGCCGATAATTTTGGCCTGCGGGAGGGGATCCAGTTCAAAACTGAGGTCCTTTCGATGGCCTGGGACGAAGAGGCCTCCGAATGGGAAATCCGCCTGCGCGGGCCCGGCGGCGAACGCACCCACCGGTCGCGCGCCGTGATTACTGGCGTCGGCTTCCTCAACCGGCCCAACCTTCCGGAATTCGAGGGCGCGAACGAGTTCAAGGGCAAGTCCTGGCACACCTCACGCTGGCCAGAGGACGTTGACCTCACTGCCTTGCGCGTGGCGGTTATCGGCACCGGTGCTACCGGCTATCAGATGATTCCCGAGCTGGCGCTGGAGGCGCATCATGTCACCGTCTTCCAGCGCACGCCGCAATGGCTGTTCCCGGTTAACGGCTATCGCTCGCCGTTCCCGCCGCAGATCGGCTGGCTCGACCGCAACCTGCCCTATCACACCAACTTCATGCGCGGCCGGGCGAGCGATCTGCGCTACTTCACCAAGATGGCGACGATCGACCCGGAGTTCAGTGATCCCTGGTCCAGCGCGAATAACAAGGCGGCGCGCGAAGCCAGCATCGCCTTCATGATGCGGAAGCTTGGCGATCCCGAGCTGGTGAAGCAGCTGACGCCGCCGCACTCGGTGCTTGCGGCCCGGCCGATTGTTGTCGATCCGGAATATAGCGTGCTCGATGCGGTCGGGCGTTCGAACGTCACGCTCGTCCAGAAAGGGGTCAAGCGGATCAACGCCACCGGCATCGAGACCGAGGACGGCACGCAACATGACGTCGATGTGATCGTCTACGCGACCGGCTTCCATGCCACCGAATATCTCTTCCCGATGACGATCACCGGCCGTGGCGGCAAGACGATCGATGAGCTATGGGCCAAGGATGGCGCCCGCGCCTATCTTGGCTGTATGATGCCGGGTTTCCCCAATCTCTGGACAATCTACGGCCCGAACACCAACGGCTGCCTGCCGGTCGCCGCTTTCCACGAGATGGTCAACTTCTTTGCGATGCAGTGCATGGAGAAGCTGATCCTTGACGGCAAGAAATCGGTCGACGTCACCGAGAACGCCTATTGGCGCTACAATCAGATGATTGACGATTGCAACCGCAAGATGGTGTGGAGCGACCAGCGGGCGCAAAACTACTATTGGGACCACCCGCACAACCGTTCAGCCGTGATGAATCCGCTGCCCGGCCCGCAAATGTGGCGTTATCTGAGCAA
This sequence comes from Alphaproteobacteria bacterium, assembly GCA_040081735.1. GTDB lineage: Bacteria > Pseudomonadota > Alphaproteobacteria > UBA11222 > UBA11222 > UBA11222. The sequence continues at coordinate 2,134 of JBEBFX010000061.1, read as the reverse complement.
GCCGGATTTTGAGGATATGGACTTTTCGCCAGGGGAGGCCTGATCATAAGTCCCTGCATTTATTGGTGCCGGCTGCAGGAATCGAACCCGCGACCCCCTGATTACAAATCGGCCATTCCTTTCCCCGCACTGCTGCTCCTACTTCTCTGAGACCTTCTATATTCTGGAGGGTAAGAACGGTGCACACGGGGCCAGGCTGATGCTGACTGTATGTGCAAGGTTAAGTCCGTTTACGACGCACCACAAACATACCAGCGAGACCCGCGCCTAGAAGCGATAGCATCATCGGTTCGGGGACACCGACTGGACCGGTCTGCTGGATGTAAAAAACAATATTGTCTATGCCGACATCGAAGGCATCGCCACCCGTTTGAATGTGGAGGCCACCGGTGCTAACCAGGTTTATGGCAACGGTAAGATGCCCAACGCCCGGTGCCGTGATCAGCCCGCTGTCGTATAGCAGAGAGGAGTAATCACCATTGTACACTACCAGTTGGGTGGGACGATCAGTATAGGGATAGCCACCAAGATCGATACTCACAAGTTCGGTCTGGAATCCGGAGGCCGGAGCGGAGAAACCAATGTCACCGAACGGGCCGCCCGCAGAGCCTTGGAAAGAGTATGCATATGCCACGTCAATCAGGTCACCGAAGCCCCCGCCCGTGTTGTTCCACCAATGCAAACTCGTTACCCCAGCAACGGCTGCTGAATTGCCGAACCCCGTCACGGAACGGTAGGTCAGGTCATAATCTGCTGAATCGCCATAGGCTTGCGAAATATAGCTGCTATTGGTGCAGCCGCCGCCACAGGCTGTGGCTTGGTCAAAAGTCAACACGGCGGCGTTTGCCACAGTTGCCGCCATCGATGCCGCAGTGGCGAATGTAACAGCGGCTATTGCTGAAATTTTCATGTGCTGAACCTTTCATGTTAATCTTGGATAGTTGTTTAAAGCAGGCTAGTTTCCGCTAGCCGCCATGTGACTATATCCATGATGCCAGGGGGCGCGCCATGAATTGGCTTCGCCTGAATGTTGATAGGCGGTTAGGCGTTAAACGAAGGCCTTCCAATCAATCTGGTCAGCACCGCCACCGCCGCCGGATCGCCCTTGGCCAGCCGCTCTATGAGCACGTTATCGTCCGGTCCGTCAGCCGGGGACAATTCGAGCCGGTCACGAAACATCCCTAACCGCCTGTCAAGAAGCTCCGCCGCGCGCACCGCAGGGCCGTGCTGGTTCGCAGCCTTTGCGGTTTTGTACGAATCCAGCAACATGGCGATCACGCCATCGACTGTAATCTCATTGCGCTCGGCAACAACGCCTTGAAGCTCGGCAAGCCGTTGTTTCACTCTAACATTCGCCAACAAGCGTGGTCCTTGGACGTGCGCGGTTGCTTCGCTGTAGCCCGCGCGCCGGGCTGCGCCGGTTGCGTTCAGGTCAGCGAGATATTCGCGGCAGAAGCGATCTTGTTTGGGTGTGATAGGCATATTTTATTCTACCATGGCCCGGCGTTGTTGCAACGCCTGAAGACTTGGCCCATGCTACGCTTGGAAGTGGGTCTTAAAGCATGAACGGATTGTTTTGGTTGGTGAAAGGAGACAAAACAATGGCGCACTCAAACATCAAAAAAGCTGCACTAATCATCCTCATGGTTATCCTGCCATATGCGGCGCAAGCCGAAAGCGGTTTTTTTCTGGGCGGGTTTAGCGATGGTTTGACACAGGGCATGAACCCCACGAGTAACATGCGGTTGCAGCAGCAGCAACAGCAGCAACAGCAGCAACAGCAGCAACAGCAGCAACAGCAGTTGCAGCAGCAACAGCAGTTGCAGCAGCAACAGGATAATTGGGACATACAGCGGCGCATGTTGCAGCAAGACATGCGGCAATTGCAGTTGCAGAATTTTAGCCAGAGACAGGCCCCACGCCCAATTGAGATCGATCCGTGGACTGGCACTACCTACTGTTTTGGCCGTAAATGTTGAAAGCGGTTTTACAAAGTTATGGTGTAATGGCCTGATCCTTCGCTACGCCCCGGCCATCGCCGAGCGCAAGTTTAAGCTGTGGCTTGTCATTGTCGCCGAACTCAAAAAACCCGTGTAAATCGCGCCCCGCAATGAGTGTGACAGCGGGGCTAGGG
>JBEBFX010000209.1:0-4804 GCA_040081735.1 Alphaproteobacteria bacterium | reverse complement strand
TCACCGCCATGATCGCGGATGCGTTCGGGAAAACGGGCGTTATAGGGCGGAAACAAAAGATCAGCCAGATCATCGATAATTAACTGGCGTGTGCCAGCCAGCCCCAGGGCCCCCTTGACAATGACCAGTTCCCGTTTGCTGACTTCCATTTCGCGCATGACAAATTCACGTAATTCATGCGGCATGCCTTCCTCAATGCTCAGGCGCACCACATGACCGCGGCGGCGGCGGCGCAACGCCGTCTCGAAATTGCGGACAAGATCTTCGGCTTCTTCGTCTATTTCAATTTCGCTGTCCCTGACTACCCGGAACTCGCCGCTGGCCATCAGCTCATACCCCGGAAACAGCCGGTCAAGGAACAGCGCAATAAGATTTTCGAGCGCCAGAAAGCGCACCTGACGCGCCCCGGTAAAATCCTCGTCCGGCATGCGCAGGAAACGGGGCACCTGATGCGGCAGCGGCAAAAGCGCCTGCATCAGGCGCCCGTCGGAAAGACGGCGCAGCTGCATCACCACGCAAAACCCGAAATTCGGTATAAAGGGGAAGGGATGCGCCGGATCAATGGCCAACGGCGTCAGAACGGGGAAATAGCTGTTGAGAAACTGATCTTCCAACCAGATCCGGTCTGTCTCGTTCAGTTCGTGGGTGGACAGCACCAGAATACCGGCGGCCCGCATTTCTTTCTTTAAATTATCCCAGCACTCGGATTGTGCGGCCATCAAGGAACCTGCGGCGGCATGGACCTTCTCCAGCTGCTCAACCGGCGCAAGCCCATCCTGACTGTGCCCGGTGATGCCCGCACGTATCTGGGCATGCAGACCAGCCACCCGCACAGAATAAAACTCATCCAGATTGGAAGCAGAGATAGACAGGAAACGCAGCCGTTCGAGAATGGGATGCGAGCTGTTTTCTGACTCTTCCAGGACCCTGCGGTTAAACGCCAGCCATGACATCTCGCGATTTATAAACAGCTCTCCCGGCAACATTGCCGCCAGATCACGGGACACCGGCTTCATATATCCGGGATCCGCCATTGCCGCGCCAGCCTCGCTCATATCCTGCTCCTGCTCAAAAATTCATATCTCATCCGAATTTAAGACAGTCTTCTGAAGGAATTATGACACTTTGAGAATATCACAACATGCCGCGATAGGCCCCGCCATCCACTACAAGGTTCTGACCCGTGATAAATCCCGCGTATTGACTGCACAAAAAGGCGCACGCCGCGCCAAATTCATCCGGCGTCCCCATGCGTCCGGCCGGAATGGCCGCCGCGTCTTTTGCAATTAATTCCTCAATATCCAGTCCCGCGCGTTTTGCCCTTTCCGTATAGGCCGAGCGCAGGCGCGCCGTATCATGGGAACCCGGAAGCAACCCGTTGATTGTCACATTGCGGCGCACCGTTTCGCGCGAAAGACCCGCGACAAAACCCGTCAGGCCGGCGCGAATGCCATTGGAAAGCGGCAACAGGGCGTAAGGGTTCTTCACCGTCGCGCTCGTGATGTTAACGATACGCCCAAAGCCGCGCTCCATCATCGCGTCAACCGTCGCCCGCATCAATTCGATAGCGCTGAACATGTTGCTGTCGAATGCCCTGATCCAGTCGTCCCGGGTCAGTTGACGAAAGTCACCGGGGGGCGGCCCACCGCAATTATTGACCAGAATATCGGGTTGCGGGCAGACCGCAAGCGCCGCCCCCCGCCCTTCGTCTGTCGCCAGATCGCCCACTGCAATGGTAACCTGCGCGCCCGTTTTAGCCAGAATATCTGCTGCGGCAAGTTCCAGATCGTTCCGGTTACGCGAAGCGATAGTGACCAATACCCCTTCGTTGGCCAGATGCATTGCGCAGGCTTTGCCCAGCCCCTTGCTGGCCGCGCAAACCAGCGCGCGTTTTCCCTTGATGCCGAGATCCATAGTATTCGCCTCCGTTTTTCAGTCCTGGGCACTATCGCCGATTTGCTGAATTTGCGCCAGCGCCTTACGCGCCAGCGCAATCGTCAATGGCCGCATCTCGCCCGCCGCCAGCCTGTCCAGCGCGGCGACAATTGCCCTCGCAGCCGCAAACGACCGCTCGATGCGCGCCGCAACAAAACTGATAACTTCCAGCGGCGGACGCAACTGGCGATCGGAGAGCAGCTTCAATATCACCGCACCCAGCAGATGATCATCCGGGGCGGCAATGCCCACCGACTGCATGGCAGCCAGCCGCGACCGCAAATCGGCAAGCGGAATGTTCCAGTATCCGGGCGCTGGAACGGACAGGCATAATAAGAAGCCGCCATCCTGGCGCAGCAGATTGATCAAATGCAGCAGGGCCGGCCCGCCCTTAACATTTTCCGCATTGTCCAGAATCACAGCATGTTTTTTTGCCAGGCCAGGAACGGCGTCCACCGTCAGATCGGCAGAATCGATCAGCACACCGCCGCATCTGGCGCGCCACACTTCCGCCAGATGACTTTTGCCGGACCCCGGCGCGCCAAACAACGCCAATGCGCCGCCCTGCCAGTCCGGCCATCGGTCAATCCAGGCAACAGCACTTTCATTGCAGGCGGCGACCAGAAAATCCTCACGTCCCTGCGCCGGGCGGTGCGATAGATCAAGAACCAGTTGGCGTGTCACCGGTCTCCCCCCTGGATGCAACTTCCGGAGCAGGCTTCTCCAGAAATAGCTGGCTGCGCGAATAAATTAACAGGGCGTGACGCACCAGCACACCCATGGCGGCCGCCAACGGCACCGCCAGCAGCATTCCGGTAAATCCGAGCAATGTGCCAAACGCAAGCAGCGCAAAAACGATCCACAGCGGATGCAGGCGAACCCGTTTGCCCACCATCCGGGGTGTCAGAAAATTTCCTTCCAGCGCCTGGCCCGCAGCAAAGATCGCAATAATTATTCCAATAGGGGTCAACTGGGGCCAATATTGCACAAGGGCGAGCCCAAGCGACAGGATCAGGCCGGTAATCGCGCCCAGAAACGGCACAAAACTGAGTGCGCCCGCAACCAGCCCTGCTATCAGCCCGAATTTCAGTCCCGCGATGGAAAGACCGGCCCCGTAAAATACCGCCAGCAAAATACACACACTGACCTGTCCACGGACAAACCCGGCCAGCATCCCGTTGATTTCAAGCGCCAGCTGCCGGATCGTCGACGCATGCCTGCGCGGCAGCAGGGCATCCACCCGTTCAACCATCAAATCCCAGTCCAAAAGCAGGTAAAACGAAACAATCGGGGTTAGAAACAACAGGGATAGAATGTTAAAAACGGCTATCCCGCCGTTCAGCGCCTGCCCCAGCAACCCCGCTAGCCAGCCCGCCATATCGCCAAGCATCCCGGAGAACTGCTGGGACTGGCCCGGCGCAGACCGTTCGCCAATCATCTGCCGCACCCGCTCCAGTGCCGGTGAGCCAAGCAATTCCCGTGCGCGCTCAAGATAGCCAGGCAAGGCCACGACAAAAGCCTGCGCCTCCGCTGCGACGATCGGCAGCACTAAAACCAGAACGGCAATCAGCAGCAGGAAAAAACTGGCGGTGATGACAATGGTCGCCGAAATCCGCGACAGACCCAGCGCCTGCAGGCGGTCCGCAACCGGATCAAACAGAAACGCGATAGCCATGCCCGCGACAAATGGCAACAGCACGCCCCGCAGCATAAATAACAAAAGCCCGGCCGCAATCATCACTGCCACCCAAAACAGAATCTGATTACGCGGGCTCATGGCGTCAGGCATCAGGCGTTCCGGCATTGGCGTTCATTGTTCTGACCCAGGTAAATATATATGCCCCGCCCGATGCCGCCGTGGTGGCCGCTGTAAACCAGACCGCATAGTTAATCGCCTGTTCAACCATTGTATCCGATTGTTCTGCGAACGCCATTTGCGCCAGCACCGCCGCCACCAGGCCTATTTGCGCAACAGTATTGGCCTTGCTGATCAGCAGGGGGTGCATCACCAGCGAAGTCCCCAGGGTATAGGATAACAGGACACCCCCCACGATCAGCGCATCACGGCTGACCGCCAGTAATACCAGCCAGGCCGGCAGTTCCTGCAATACGCCCAGGGTTACAAATATACTGACCAGCAATACCTTATCGGCAACCGGGTCAAGATAGGCGCCCAGTTCTGTCACCTGCCCAAAGCGTTTGGCGATCATCCCGTCGATGGCGTCGGTTATTCCCGCAAACAGGAACAGGGCAAAAGCCGCGCCGGACTGGCCTTCCAGCAATAGCCATATTACGACCGGCGCCAGCAGCAGGCGCAACAGCGTGACGAGATTAGCGATATTCACCGATGGCCCCATGACGGAGATATTCTTTCACAGCATTATTTCAGTTGCCAGTGTCCGGCCTGTTGCGTCAGGGCCAGCCCGTGCTGGGACAATGCGGCGGCCAGTTTTTCCGGCGTCCCGAGATAGTGCAAATTCACCTGCGCGCCTCTGACCGACAACGCCATCAGATCAACCCGCTGGATCATGGGGGTTTCCTTCAGGCGCAGCTGCACACCCAGCCAGTCCTGCAACGCGCCAAGCGGCGCCATAACTTCCATGGATGCCGGCAGGGCGTAATCAAGAGCTGTTTCCGTCAACCAGGCCTCTTCTATCCCGCGAACAAGAGACATGGCGCCCCGTTGCAGGACCAACTCGGCTGTTTCTCCCGCCCCTCCCTCAAAGCGTTCAATCTGCAAATTTTCTTCGGGCGTTCCAAGGCGGCGTAACGTTACGTCAATTGCAGCGCCGCTGCCTGACCCCGGAATTTGCGATGCAACGGCATGGATCAACAGTATATCCGCGGCCCCATAACGGCGCATCACGAC
>JBEBFX010000060.1:0-17287 GCA_040081735.1 Alphaproteobacteria bacterium | reverse complement strand
CGCTTGAAGCCGCTGGCTTCAAGCGCCGCGATAGAATGCCGCCGTAGCTCAGTTGGTTAGAGCGCTTGATTGTGGATCAAGAGGCCCCTGGTTCGAATCCAGGCGGTGGTACCATATCCCCTCTTGTCCTGGAATCCGATTCCGGATGGAAAAGCCTTTTCCTGACTCTAAACCCTTCTGATCCAAACATGGTCTGGCGCATCTCTGAGATATTGATATGCTTGGCCTATGCAGAATCCTGTCCGTCCGCCCTTGTCCGCCAATGCTGGCCCGTCCGCCCCTACCGGGGCGCATGCCCGTAGTGGCAGTGCTGCTATGGCCGGTGGAGATGCAGGCGGTATTGCGGAAACGGGCACGGGCCAGAAACAGTCTTCCGGCGGTATTTTCCGGGGCTGGGTTGTGGTGGCGGCGGCCTTCACTGTGTTGTTCTGTGGTTATGGCCTGCAATTCAGCTACGGCGTGTTCGTTAGCGCCATGACCGCCGAACTCGGGTGGAGCCGCGCCGCAACTGCGCTGCCCTATTCTATTTACGTGTTCACATATAGCGCTTTGAGCGCCGTCAGCGGCCGGGCCACTGATCGCCTTGGTCCGCGCCGGGTGATCACCGCAGGCGCATTGCTGTTCGGGCTTGGCTGGGGCGCGAGTGCGCTGGTGACAGCGCCCTGGCAACTTAACCTCACACTGGGCCTGATCGCGGCGCTTGGTATGAGCGTCGCCTGGGTTCCGGGTGTAGCCACGGTCTCGCGCTGGTTCACGCGCCGCCAGGGGATGGCGGTGGCGGTCGCATCCAGTGGCGGCAGTCTTGGCAATCTGCTCGTTCCGGGGCTGGTTGCGCTGATGATTGCGGCCTGGGGCTGGCGTTGGGCGATGGGCATAGCATCGATTGCCGCGGCGGGCTGCATGCTGCTGGCCGCGCGCTTCATGGTGCGCGATCCAGAATCGGCAGGCCTGTTGCCGGACGGCGAGGCCACGCCACCGCTTGTTACCACAGCCGGGCCGGGCCGCACCTTGAAGGAAGTGCGCCTGACCGCTCCCTTCCTGTTGCTGCTGGCGATATATTTTCTGACCTGGCTGCCGGTGTTCGCTCCTTTCGTTCATGCTCCCGCCTATGCCGAAGATCTGGGTCTCGGTAAGGTTGCCGCCGCCTCAGTGCTCAGCGCTATCGGCGCCGGCGGTCTGGCCGGACGGCTGTCCTCGGGCGTGTTCTCTGACCGGGTAGGGTCTCTTCCCGCCCTGGGCGGGGTGCTCGCCTTGCAGGCGCTGTCCTTCGTTCTGTTCGCCTATGCCGATGGACTGGCGCTGCTGTGGCTGGCCGCAACTTTATTCGGTTTTTCCTACGGCGGTGTCGTGACCCTGCTGTCACCCCTGTGCAGCGATCACTTTGGCCGCGCCCATGTCGCGGCCATCGTCGGCATGATCTTTGCGGTGGCTGGCGCACCGGCCGCCATCGGTCCCTATGTTGCCGGGCTGCTGTTTGATGTGACGGGCAGTTATGAAGCGGCTTTTTTGATTTCGGCGGCCATGAATGGCGCCGCGCTGGCCCTCGCTGCTGTGCTGGCCTGGATGGGCCGCCAACGCGCTGGTGCTGCGGGAGAGGATTGAACTCTCGACCTCTCCCTTACCAAGGGAGTGCTCTACCACTGAGCTACCGCAGCGCCGGCCCGGGATCAATGCCGGGGGACGCAAGGCGCGCAAACTGCCATAGCGGCGGGATATGCGCAAGGATTGATATGGCCGTTCAGGAATCCGGCGCTGCATTGTTGCGCCGGGCCTGCATGAAGGCGCGCAGCACAGCGTTGATGCGGGTCTGATAGCCTTTGCCATCCTTGCGGAACCAGTCCAGCACGTCCTGATCCAGGCGCAACGCCACCATTTTCTTGTTCTGGGGCATCACCCATCTGGCGGTAGCAAACCACGCGTCATCCAGCATCATGGTGTCGGGGTCATCGGCCACGGCGCGTTCAATGTCGGCATCGGTCATGGCGCGCAACCGCTCCCAGTCCGTTTCATCCTTCATCTTGAGGGCCTGTTTGAGGGTAACTCGCGTAATATTTTTTTCGCGCATTGTTTCCAGCCTTTCTGGCGCTGATCAGTCTGCGATTGCCGCTGCGCCATGTGTAGACAACGACAAACACTTCATTTTCGACTTCCCCCGTGGCGATGATACGATTCTCTCCATAAGCGCGCCGCAGGTCTGATGTTTCCAGCGTTGATCGGTTAAAAATCCTGAGCGCACGAACAAAGTCCACCCCATGCTTGGCGAGGTTTAGCTGCCGTTTCATTTCATCCCATTCAAAATCAAGGTCATCCATTTTGAACGGGTCTTTTTACGTATATATATTTTGTATATACAGTTGTCAAGATATTATTGCCGCCATAGCGCCATTCTCAATCCGGCATGTTGCGCTTTCTGGCGGCGAGGGTGCGCAGGCGCAGGGCGTTGAGGCGGATAAATCCAGCGGCGTCCTTCTGGTCATAGGCGCCGCGGTCATCCTCGAACGTCACCAGCGCGTCTGAATACAGCGATTTCGGGCTTTTGCGGCCCACGACCATGACATTGCCCTTGTACAGCTTCAGGCGCACCGTGCCTTCCACATGCTCCTGGCTTTTGTCGACCATCGCCTGAAGCATTTCGCGTTCCGGCGCAAACCAGAAACCGTAATAGACCAGCTCGGCATAGCGCGGCATCAGACTTTCTTTCAGATGCATGGCTTCACGATCGAGCGTCAGGGATTCCATCGCCCGGTGCGCCACATGCAGAATGGTCCCGCCCGGGGTTTCATAAATGCCGCGCGACTTCATGCCGACATAGCGGTTTTCCACCAGATCGAGGCGCCCGACGCCGTTCTCGCGTCCCAGCCCGTTCAGTGCGGCCAGCATGGCGGCAGGCGACAGCGGTTTGCCGTTCAACGCCACCGGATTGCCGTGTTTGAATTCGATGCTGATCTCAATGGTCTGGTCCGGCGCGTCCTGGGGCGACACGGTGCGCATATAGACGGCCTCGGGCGCTTCCACCCACGGGTCTTCCAGCACCTTGCCCTCGGACGAGGAATGCAGCAAATTGGCGTCGACGGAAAACGGCGCGTCGCCATGCTTGTCTTTCGGCACCGGGATCTGGTGTTTCTGAGCAAACTGGATGAGATCGCTGCGCGACTTGAAATCCCATTCCCGCCATGGCGCAATGACCCTGATGTCCGGGTTCAGGGCATAGGCCGACAGTTCAAATCGCACCTGATCATTGCCCTTGCCGGTGGCCCCGTGGGCGACCGCATCGGCCCCGGTTTCGGCGGCGATTTCGATCAGCCGTTTGGCGATCAGCGGCCGGGCGATCGAGGTGCCCAGCAGATACACCCCTTCATACAGCGCATTGGCGCGAAACATTGGAAACACGAAATCGCGCACAAATTCCTCGCGCAGATCCTCGATATAGATGTGTTTGATGCCCATCATCTCGGCTTTTTTGCGCGCCGGGCCCAGCTCCTCGCCCTGCCCCAGATCGGCGGTAAAGGTCACCACTTCACAGGAATAGGTTTCCTGCAGCCATTTCAGGATAATGGAGGTGTCCAGGCCGCCGGAATAGGCAAGCACGACTTTTTTGATCTCAGGCATGGGTGCGGGGTCCATTTTTCAGGGAGCAGTTTTGCGGGCACTATAAGCAAATCCGGGGATGCTGGCCACGGGGCGTGAATTATTTATTTGGCCGTTGGAAATCATCATGGCCCTTGCAATCAAAAAATAAATTGAATATTTATCGCCCGTTGGGGTTACACGGTCTCCCAACCTTTGGCGCGCATTGCGCCCAAGCACCGTTTGATCATCGCCATAAGGCGGATTGAGCGCATGCTGGGCAAGAAATCATCTCAAAACTTCCCGGATCGAAATAATCGGCTGAATATAGCCAGTTTTGCTCACGCCCGTAATCTATTGGCGAGGTTGTGAGGAAGCCGGAATATGTTTCATGACCCTTATCTGAATGGTGTTTTCAATGTTCTCGGCTTGATGGCGGCGCTGGCGCTCGTTGAAACCATCATACCACTCTTTCCCTGCGCAGTTCTGTACCGCAGGCATCTGGGGGCAAATCTTGGCCTCACCGCGATCACCTTCGGATTGAACTGTTTGATGAACGGGTTCCTGATGATGGGGGCGCTATGGGTAAGCGGACAAGGCGCCGGATTGATCCAATGGCTCAATCTGCCGCTTCCTGGCGCGATCATCGTCACTGTTATTGTTATGGATCTGGCCACCTATGCCGCCCATGTTCTGATGCACAAGCGGCCGTTTTTGTGGCGGGTCCACCTTGTCCATCATAGTGACGCAGCGATAGATGTGACAACCGCGTTTCGTCAGCATCCGTTTGAATCGCTGTGGCGTTTTGTGTTTCTGGTAATGGCGGCCTGCGCGCTGGGGGCGCCGCTGGCCGCCATCGCATTGTACCGGACCCTGTCGGCGGTTAATGCGGTGCTGGAGCACGCCAATATCAAGGTTCCCCAGCGCCTGGACACGGCGATCACATTTTTCTGGTGCTCGCCCAACATGCACAAGCTGCATCACTCGCGGGCGAAGGCGCAAACCGATTCAAACTATGGCAATCTGTTTTCGGTGTTCGACCGGCTGTTCCGCACCTTCACGCCGTCCGCGCTGGTGCATACGGTGAATTGCGGGATCGACGGATATGACGATCCGCAAGTGCAGAAGCTGCATAACCTTCTGAAGCTGCCATTCACCGGAGACTGGCACGCGGTCCAGCACGCAGAACGTGAACAAACCGTCTAGAAAGACAGTTAAGGCCCGCCACCCAAACACTCACGCAAGTCAGGCGGCGGGCCGGACTATGTCGATATGCACGGAAAGTCCAGCCTGAAAAGCGAGATTCATCAGCGCATCGAGACTGAACTTGGCGATGCGTCCACGCACAAGATCATTGAGGCGCGGCTGCGTAACGCCCAGGCGCTTTGCGGCTTGGGCCTGTGTAATTTTCCAGTCTTCGACCGTCTCACAAATGGCGATCATAAGATCGGCGCGCGCCTTCATATTCGCCGCGCCAGCCGGAGAATTTTCAAGCGCATCCCACACACTGTTGAACCGTAGTTCGTTCATCGCCCGATCCTTTGTTTTAACTCCTTTAGCCGTCCGGCTGCGAGGTCCAGATCGCGTTGCGATGTCTTCTGAGACTTCTTCTGGAATGCGTGCAGAACATAGACGACGTCAGCAAACACGGTGACGTAAATAACGCGAAATATACCTGAACTGTCTTTGACGCGAATTTCCCGGACACCCTGACCGATGGTCTTCAGGGGCTTCCAGTCATCAGGTTCAAGGCCTCGCTGAATCCGGTCAAGTTGCAGCCCGGCAGTGTGACGCGCGCCGTTTGGAAACGCGCGTAGATCACCGAGCGAACCACCAAGAAAAACAACTGGCCTCATTCGAGTTTATATCGATTTTGATATAGAAAGTCAAGCTTAATACTTGACCAAAGCTGCGGGCGCTGTGTTCTTGCGCGCCCGCTCGCTGGCGCTTTTCAGCTGGCCGCAGGCGGCCATGATGTCGCGGCCACGGGGCGTGCGCACGGGGCTGGCGTAACCGGCGCGGTTGACGATCTCGGCGAATTTTTCGATCTGCGCCCATTCGCTGCATTCATAGGGCGCGCCCGGCCAGGGGTTGAAGGGGATTAAATTAATTTTTGCCGGAATGCCCGCAATGATGCGCACCAGCTCGCGCGCGTCGGCAAGGCTGTCGTTGACGCCTTTCAGCATCACATATTCAAACGTGATGCGCCGCGCATTGGACGCGCCCGGATAGGCGCGGCATGCGGCCAGTAACTGGGCAATTGGATATTTGCGGTTCAGCGGCACAAGCAGATCGCGGATTTCATCGCGCACCGCATGCAGTGAAACCGCCAGATTGGCGCCGATTTCCGCGCCGCAACGGGCCATCATCGGCACGACGCCGGCCGTTGAAAGCGTGATGCGGCGGCGCGACAGGCTCAGCCCCTCATTGTCCATGACAATCTGCAATGCGGCTTTGACATTGTCGAAATTATACAGCGGCTCGCCCATGCCCATCATGACGACATTGGTCAGGTGACGGCCTTCGCTCTGCCATTCATCCAGCGCATCACGCGCCACCATCATCTGCGCGACAATCTCGGCGGGGGTCAGATTGCGCACCAGCATCTGTGTCCCGGTATGGCAGAATGTGCAATTCAGCGTGCAGCCAACCTGGGACGACACACACAGGGTGCCGCGTTCATCTTCGGGGATGAAAACCGTTTCCGCTTCCTTGCCGTCGGCAAAGCGCATCAGCCATTTGCGGGTGCCGTCATTGGAAATCTGCTCGCTGGTGATTTCAGGCCGCGCCAGGGTGAACCTTTCGCTAAACAGGCTGCGCAAGTCCCGGGAGATGTTCGACATGGCGCCGAAATCCTGCACGCCGCGAAAATATATCCAGTGCCAGATCTGCTGGGCGCGCATCCTGACATGACGTTCCGGGATGCCAGCGGCAAGCAGATGCGGCGCCAGCTCCGCGCGGGACAGCCCGATTAAATTCGTGCGCGCCATTACAGGCGCATCGGCGGAGGCAATTTCCATAACAGCTTTCTATTTTACGCCGCAGGCTTCGTTGATACTTTTCAGCGCCGCGCTAAAACCGGCCAGCGAATAAGTGTCCGTGGTTTTGGTGCCCCGCTGCGATGTGCCGCTGATCGTTAATTTGTCACCCTGCTGCATGGCGGCGATCAGCCGGGCTTCATCGGCGGGTTTTTCAATCCAGGCGCCGTCGCCTTCTGTGAACAGGGAAAACTTCTGTTTGCCGATCGTCATCGTGGCCGCGCTGCCGGGTTTAAATGGATAACCGGCGATGACACTGACCTCGTTCGTAACCTTGCTGGCGGGGCGATGGGTAATGAACAGATAGATGTCGCTCCGTTTGGCGCCAGCGGGCTCGCTTTTGGCGGGGGCCGCCCGCATATAGCAGGATTTGGTTTTTCCCTCGGTCACGGTAAAGGCGTCCCAGTCGCGGTTGCTGCCAAGCAGGGTCTGGGCCGCCGATACTGGCTGCGCGCCCAAAATCAGCGCCAGCGTCATGGCCCGCAGCGGCCCTGCCTGTGTCTTCATGCAGCGCTTAATATGTGTGTGCATCGGGCCACCTTCATCCTGTCTTGCTTTAGCCATATACTATTTTTTGGCGGGCAAGGGCAAGCCGGGGTGGTTCGCAAGCAGCAAATGATGTGATAATCATACTTAACAGAAATCAATCCAACCCCTTAGAAACAGGAAAGCAGAATGAAAGCCGTATTATGCAAGGCCCTGGGCATGCCCGAAACACTGGTTCTGGAAGAGGCGCCCGATTTTGTCGCCGTCCCCGGCCATGTCGTCATTGACGTACATGCCTGCGGGGTCAACTTTCCCGATTACCTGATCATTCAGGGCAAATACCAGGCCCGGCCAAAGCTGCCGTTTTCGCCGGGCGCCGAAGTGGCGGGCACGGTCAATTCGGTTGGCGAAGGGGTAACGGGCCTGGTCAAGGGTGACCGGGTGCTGGCCTTTATCGGCACAGGCTATGGCGGGTTCGCCGAACAGGCGCTGGTGCAGGCGGAAATGGTGACCAAAATTCCGCCCCAGATGGATTTCGCCACCGCTTCGGCATTTATCCTGACCTACGGCACTTCTTATTACGCCCTGAAGGACCGGGGCGATCTGAAGCCCGGTGAAACCCTGCTGGTGCTGGGCGCGTCAGGCGGCGTCGGCCTCGCGGCTGTGGAACTTGGCAAGGCGATGGGCGCACGGGTGATCGCGGCGGCGTCTACGGATGAGAAACTAGCGGTTTGCAAGGCTCATGGCGCAGATGAAGTCATCAATTATGACAAGGAAGACCTGAAGGAGCGCACCAAGGCGCTGACTGCCGGCAACGGGGCCGACGTGATTTATGATCCCGTTGGCGGCGATTATTCCGAGGCGGCGCTGCGCGCCATTAACTGGAATGGCCGCTTTCTGGTGGTTGGGTTCGCCAACGGTGAAATCCCCAAAATTCCCCTAAATCTGACATTGCTGAAAGGCTGTCAGGTCGTTGGCGTGTTCTGGGGCGGGTCCATTCAACGGGATGTGGCGCATTTCCAGAAGCAAAATGATGAATTGCTGCAATTTTATGTGAACGGCAAACTCAAGCCGCTGGTGTCGGGAAGCTATCCGCTGAGTGAAGCCGCCACCGCGCTGAATCTTCTGGCGGCGCGCAAGGTTGTGGGCAAGCTGGTGCTGACGACCGGGCGCAGCTAGAGAGCAGAGGGAGAGTAAGCCGTGGCTGAGTTTTTTGACCATATACCGGAAAATCTGCAGGCGTTCATTGCCCAGCAGAAGCTGTTTTTCGTCGCCACGGCGGCGGCTGCGGGGCGGATCAGCCTGTCACCCAAGGGCATGGATACGTTCCGCTGCCTTGGCGCGCACAGGTGCGCCTATCTGGACCTGACCGGCAGCGGCAATGAAACGGCCGCCTATCTAAGGGCCGATGGGCGCGCCACCCTGATGTTTTGCAGTTTTGATCACCGGGCGCTGATCCTGCGCCTGTATGGCATGGGCCGCGCCGTTCAGCCCGGCGCGCCGGAATGGGATGCGCTGATTGGCAAATTTCCGGTCATTCCCGGCGCGCGCCAGATCATGCTGTTTGATATTGACAGCGTGCAAACCTCGTGCGGCTATGCGGTGCCGGAATATGAACTGAAACAGGAACGCCAAATTCTGCGGCAATGGGCCGAAAATAAAACCCCTGACGAACTACAGGCCTATCGCAAGCAGAAGAATGCCGTTAGCATTGATGGCTTCGAGACAGGCATTGTCACATAGCCTGATATAAAAAATAAACAGGGGCATGGTTATGGAAAAGCTGGAACAGGCAGTACCGGGCGGACGGGTGGCGGGACAATATGACGCGCGCTTCAAAACGGTGGCGGATCGTTTTGCGGCGAATTTCTCGGAACTGGATGAACTGGGGGCGTCCGTTTGTGTCACGCTGAACGGTGAAACCGTGGTGGATTTATGGGGCGGCCGGGTTGTGCCCGATGCGCCGACGGCATGGAATGCAGATACCGTTTCCATTATATTTTCTTCGACCAAGGGGGCGACGGCCCTGTGCGCCCATATCCTCGCGGACCGGGGCCTGCTGGATCTGGATGCGCCGGTGGCAAAATACTGGCCGGAATTTGCACGGCACGGCAAAGAAAAGGCCACTGTGCGCATGATGCTGGATCACAGCGCCGGCGTGCCTGCGCTGCGCGAACCCCTGGCCAAGGGTGCGGTGAACGACTGGGATCTTATGTGTGACCGCCTGGCCAATGAAACGCCGTTCTGGGAACCGGGAACGCGGCACGGCTATCACGCCCTGACTTTCGGGTGGACAGTGGGCGAACTGGTGCGCCGGGTGTCGGGCAAATCGCTTGGAACATTTTTCCGCGATGAGGTGGCCAAGCCGTTGGGTCTCGATTTCTGGATTGGAACGCCGGAACTGATTGAATCACGGGTTAGCCCGATCATTCAGTTCAAGCCGGAAAAGGGCGCCCCCCTGTCGCCGCTGGCCGAACTGGCGCTGGCCGACCGCAATTCCATTCCCGGGCTGTTCATTTTCAACGATGGCGGTTTCAACCCCAACCGGCGTGACTGCCATGCGGCAGAAATCCCCGGCGCAAATGGCATCACCAATGCGCGCGGGCTGGCGGTGATGTATGCGCCGCTCGCCAATGGCGGCACGGCGCGCGGCGTTAAACTGGTCAGCGCGGAATCGGTTGCGCGCATGGGCCAGGTGTCCATGGCGACGCATCTGGATGAAACCCTGCGGGTGCCGACGCGGTTTGCCCTTGGCTTTATGAAATCGATGGATAATCGCGCGCGCGGCAATTTTGGCAACTGCGTGCTGTCTGAACGCGCCTTTGGCCATGTCGGCGCGGGCGGCAGCATCGGCTTTGCCGATCCGTCCTGCGGACTGTCGTTCGGCTATACCATGAACAGGATGGGCGACGGCATTTTACTGAATGATCGCGGCCAGGGGCTGGTGGATGCGGCGTACCGGGTGCTTGGGTTCACATCAAACGCGGGCGGCGTCTGGATCTGAATTTGACAGGCCGCAGGATTTGACCAAAAATTGCGTTGCCGCCCCGCAACCGGGGGGAAACGGGCCCGAGGTGACTGGAGAACCAAATGCAAAAGTTTGATCGAGAAGTTCCGAATGGCCGCGTCGAGGGCAGCGTTGACGCCAAATATCAGGCTGTGGCTGACGCCTTTGTAAAAAACTTCACGGATTATGACGAGGTTGGCGCCAGTGTCTGCGTTACGGCCGGCGGCGAAACTGTGGTTGATCTGTGGGGCGGGCGGGTGGCGCCCGGCAGCCCGGCGCCCTGGCGGTCGGACACGGTTTCGATCATATTTTCCTCCACCAAGGGCGCAACGGCGCTGTGCGCGCATATTCTCGCAGATCGCGGTCTGCTGGATCTCGATGCGCCGGTTGCAAAATACTGGCCGGAATTTGCGCGGAACGGCAAAGAGAACGCCACCGTGCGCATGATGCTGGATCACAGCGTTGGGGTGCCTGCGTTGCGCGATCCCCTGCCTGCGGATGCGGTCAATAACTGGGATCTGATGTGTGAGCGTCTGGCCGGGCAGGCCCCGTTCTGGCAGCCAGGATTGCGACACGGCTATCATGCGCTGACCATTGGGTGGACGGTGGGTGAACTGGTGCGCCGGGTGTCGGGAAAATCGCTCGGGAAATTCTTTCAGGACGAAGTGGCGAAACCGCTTGGGCTGGATTTCTGGATCGGCGCGCCGGAATCAGTCGAACCGCGCATATCCCCGATCATTCTGTTTGATTTTGCGGCATTGGCGGGGACATCGCCGATGGGGGAACGCGCGCTTGCCGATCCGGCGTCGATACCGGCGCTGTTAATGTCCAATGACGGCGGCTTTAACCCCAATAGCCGCGCCTGCCACGCCGCAGAAATCCCCGGCGCCAATGGCATATCCAATGCGCGCGGGCTGGCGGGCATGTATGCGCCGCTGGCCTGTGGCGGAACGGCGGGCGGCGTCAAACTGGTGGGCCCCGACACGATCGCGCGCATGGGCCAGGTCGCCAGCGCGTCGCATCTGGACGAAACCCTGTGCGTGCCAACGCGTTTCTCGCTTGGTTTCATGAAGAGCATGGACAATCGCAGGATGGGGGATTTCGCCAATATGCTGTTGTCGGAACGCGCCTTCGGCCATGTCGGGGCGGGCGGCAGCATCGGTTTCGCCGATCCTTCCTGCGGGCTGTCATTCGGGTACACCATGAACAGAATGGGCAATGGCCTGCTGCTTAACGAACGCGGACAGGGCCTGGTGGATGCGGCGTACCGGGTGCTTGGGTTTACATCGAATGCGGGCGGGGTCTGGATCTAAAGTGTCACATGGCCCATGGGGCATAAAGTGAAAGCCGGGCCGAAGTGAACCAGATTATCCGCAGCATCAGATGGATTATCCTTGCGCTTGCTGGGGGCGCCGGATTGGGCCTGGCTTTTCCCGAAGCGGCCATGACCATCACCCCGGTAACCAAATTTCTGCTGCAGCTGATCAAGGCGGCGGCGACGCCGCTGGTGTTATTTGCGGTCCTGGAAGCCATTTTGCGCTATCGGGTGGCGGGCGGCGATTTTCTGAAATTGCTGGTCATTACCTTGATCAATTCAGCTATTGCGATTTCAATCGGGCTGCTGATCGCCAATGTATTTGCACCGGGTCAATATCTGACATTTCTGGCCGGTGACGTGGCGGTGGCTTCAAAAGACATCGATTTCCTGGATTTGATCGCCAAGCAGCTGCCGGTCAGCATTGTGCAGCCACTGGCGGATAACAGCATCATGCCCGTTGTCATCATGGCCATTGCCTTTGGTTTTGCCTGGCGCAGGGTTCGCGCAAACCAGGATGCGGATGCCGCAACGCTGATGGATCAGGGCGCGGTCTGGATATCGTTTGCGCGCGAGATGTGCGAAACGGTGCTGATCTGGATCGTCACGTTGATCCCGATTGCCGTGTTTGCGGCCACCGCCAGGGTTACGGCAGAGCATGGCCTGCATCCTTTCAAAGGTCTGGGCCAGTATGTCCTGCTGTGCCTGCTGGGCATGGCGATCCATGTGCTGTTTACCTACAGCGCCTGGCTAATTGTATTCGTGCGGATCAGCCTGCGCGACTTCTGGCGCCTGGCGATTGAGCCGGCGTTGTATTCTTTTGGTGTGAACAGCAGTCTGGTGGCCCTGCCCCTTACACTGCGCACGCTCGATAAACTGGGAATTTCGCGCCGCGCCTCAACGCTGGCGGCGGTCGTCGGCACCAATCTGAACAATGACGGCATTATTTTGTATGAGGGTTTTACGCTGCTGGCCCTGGCTCAGGCCGGGGGGATCGAGATGAGCCTGGCGGCGCAGATTTTTGCCGCGCTCTATTGCATCATCGCCGCCATGGGCGTTGCCGGCGTACCCGAAGCTGGCATTGTCGCCCTGACCCTGGTGCTGAGCGGTCTGGGCATCCCAACAGAGGCGCTTGCCCTGCTGTTATCCGTGGACTGGATTATCGCGCGCGCCCGTTCGCTGCTGAATACGACATCGGATCTGGTTGGATCGATGGCGTTGAACCGCTGGCTGGAAATAAGCGCGCGGCAAAAAGTCTGAATTTTGATATTGAGCCTGTTTACGCTTAACCGCCGGATTTGCGCTCAAGCGGTTCTGCAAGCGCCAGTTCCATGGCTTCGCGCACAAACCGCGTATAGGGAATGCCGCGCGCCTTGGCGCGCAGCTTGACCGCATCCAGCAGCGGCTTGGGCACCCGCATGTTGATCTGCGCGGTTTTCTTTTCGAACTCAAACTGCACCCGCCTGAATTGCGAGAAATCATATTCAGTGAGATCAGCGGTCTCAACGAAATGCTCAGCCTCTTCGTCGGTCTTAAAGACCGGGATTGTCTTTTTCATAATGTCTGATCTCCTTGGCATGCATATAACGGGCGCTGATCGGGCGGATGAAAATATTGCCATTGCGGCTGCGCATCGTAAACACCAGAAAGATTGATCTGTTCGTATTGTTCCTGCCGACCGCCTTAAGCCGCTTTTCCGACAATGAATGGCCTTTGTCAGGCAGAACGGCCAGCGGCTGCAAAAACAGAGCCTCAATCTCCATCCTCGAAACGCCATGCTTCAGGCATTTCTCAAGGTTTCCAGCATCCCAGTCAAAACCGGACAGGACTTCTTTCACGGAAATAATCTATGCAAATGTATATACAATGTCAAGTAATTCACGCATACGGGTCGCTGGCCATCAGGTGATTCTGCACGTAATCAGCTACCCCGTCTTCAAGTTCCGTGAACGGACGATCATAGCCAAGTCCGCGCAGGCTGCCCATTTCCGCCTGAGTGAAATATTGATAATTATTGCGGATTTCCGGCGGGGTATCGACATATTCGATGCGCGGGGCCACGTTCATCGCCTTAAAGACTGCGTGGGCCAGGTCGCCAAAGCTGCGCGCCTTACCGGTCCCGATGTTAAAGACGCCCTTGTATTTGGCCTGGGATAACAGCCAGAGAACGGCGTCCACGCAATCCTTGACATATACAAAATCACGCATCTGGCCGCCGTCCGCATAGGCCGGATTATGGGACTTGAACAGTTTTACCGTGCCGCCCTTTTGCACCGTATCAACGATCTGGCACGCCACAGACCGCATGTCATCCTTGTGATATTCATTCGGGCCATAGACGTTGAAAAATTTCAGTCCCGCCCAAACCAGCGGCGCCGGCCGGCCGCTGGCCGTCAGACGGGCGACGCGCCGGTCGAAGGCGTGTTTGCTCCAGCCATAGGCATTCAGCGGGCGAAGCTGTTCAAGCGCCTCGGGTTTCCAGTTGTCTGCAAAACCGGCGGCCCCATCTCCATAAGTGGCGGCTGAGGACGCGTAAATAAAGGGCGTGCCGGATTTACTGCACCAGTCCCACAAATCGCACGACGAACGAAAATTTGCGGCGATGATTTTATCCACGTCGCGTTCGGTTGTGCTGGAAATTGCCCCCATATGCACGATGGCCTCGATCCGCATGCGATGTTGATCGAGAAACCCAAACAGGGTTTCCGGCAGGATAATATCGTGAATTTCATGACGGGCGATGTTGCGCCATTTGTCCGTTGCGCCGAACCAGTCGCACACGATAATTTCCCGCTTGCCGCTCCGGCTCAGGGCGCCGACGATGTTAGAGCCGATAAAGCCGGCCCCGCCGGTGACAATGATCATGCCTTAACTCCGCGCATGGATTATTTAACGGGCGATGCGTGCAATGGTATTGGTGGTGGAAAACCCATCCTCCAGCGTTGCCAGCAGGATGCGGCCGCCATAAGAATGCACGATCTCATGGCCAACCACTTTCTCAACGGTGTAATCGGCCCCCTTCACAAGCACATCTGGCCGGATGGCCTCGATCAGCCGGAGAGGTGTTTCTTCATCAAACAGCACGACCATATCAACGCTGGCCAGGGACGCCAGAACAATGGCCCGCGCCATTTCGCTCTGTATGGGACGGCCCTCGCCCTTCAGGCGTTTGACCGAGGCATCGGTATTGAGGCCCACGATCAGATGATCGCAGGCTTCGCGGGCCTGGCGCAACAGGGAAACATGGCCCGGATGCACCAGATCAAAACAGCCATTGGTAAACCCGACCTTCTTGCCCCGGGCACGTAATTTCGAAACGGCTTCCAGCGCCTGTCTCAAATTGCGTATTTTTGCTTCCGCGCCCTGCAAATCGGCGGCATGCAGCACACCGGCGAGATCATCCAGATAAACCACCGCCGTTCCGGCCTTGGAGACGGCAAGCCCGGCGCTGGCATTGGCCAGTATGGCTGCATCCTCAAGCGGCGCCCCGGCGGCAAGCGCAACCCCCAGCGCCGCCAGACAGGTATCGCCGGCGCCTGATTCGTCAAATACCTCCGGCGCGCGCGCGGCAATGTGCCGGGCAGGCAGCCCGCTCTCGATCAGGCTCATTCCGGATTGGGCGCGGGTCACCAGGATGGCGCCCCCGATCTGCGCCAGGGCGGTGCGGGCAGCACTTTCGATGGCCGCGTCATCGAAACAGGGCAGCCCTGTGGCCGCCGACAGCTCATAAGTATTGGGGGTTAATACCTGAACCCCGGCATAGCGGCTAAAATCATGACTTTTGGGGTCCGCAATGACCGGTTTGCCAGCCGTATGACTGATTTTGATGAGCTGGCGCAGCATTTCGGCGTCAAGCACGCCTTTGGCGTAATCCGACAGGATAACCAGGCTCGCATCCTTTAATTCAGCCTCAAAGGTATCCAGTATCTGCGCCCTGGTATTTTCATCCAGCATGGTGGTGTTTTCCCGGTCGGCGCGCAATAATTGCTGGGTGCCAACCAGATAGCGGGTTTTGGTCGTGGTCCTGCGCCCCGGCACAACGACCAGCCCGGAATATACCCGTTCCAGCTCGCCTATCTGCCGGGTGGCCACATGCCCCGCATCGTCATCGCCAATGACCGCAATAAGGGATATCTGCGCCCCAAGGGCGGCCACGTTGCGGACTACATTTCCGGCGCCCCCCAGCATGGCGGTTTCGCGCAAAACCCGGATGACCGGGATGGGCGCCTCGGGGGAAATACGCTCCACTTCGCCATAAATGAAGCGGTCAAGCATGACATCGCCCACACAGACAATGCGCACATCTTTAAACAACGGAAGATAGGCAACCAGCCGGCCCAGTTCGCTCATTCGCTTGCCATATCCCGCATTGCTCCTGTTCATGGCCGGTAAAGACTATATTACACCTGGATTAAAGATTTTTTTGTATAAGCTTTCGAAAAGCCCAAAAATGTGATATTATTAGCACGTCTCTGGAATCTTGCCTGTTTATCAGGCAATCAGGGGATAACTGGATGAGCCTTTTATCAAATCGATATCAGACACACACTGGGGGAGCGCCATTTGGGTGATGCCTGTCTTGCCGGCGCTGTTGCGCCGGGATCAATCAGGGTCTTTTGGGCAGATGCAGACGGAATGTCAAGACTGTAAAGCGTAAGTCCCCGGCGCCTTGAATTGCGTATCAGATGGCGCCAGATGGCGCATATTTGATGGAATATCAAAGGCGTAACACAAAAATAAATCTGGTTAATTGATATTGAACCGCGAGAGCGAAAGAGAGAGCGCCTATGAGCAAGCAGTTAAGTCAATCTGCCAGAAAGAAAGTATCCGGCGGTAAAGCCCCGGCAACAAAGCCCGCTACGGCAAAAAAATCTAAAATTGCCGCCAAATCACCTGCTAACATCAGGGGCAAAGCGGCGACAAGCACAAAAACAGCGCACCGCTCGGAAGCAAAGCCTGCCGCTAAGGCAAAAACGGCGGCCAAGGCGGCGGTAAAGGCAATCAACCCGAAAGCGGCCCCTGCCAGGGTGGTCCCGGCCGGCCCGGCGCCTGCGGCAAAAAAGGCGCCTGCCGAAATTAAAAAAGTGGCCAATGCGAAGCCGCTGGACAAGCCAGCTGCAACAATTGCCAAAAAACCTGCGGTCAGGGAAAAGGCGGCGACGGGTGAGACCAGGAAAACGGCTGGCCCTGTTGCAAAATCGCCGGTTTCAGTTGTAAGTGCGGTTCCGGCGGCAATTGTTGAAAAACCCGTTCCCGCGGTGATAATTCCCTATAAGGCGCCGTCGGAATTTGACGGTTTCAAGGTTAATGATCACGTGGTTTATCCGACGCATGGGGTTGGCAAAATCGTGGCGGTCGAATCCCAGGAAATTGCCGGGACCAGGCTGGAATTGTTTGTGATTGTGTTCGAGCAGGAAAAAATGACCCTGCGCGTGCCGCTGGGCAAGGCGAAGGCGGTCGGCATGCGGATATTATCCAGCCGTGATACAGTGCGGACCGCGCTTAAAACCTTGCGCGGCCGGGCCCGCATCAAACGCACCATGTGGAGCCGCCGGGCCCAGGAATATGAAGCCAAGATCAATTCCGGCGATCTGCTGCTGATCGCGGAAGTGGTGCGCGATCTGCACCGCGCCGAAGGTCAGCCGGAGCAATCCTACAGCGAACGGCAGATTTACGAATCCGCGCTGGAGCGGCTGGCGCGTGAAGTGGGCGCTGTAGAAGAACTGGACAGCGGCGCCGCCCTGGAACGGGTTGGGTTTGCCTTAAAGAAAGCGGCCTGAAATCTATTCCGTCACTATTTTTACCCGGGCGCCCGGTGTCACGACATCGGTCCGGGTAAAACCGTTCAGTGCTCGAAAGCGCTGCTCCTGATAA
>JBEBFX010000208.1:0-4817 GCA_040081735.1 Alphaproteobacteria bacterium | reverse complement strand
GTACTTACCGGGGCGGGCAAGAATTTCTCGGCGGGCAATGATCTGGGCGCGATCCAGTCGCGCGAGCGGGCCGAGTCGCGCTATTTTCAGGCGGAAACCGTAGAAGCGCTGGCGGCCCTGCCACAACCCACGATCTGCGCCGTTCGCGGGCACTGTATTACCGGCGGTCTGGAACTGATGCTGGGCTGTGATCTGCTGATTGCATCGGACACGGCGCGGTTTCGCGACACCCATGGGAAATTCGGCATGGTGCCGTTGTGGGGCCTGTCACAGCGCCTGCCGCGCCGGGTCGGCCTGCTCAGGGCAAAGGAAATTTCCTTTACCGGCCGGGCCGTTTCCGGGCAGGAGGCGGCGGCGATCGGCCTTGCGAACACGTGGGTTCCAGATGCGGAATTTGACGCCTATGTCATGGATTTTGCGCGCTCAATCGTGGCCAACAGCTGGCATTCGGCCCGTGGCAATAAGTTGCTGTATCAGCAAAGCCAGCAGCTCGATCTGGCCGCCGGGCTTGCCTATGAACGTCACCACAGCCCCGGCGTGGCGCCGGACATGATGGAGCGCATCGCAAATTTCAGCAGGAAATAGCCATTAATTCACAATGCGCATGCCGCCGCCGTCGATGCGGATGTTCATGCCGTTGATCATGTGGGACCGGGTGCTGGCGATGAAGGCCACCAGGTCGCCAACTTCTTCGGTGCGCGCGATGCGCCCGGACGGGTTGCCGAATTCCTCCATGATGTGACGCTCGATCACGTCCCAATCACCGCCCCACCCGAGTTTTTGAGCGCGGGCGCGGTACATTTCCTCTACCTCAAGGGTTTTGATCAGGCCGGGGCTGATAGTGTTGACCGTGACGCCGGTATTGGCCAGTTCCATCATCAGGCTGACGGTTAAATTCGCCAGCGCGCCTTTTGAGGCATAATAATGCGGCATGCGGGCATTGGGCTGGCTTGATCCGATGGTGCCGATCTGCACGACCCGGCCCCAGCCGCGCGCCTTCATCTGGGGAACCAGCAGGCGGATCATGCGCGCCGCCGACAGGACATTTTTCTGGTAGACGGAAATCCACACGTCGGCGCCTGTGGCCGCGTCCAGCCAGACGCCGCGTTCCGTGGTGCCATAATTATTGATCAGGATGTCGATGGCGCCCACGGCCTTCAGCGCCGCCTGGGCCGCATCCTCCGCCCCCTGATCGGTGGTCAGATCACCAATGACCGCATGCGCCTTGCCGCCTGCCTTGATGATTTCTCCTGCGACGCGATCGGCGTCATCATGGGCCTTGGCGGGTTTCATCCCGTGCACGACGACGGTTGCCCCTTCACGCGCCAATACTTTGGCAATGCCTTCGCCGGTGCCCCGGCTGCTGCCCGTAACCAGCGCAATTTTTCCCGCAAGCTGTAAGTCCATGTTCTGTTCCCTAGTTTATTGGCTCGCCAAGATCATAGCGGCCCTCCATATCTTCAATTTCCAGCACCCATAAGTCCGGGTCCCTGCCGATCTGGCGGGCGATATAGGCGTCGGCGTCGGCCTCGGGCGCCGGTCCGGCGCCGGGGCGCGCAATCCACACGCGGCGTCCCTGGGCGTTGCGCGATGGCGACAGAACCTGACAGCCGTGTGAAAACCGGTTCCATTTGATCAGCACCGTCCCGGCCTTCTCATCCCCCCGGCGCACCAGAACAGCCGGAATGCCCAGCGACAGACAGCGCCGGATATGGGCGCTCACCCACATGGACGCCGTCAGTACCGGTTCGTCATAATCCACGCCGCTCATTGCCTTTGCTCTCGCGTTCACCCGTAGCCCGATGATAGGTTATCACAAATCAAAATACAGCAAGGGAGATATGCTATGGGCGATAGATTGCAGGGAAAAGTGGCGCTGATCACCGGTGGCACCAGCGGCATGGGGCGCGGCACGGTGGAACTGTTTCTGGCGGAAGGGGCCAAAGTCGTTGTCGCGGATATTCTGGATGACAAGGGCGCGCAGATGGAAAAGGATTTCGGTCCCAATCTGGCCTATCACCACACCGATGTGGCGGTCGAGGCCCATGTCAAGGGCGCGGTCGATCTGGCCGTCAAAAAATACGGACGCCTGGATTGCATCTTCAATAATGCCGGCATGGGCGGCGTTAGCGGCGAGATTCAGGACATCGACATGGAAGGGTTTGATAAAACCGTCGGCGTGCTGCTCAAAGGCGTTGTGCTGGGCATGAAATACGCCGCGCCGGTCATGAAAGCCCAAAAATCCGGCAGCATCATCAGCACCGCCAGCGTGGCCGGATTAAGCGGCGGTTTTGGCCCGCATATCTACAGCGCCTGCAAGGCGGCGGTGGCGCACCTTTCGAAAAGCGTGGCGCTGGAGCTTGGCAAATATAATATCCGGGTGAACGCCATTTGCCCCGGAGGCATCGCCACCTCGATTTTCGGACGGGGCATGGGCCTGCCCAGTCAACTCGCGGATGAAAGCGCCAGAAAGATGGAAGAAGTGCTGGTGAATTTTCAGCCCATCCGCCGCTCCGGCCTGCCTTCGGACATTGCCAAGATGGCGTTGTTTCTGGCCAGTGACGATTCCACCTTTGTCAGCGGCCAGACCATTGCTGTGGACGGGGCGCTGATGGCGGGGCGCGAACGCGATCAGGGCTTTGGCCGTATCGCCGAAGGCATGAAACAGGTGTTCGGCAACCTGATTAAAACCTGACGCCAGACGGGCTGGATTACCGGCATTAGCTGAATATTAGGGTATTCGGCCTAACCCTATGCGCAGTACTCCGTGGCCCCGGCCCCCGGGATTTGCGCATTTTGGTTAGTGGTGATCCATGCTCGCGATAGGCGGAATAGTTTGCGTTTTTGTCATGGTGTTTGGCGGCTATGTGCTGGCGGGCGGCAATATGATGCCCATCATTCACCATGCGCCGCTGGAATTGATGACCATTCTTGGGGCGGGCATTGGCGCGTTTCTGATCAGCAATGACGGGGTGACCATCAAGAAAACCCTTGGGGCCTTCGGGAAAATCGTCAAGGGGCCGAAATGGGGTTCGGATGATTACCGCGATCTGCTCTGCCTGCTGTTTTTATTGACCAAAACGATGAAGACCAAGGGGGCGATGGTTCTTGAATCGCACATCGAAAATCCGGAAGAGAGTTCGATTTTTTCGCACTACCCCAAAATTCTGCATGACCATTTCGCCATCGACATGATCTGCGACACGCTGCGCATGATCTCCATGAACCTGGATGATCCGCATCAGGTCGAAGACATGCTGGAAAAGCAGCTGGAAAAACACCATCACGAGGCGCTGGGGCCGTCCCATGCGGTGGGGGGGCTTGCCGACGGATTGCCTGCGCTGGGCATTGTGGCGGCCGTGCTGGGTATTATCAAAACCATGGGCAGCATCAGCGCGCCGGTGGAAGTTCTGGGTGAAATGATTGGCGGCGCATTGACGGGAACGTTTCTGGGCGTGTTTCTGGCCTATGGCATCGTGGGTCCAATAGGCAGCCGGTTAAAGAGCATAGAGGATGAAGACTTTCAGTTTTACCGCATCATCCGCGATATGCTGGTCGCGCATCTCCAGGGCAACGCGCCGCAAATTTCCGTTGAAATAGGCCGCGGCAACGTGCCCAGCTCTATTCAGCCCAATTTCGCCGAACTGGAAACAGCCCTCGGTGAAATCCCGCCGGAAGTTGCGGCCTAACGCTTTTTCTTCCCCAGTTTTGCGCATTCCTTATGGCGGTAACAGTCGACCATATGATCATTGACCATCCCCACGGCCTGCATGAAGGCATACACAATTGTGGGGCCGGTAAACTTGAAGCCCTTTTGTTTCAGGTCTTTTGAAATGATCTGGCTGAGCGGCGTTTGCGCCGGGGCGTCGCCCATGCCGCGCAGGCTATTTTGCAGGGGTTTGCCATCCACAAAATTCCACAGATAGTTTGAAAAGCCGCCCTGTTGCATTACCGCAAGATAGGATTGCGCGCTGCCGATGGCGGCTTCGATCTTGCCGCGATGACGGATGATGCCGGCGTCCTGCAACAGGGCCTGAATTTTTTTTTCATCATAGCGCGCGATCAGCGCCGGTTCGAAGCGGTCAAAGGCGGCGCGGAAATTTTCGCGTTTGCGCAGGATGGTGATCCACGACAGCCCCGCCTGAAATCCATCCAGAATCAGCTTTTCATACAGCGCCCGGTCGTCAAATTCCGGCACGCCCCATTCCTGATCATGATAATCGATATAGAACGGGTCCTGTCCGGGCCACGGGCATCTAGTCTTGTTCATCGGCGGTCTCCGCAAATGTGAGTGTCAGCCAATCAGGTAATACGAGGGTAAGGCGCGCCTCGCCACACTTAAGCTCCGGCGCGCCGGGCGCCAGCGCTTTGAGGCGCAGAAAGGCCAATCCCCGCGCCCCAATACAGGAATGCAGAACGCCAACTTCGCGCCCTGCCGCCATCACAGGCGTTCCGGGGGCTGGGCTAGGTCCGGCAATGCTGACCGGCAGAATACGCTTGCGCACGGCGCCGCGATGCTTCATGCGCGAAACCAGTTCCTGACCGACATAGCAGCCCTTTTTGAAATCAACACCGTTCAGCTCTTCAAAATTGGCCTCCAGCAGAAAGTATTTTTCAACGGCAATATCGATTTTGCCTTCCGCGATGCCCAGTTCTATGCGAAGCGCCTGATATTCTACGGCGGACGATGGACCGGAGGGGGCCAGTGCAGATAGCGTCTCAGGGGGAAGTAACATCCGCGCCCCCATGGCCGCAGATCTGGGATCAGTGAAAATAATCCCCCCCCGATAGGGACGCGCAACTCCAGCTTGTGCCGG
>JBEBFX010000059.1:0-17312 GCA_040081735.1 Alphaproteobacteria bacterium | reverse complement strand
CCGCTTGACCCGCTGGATGTCTGGCCCGGTCCAGGCTTTCCACACACAAGACCAACTCCCGCCGATGTCTCTCACGGCTCAATCCTGGTGTCTCGCCCCCGCCCAGCCGCGCTGCAACTTCATCCTGAATAGCCTGCAACAAGCCCTCCACACCCGTTCCGGACTTTACTGACACCGGAATAAACGGATGAACCGTATCCACTGCAATCTTCGGATGCAGATCAATCTTGTTCAGTACGCATAGGGCCGGGCCGGAACGCAAATCCAATGTTTGAATATCCATCTCGGGCCATTGACCCGCATCAAAAATCAGAAGCCGGAGATCGGCCGATTCCGCCTGCCGCAGCGCCCGGCGTATCCCTTCTTCTTCGGTTTCATCTTCCGTGCTGCGCAGTCCTGCGGTATCCGCCACACAGACCAGATAGCCCCCCAGATCAAGATTGACCTCAATCACATCGCGGGTCGTTCCAGCCTGCGGCGTAACAATGGCCACCTCCCGCCGGGCCAGCAAATTAAGCAGGCTCGACTTGCCTACATTGGGTGCTCCCAGAATAGCAATCCGGAACCCCCGCCGTAAAATTTCACCGCGACACCCGTCTGCCAGATGGGCCAGTATTTCTGCGCCGATATCCGAAAGCGTAATATCCACCAGCCGCTCCATCCCATCCGGCAATTCTTCATCAGAGAAATCAATTTGCGCTTCCAGATAGGCTAATGCCCTTAGCAGCCGCCCCCGCCAGCTTTCATAAATAATACCCAATCGTCCTTCCATTTGATGCAGGGCCTGGCGCCGCTGGGCTTCGGTCTCGGCTGCGACCAGATCCGCAAGCCCTTCCACCGCCGTCAGGTCCAGTCTGCCATTATCAAAGGCCCGCCGGGTAAATTCGCCTGCCCGCGCCGCCCGCACGCCCTGAACCTGCGAAAGCAACTGAAGCATGCGATCGGCTATTGCCCGGCCTCCATGCAAATGAAACTCAATAACAGGCTCGCCGGTAAAACTATTTGGTGCAGGAAACCATAATAATAACCCCCGGTCTACTGCTTCTCCAAAATTATCGTTAAAAGTGCGAACTACAGCTTTTCGCGGCGCTGGCAGCGGTCCTGCGAATTGCACCCCAACAGAACCTGCCAGGCCACCTGACACTCGCAAAACCGCCACTCCCGCCCGTCCCGGGGCTGTCGCCATTGCGAAAATAGTGTCCAGCCCATCAGTCATAAAGAATATCCATATTCAGCTGGACGTCTCGCCCGATCTTAGGCTATTGCGAAACATTTCCTGCCATCGCTCTATCGAACTGCCCGAGCCAGTCATAAACCCCTTGTACAAAGCCTCCATATCCAGCCCGCCCATATTTTTACGCATCCGGGATTCCATTTCCTGCAACATGCGCTTTTGCATAGGCGCCACATCAGGCAAACCAAAAAAACTGCGCGCTTCCACGGGTGTACAATCAATATTAAACGTGATTTTCATGGGCTTCCTCGCTTGCTGGAACAGACCGTCGCCATTATGTTGCAGCAATAGCTTATAATAGAATTCAAAGGACCGCGCCATGCCGCGAAATATACTGGATCAGGAAACGAGCCCCTATTTGCTACAGCATAAGGATAATCCGGTTCACTGGTATGGCTGGGGTCCGCAAGCCTTTCAGGACGCCCAAAAATATGGCAAGCCAGTGTTATTGTCCATTGGCTATGCGGCCTGTCACTGGTGCCACGTCATGGCCCATGAAAGCTTTGAAGACCCTCATGTGGCTGATCTTATGAACGAGCTGTTCATCAATATCAAGGTAGACAGGGAGGAACGGCCCGACATAGACGCCATTTACATGCACGCGCTGTCCCTGCTTGGGCAGCCTGGAGGCTGGCCTCTGACCATGTTTTTGACGTCTGACGGAGAACCATTCTGGGGCGGTACCTATTTTCCCCCCACATCGGCCCACGGCCGCCCTGCCTTCCGCGAAATCTTGCGCGAAGTGCACCAAATCTATATGTCCGAACCGGGAAAAATCGCCAATAACAGGGACGCGCTGAAACAGGCGCTGGAGCAAATGAGCCAAACAACGACCGAAGGCATGCTGAGTTTTGATATCCTCGATCAGGCCGTCAGGGGCCTTGCCCGTCAAATCGACTCCTCTCACGGCGGCCTGAAGGGCGCGCCAAAATTCCCCCAGGCCTCCATCTTTGAGATGCTCTGGCGCGGTCATCTGCGAAGCCGCGATGATACCCAGCTGAAACTTCTGAACGCCACCATGGAGAATATCTGTCAGGGCGGTATTTTCGATCATCTGGGCGGCGGCATCTCGCGCTACGCCACAGATGAAAGATGGCTGGCCCCGCATTTTGAAAAGATGCTGTACGATAATGCCCAGTTCATCGATCTGCTGAGCATGATCTGGCCGGGAACCCATTCAACGCTGTACGCCTGGCGGCTGTTTGAAACCGTGGCCTGGGTGCAGCGCGAAATGGTCACCCCCGAAGGCGCTTTCGCCGCATCCCTGGACGCGGACAGCGAAGGCGTGGAAGGGAAATATTATGTCTGGGACGAAGCGGAAATAGACCGGCTGCTTGGCATGGACGCCAAATTCTTCAAACAGCATTACGATGTGACCCCGATGGGGAACTGGGAAGAAAAAACCATCCTCAACAGGCTGAAGGATTTTGGTCTGGCGTCCGACGCCGATGAGCGGCGCCTGGCCCTGCTGCGCAGCAAACTGCTGCCGGTCCGCGAAAAACGCATTGCGCCTGCCCGCGACGACAAGGTGCTGGCGGACTGGAACGGCATGATGATCGCAGCGTTAGCCAATGCCGCCGCTGTTTTCGACCGGCCAAGCTGGTTCGAGATGGCGGCCCGCGCGTTTGAATTTATCAGCCATAACATGGTCAGCCCCGAGGGCCGGATCAGCCATTCCTGGTGCGCCGGCAAAACCTCAGGCGCCGAAATACTTGATGATTACGCCCATATGAGCCGCGCCGCCCTCACCCTCTATGAACTGACTGGCATCGAGGAATACCTCGACTGGGCCAAACGCTGGACTGACCAGGTCAACGAACGCTTCTGGGACAGTGAAAACGGCGGCTACTTCTATACCCCAAAAGACGCCAAGGATCTGATCGTCCGCACACGCCAGGGCGCCGACAACGCCACCCCCAGCGGCAATGGGGTCATGGCTAATGTGCTGGCGCGGCTGGGCTATCTGACCGGTGACATGGCGCACCGGCAGCGCGCCACGGCCGTTACCGAAGCCTTCGGCGGCGAGGCCCGCAAAAACTACCTGGCGTCGGCCAGCCTGCTGAACAGCTTTGAGTTTCTGGAGTCCGGCATACAGATCGTCATCCTCGGCGACCGCGCCGACAAGCATACCCAGAAACTTTTGCAGGCCGTGTATTCCCAGCCTGTGCCGGACAGGTGCGTCATGGTGATCGCCCCCGGCACGGAGCTTCCCAGAAACCACCCCGCCCGCAATAAAACCCGGCGTGACGACCGCGCCACTGCCTATATCTGCCGGGGTCCCAGCTGTTCCATGCCCTTGACAGATCCCGGCATGCTGGCCGACGCCATCGATCCACGCAAAAGAACCTCGTAGCCGGGAAACTGGCGCCAAACCGCGAAGGGTGAAAGATGACACGTCCGCAAAATGCCATTTTCATAGAAGGCAGCCAGTTTTATCTGGCGCTTGAATATTGTTGCACGGCGTCGCCGCAATTAAAGGCCGCCCTTCAGACCGCTCGCGATCTGGCGGCGGCGGCGGCGGACGCCCATGTGGTGTTTGCTCTGGGAAGCACGCTGCTGGGGGCATTATCCGGCGGTCAGCTTAAAGATTTTTCCGCCATCACTGGCTTGGGCGGCCTGACGGCGCCCGCCACCCAGCGCGATCTGCTGATCTGGATTCACGGGCCGGGGGCCGATGCGAATTTCGATCTCGGCCGCGCCATCCATAATGTGCTGAAACCTCACGGGGAACTGATGCTGGAAGCGCCAGGTTTCACATACCGGGAAAACCGCGATATGACCGGCTTTATCGACGGCACCGCCAATCCCAAAGACGCAGAGGCGCTGGAGGCGGCCCTCATCCCCGAAGGCCGCGAAAATGCCGGCGGCGCCTACGTGATCTCCATGCAGTATGTGCATGATCTTGACGCATTCCATAAGATGCCGGTGCGCGAACAGGAAAATGTCATTGGCCGCGCCAAACCGGACAGCACGGAAATGGAAAGCGCCGTCAAACCCAAAGACGCGCATATTGCCCGGGCGGAAGTAACCGAAGACGGCGTTGAGCAGAAGATTTACCGGCGCTCGTTTCCTTATGGTGGCGTACAACTGCACGGCCTGTATTTTCTGGCGTTCGCCTGTGAGCAGCATCGTTTCGAGGCGATATTAAACAGCATGTATGGATTGACGGGTGACGGGCTGCACGACCGCCTGCTAGACTATACCCGCGCCGTGACCGGATCCTACTGGTTTGCCCCGTCACGCGAAGCGCTGGACACCATGCTGCGTTAATTTCAGGGAGGCGAAAATGAGCGGAACAGAAATCAGTATTCCGTGTAAGGATGGTTCCATGATGGGCTATCTTTCCATGCCGAAATCCGGTTCCGGCCCGGGCGTTGTTGTGATGCAGGAAATATTCGGCGTAAATCAGGTGATGCGCGACATTACCGACATGTTCGCCGATCAGGGCTTCGTGGCGCTGTGCCCCGATCTGTTCTGGCGCATCGAACCCGGCGTCAATATTACCGACCAAACCAAAGCCGAATGGGACAAGGCGTTTTCGCTGTTTGGCAAATTCAAAAGCGGCACCGGCATTGAGGATGTGGGCGCCACGATTGCCGCCCTGCGCAAAATCAAAGGGTGTAACGGCAAGGCCGGCACGGTTGGCTTTTGTCTGGGCGGCCTGCTGGCCTACCTTTCCGCCGCGCGCACGAATGCCGACGCCGCCGTCGGATTTTACGGCGTAAGCATCCCCGATTTTATCGGCGAGGCGGCAAACATCAAAAAACCCCTGATGCTGCATATCGCCGGCAAGGACGGTTTTGTGCCGCCCCCAGCCCAGGCCGCCATGCATGCCGGCCTCGATGGCAATAAACTCTGCACATTGTATGATTATCCCGAGCAGGATCACGCCTTTGCCCGCATGGGGGGTGAACATTATGACGACGACGCCGCAAAATCCGCCATGTCGCGGACGGTCAGTTTTTTCAAAACCCATCTGGCGTGAGAAATTGCGGCCGCGCGCTTTCAAGCTAATCCGCCGGCTGATGATTGCCCTGTTTGTTCTGGGTGCGGCGCCGGCGCGCGCGCAAAATCTCCCCGACCCGGCGCTGCCCGCCGATGAGGCGGCGGCGTTTGTCATCGCGAACGTCGAATTTACCCTGCTGCATGAGCTGTTCCATGTCTTAATAGACGACGCGGGCATTCCGGTGCTGGCCCGCGAGGAGGACGAGGCCGACTATCTGACGGCCATTACATTTCTCAGTCATCAATCCGGTTTTCCCGTGCTGCCGGTGGAAAAAAAGCTGCCCGTCGTAAATGAATGGCCGCCTGAGTTCGGCCCGCTGACCCCAAGCGGCATAAAGCGGATGCAGGCCATCATCGACGCCTGGCGTATTGAATGGACCATGGCCCTGGAGGACAAGGCCGCGACAGCCTATGCGGACCCGCACGCGCTGGAAATTCAGCGTTATTATGACATGGTCTGCCTGACTTACGGACGTGACCCTCCGCATCTGGAAGATTTCCGCATTGAAAATGAACTGCCCCCGGACCGCGCAGAATTCTGCGAGGATGATTTCGCCAAGGCCGAGCGGGGCCTTCAGTTCGTCAAGACCACGCTCATGAACAACGCCAGGATACCTTTGAGCCACGCCGGCAAGATGCCGCCCGACTACGCCATTCAGATTAAATTTGAAGAAGCCCTGTCGCCAACCCACAGGCTGTATAAATTATGGCTGCAAAACGCGTCCATTATCGCACCCATGATCGACGCCCTGAACAGGGATTATTTTATGCCCCGGCCAATCATGGTGCGTTTTCGCATCTGCGGCCAGCCTAACGCATTCTGGGAACCCAAAGACGCCGAAGTGAACATGTGCTATGAGCTGCTCGACCGATTTGTGCATCTCAGCCGGTTCCACAAGGAATATGCGGTTGACCGGCGCAGGAAAGTTCTGGGCCGCGCCAAGGCGGATTCCGCGTTCAAATAATCTGCATTCTGGCGCGAAATGATTTTACATTTTTCGCTACCCCCGCTCCCTTCTTAAATACACATAGAGCGCGCCGCCGCCGCCGTGTCTGGGCTGGGCGGGGGAAAACGCCACCACGTAGGGGGTCAGGTCCGGCGCGCTGAGCCATTCCGGAACCTGATCGAACAGCACGCCCTTGCGCTCCGGTATTGCGTACCGTCCGTTAACGGAAGGTTCTTCCTCCGGCTGATCTTTCAAAGACCGCCCCTTGCCGGTGATCACCAGCACGCAGCGTTTGCCGTAGGAATGATTACGGCGGATGAAATCCCCCAGAACGCGCCGCGCGTCCCGCTGGCGGTGGCCATGCAGATCAATGCGGCCTTCGATTTCCATGCGGCCCTTGATCAGGCGTTCGGCGTTGCGCCCGTCCATGGCGCTGATCGCGGCGCGGTCTTTGGCGTGGATCGCGGGGGCCGGTTTATCTTCCATCGGGGGATGGGTTAACGGCCGTATCTGAATCATGAATTTGCGCGGCTGGCTCAGCGCATCCGGAACGCCGGGCCGTTTGCGCAGGGGTCTCGCGTCCGCGACCATTTTGGCGAACAGTTCCGCCTCAAGGTCGTTGAGCGGGCGCGGCTTGCGCGGTTTAGGCATCGCCTTCCACCACGATCACATGCAGGCGCTTTGGCCCATGCGCCCCCATATACATGGTCTGGGCAATGTCGGCGGTGCGTGACGGGCCGGTGATCAGATTGACCGTACGCGGCATTTGCCCGTTGCCGGCCTGGCGCAAGCGCCCCCAGCCATCTTCCAGCGCCCCCACAATATCCATGGCGCGCAGCACGATGATATGCGTGGGGGGCAGGAAATTCAGGCCGCTGGCGGCATCGGCGCCCGATGTCAGCATCAGGGTTGCGGTTTCGGCAATGCCGCACAGCGCCACGGACACGCCGGCGCCGTCGGTTTCCAGCACTGCGCCCGTACACGGATTAAAATGCGCAATCGCGTCCCAGGGCATTGCCGCCAGCCAGCCATCGCCCGAAAGCCGCACCGGCCCGGACAGGCCGCCTGCCGTCAGATAGCCGCCGATGGCGCCGGGCACATCCTGCGCAGATGAAACCGTGGCGATGCTGGCCTGGGTTTTAACGGCGAACTGCATGAACTGCGTCACCAGGGCGCCGCCCGCAAGCTGCCCGCGCGCAGGGATCAGGTTGCGTGCGCGCGCCGTAAGGCGCGCCTCAACCGCATGTTCCTCGGGA
Organism: Alphaproteobacteria bacterium; assembly: GCA_040081735.1. Taxonomy (GTDB): domain Bacteria; phylum Pseudomonadota; class Alphaproteobacteria; order UBA11222; family UBA11222; genus UBA11222. The sequence goes on along the minus strand of JBEBFX010000059.1, from coordinate 9,870 downwards.
ATGATTCCCCGCGCGCCAAGCGACGCCCGGATTCTGGACAGGATGGCGATGCGCTGCTGGCTCATGCGTCCGGCTTTCTTTGCCGCGCCCACTGGGCCATGAAACTTTCGCTTTGGGGCGCGGGAAAATCCCGCGTCTTCGTCCAGCCGCCCGCCAGCGGCAGCCACGATAACCGCCCGCGCCCCCGCGCCAGAATATTCAGCGCCCGCAACCCAATGCCGCTTATCCCGTGATACAGCGCCGGGCGTTGCCCGAGCCATGACCACAGCGCCAGCCCGATGCGTTCGCGCGCCGGCGTAATGCGCGTGGCGTGGGCGTCGTTGCGCAGATCGCGCATCAGTTTCGGCAGCGGTATCCGCATCGGGCACACCGCCTCGCACTTGCCGCAAAAGCTGGACGCAAACGGCAGCGCCTGCGCCTGTTTCAGACTGGTCAGATTGGGCGTCAGCACCGATCCCATCGGTCCCATATAGGTCGCACCATAGGCATGTCCGCCCGCCGCCATATAGACCGGACAATTATTCATGCACGCCCCGCAACGGATGCACCGCAAAATATCACGCTGATCGCCGCCCAGTATTTCCGTGCGTCCATTGTCCAGCAGCACCACGTGAAACTGTTCCGGGCCGTCCGCATCGCCGCGCCGTTTCGGCCCCGTGGAAAATGTGGTGTATACGGACATTTCCTGCCCGGTGGCCGAGCGCGCCAGAACCCGCAGCAGGGTGGCCGCGTCTTCCAGCGTCGGCACGATTTTTTCGATGCTGGCGACGACAATATGCATGCGCGGAAATATCTGCGTCATGTCGCCATTGCCTTCATTGGTGACAATGACGGTGCTGCCGGTTTCGGCAATCAGGAAATTCGCCCCCGTAATGCCCGCATCCGCCCGCAGATATTTCTGGCGCAGGATGGCGCGCGCCTCGCCCACCAGCGCCTCGCCTTCTGTCAGCCGGTCCGGATAGCCAATGGCCGGGTGATGGGCATGAAACAAATCCGACACCTGATCCTTGGTCTTGTGCAGCGCGGGGCCGATAATATGGCTGGGCGCCTCATCCGCCAGCTGAATAATATATTCCCCCAGATCGGTTTCCACGGGCTGAATATTATTGGCTTCCAAAAACGGATTCAGGCCGATTTCCTCGGCTATCATGCTTTTGCCCTTGGTCACCATTCTGGCGTTGACCGACTGGCACAGGGTCAGAATTATCTGGCGCGCCTGTTCTGCGTCCTCGCACCAGTGCACCATGCCGCCGCTGGCGAACACCTGGGCCTCGAACCGTTCCAGATAAGTATCCAGATGGTCGAGCACATGGTCCTTGATGGCGGCAGCCTGATCGCACAGGGCCTCGAATTCCGGCAGGCCGCTGATCGCCTTGCGGCGCTTGACGCCAAAACCGGTTTCGGCGGCGCCCAGGGCAAGCTGCAAATCCGCATCCAGCAGGGCCTCATTGGCGTTGGCGTTAAAGGCGGCGGGGCGGCGTTGCATTATTTTCCCGCCTCCCCAATCGCAGGCGTATGCGTATCCCCCGCCAGCACTTCCGCCACATGACGAAAACGCAATGGCAGGCCACGGCGCGCCGCGCGCCCCGCCAGATGCATCAGACAGCCCAGATCGCCGCCGGTTACTGTAGTCGCGCCCGTGGCGGCGAGTTTATTCAGCTTCTTGTCGGCAATCGCTGTCGAGACGCCGGTATATTTAACGCAGAATGTGCCGCCAAAGCCGCAGCAGGTTTCAGCGTCGCCATTTTCGATGAACCCGGACGGCGCCAGGGCGCGGGGCTGGGCCTGAACGCCAAGTTCGCGCAACCCGGAACAGGAATCGAGATAGGTGGTGTTTTCTGATGCAGCACTGGCGGGCCTGAACTGCATCACGTCATGCAGAAACCGCGTCAGTTCATATGTTTTGGCCGCCAGCGCGCGGGCCTGTGCTGCGAGCGCCACGTCAGCGGACAGCAATTCCGGATAATGCCGTTTGATCATCGCGGCGCAGGAACCGCTGGGAACCACGACATAGTCGTACGCCATCAGGGTGCGGATGGTTTGCGCCGCAAGCAGCATTGCGCCCGATCTGTCGCCGGAATTATAAGACGGCTGGCCGCAGCAGGTTTGCGTCTGTGGCACTGCAACCACGCAGCCGGCGGCCTCCAGCAAACCAACGGCTGCGAACGCCGCAGACGGGCGGAACATATCCACCAGACAGGTGACGAACAGGGCGATTTTTGGATTAACGGGCGGCATATCTATTCCTTCTTCGCCACGGCCATTTCCGCAATGGCGCGCGGCAGTAATATAAACATACGCCCTTCACTATTCATATGCCCTGCCGTCTGGGCCGCTTGTTCGCCAAAACCCCAGAACACATCGCCCCGCACCGGGCCACGGATCGCCCCGCCGGTGTCCTGGGCCACCATCAGGCGCTGCAACGGCGCTGTCTTATCACCCTGCGGTGCAACGGTGTCCAGCCACACCGGCGCGCCCAGCGCGTGAAAATCCGCATCCACCGCAAGGCTGCGCCCCGGCGTCAGGGGGACATTCTGCGCGCCGGGCGGGCCAAGATCGGGGTCGCCCCCATCCAGAACCCGAAAAAACACGTAGGACGGATTACCCGCCAGCACGTTATCGCGTTCTTCGGGATGCGCCTCAAGCCAGGCGCGGATCGTCTGCATGGACACTTTTTCACGGGTCAGCGCGCCGGATTGCACCAGATTTTTGCCGATGGCGACATAAGGATGGCCGTTTTGCCCGGCATAGCCAAGCCGGATCACCCGGCCATCCTCCAGCCGCACCCGGCCCGATCCCTGAATATGCAAAAAAAACGCATCCACGGGATCATCCACATACAGCAATTCGAGTTTTTCGCCGGTCAGGGCGCCCGCCACAATTTCTGCACGAGGTTGCAGCGGTTGCAGCTTGCCGCCTTTAACGCGCCCGGCGATCCGCTGTCCGCGCCATTGGGGATTGAACGCGCCCAGATTGACGCTGACCAGATCAGCGGGCGCAGCCAGCAGCGCCACCTGATAGGCCCCCTCCCGGCGCAGGCTGCCGCGCAGCTCCGGCTCATAATAGCCGGTAAATTTACCCTGTGCGCGGTCATGGTTACGAACCGCCAGAGGAATGAATTCACGCTCCACAAAATCACGAACCTTCTGCCCGGCTGCCGCTTCGGGCAAAGTGGCGGCCTGAGTGCATAATGCATCCCAGTCCCCGGCCCTGCCAAACCGGCCCTTCGGCCCAATCAGGCGATCCGGCTTTTGCGCCTTTATCACCCGGCACGAACGTATCAGGGCGCCGGCAAAACCTTCAAGATCATCCCCCCGCCACCCCGGCAAGTCCGCGAAACTGACGGGATCGAGCGACATTTGATCAGGTTGCGGCGCTGTCAAATCAGCATAATGCCGGCGCAGTTCAGGCCCTGCAAATACACCCAGCAGCACGCCGGCCAGCAGAGCGCCTGACAGGGCAAGGACGCGGCTAATCTTTCGGGGCAGCGCTGGGCACATCTGTGGCGGCGTCGGCCGATGTCGCAATCAGGCTCCAGTTGGGGTCGCCGGAATCTGTTACCCGTGCAAAGGTCCAGAGTTCCGACACCTGCTGCGGCACAGCGGGATGCCCCTGCACCAGCTGACCGGCTGAATCATTAACGCAGGAAATCAGGTCGGCGGTGAATTTAACAGAGACTTCCGCCATTTTCCCGCGCAGGCTGGCCTGAGTAATGCGTGCGTCCCTGATCGAAGCCAGGCGTGTTTCCATCGTCTGCCCGGCAGCTTCGCGCGCGGTGATGGCCGCGTCAAAATTAGCGAACACTTCCTCGCCCACCATGCCACGCAACAACTCCCGGTTGCCCTGGGCAAAACCGATAATGATCATTTCATACGCCTGACGCGCCCCGTCGGCAAAATTATCCGCATCGAAATGGGGATCGGCAAGGGCGATTTCGGTCAACGACTGACGCAGGCGGATTTCCGCCGGGGAAAGCGCCGCCTCGCTGCCGCCAGGTACGCCCCGGCGCGGCAGCGCGATGACCTTGCCTTCCTTTTGCCCGCTGACCGGACCCGGCCGGCCAGTGCGAATATCCTCGGGCGGCTTTTCATGACCCGTGCGCGTGCCCAGCACGTTGCGCAGGCGCAAAAGTATAAATACTGCAATTATGCCTAAAAAGACAAGATCGAAAAATTGAAATCCCTGACTCATAATCCCGCTCGCTTTGTGGCCCTGATCCGCCACCGGTGCAGCATCCTAACCCATCCTTGCCGGGTTCGCCACAGGCATAAAGCGGGTCTTGGCGCAAACGCCTATCCATGATAGCCACAGGGCGCAAGATACATTATCGAAAGCGTATAACATGACTGATCGTGACGCCGGGGCGGCAATTCCAGAACAAGGGGCCGAGAATGCGCCGCGTCTTTCCATCGCCGCGCAATATACCAAGGATCAGTCCTTTGAAAACCCCGGCGCGCCTGGCAGTTTGACGAAAACCGCCAAATCCCCCAGCATTAATGTAGGCATAGACGTTCAGGTCCGGCGCGGCGGCGAACCCAATTACGAGGTGGAACTGAAAATTTCCGTCCAGGCCAAACAGGAAGAAACGACTATTTTCCTGGCTGAACTTTTGTATGGCGGCGTGTTTCAGCTGATCAATATCCCCGCAGAGACCTTGCAGCCCGTGCTGCTGATCGAATGCCCCAGGCTGTTGTTCCCGTTTGCCCGGCGCATCATTGCGGACATGACCCGTGATGGCGGTTATCCCCCCCTGATGCTGGACAATATCGACTTTTCCCAGCTTTACCGGCAGCGCATGGCCCAGTTGCAGGCCGAAGCCGAAGCGGCAAAACAGCAATAATCAACCCTTCCAGACCGGATCGCCGCCCAGTGTGGCGATGAAAGCGTCATGGGCGGTGCGCTCGGCGTCACTTAACCGGGAAGACAGGGGAACCGGCCGGGCCGGTCTTGACGATGCCCCGGCCGTGGCGCCAGACGCCAGGCCGGACTTAACCGCGCCGGAAAGTTCATCCAGCGCCAGACCGCTTTGCGCCCCGCCGATCAGTTCCAGATACACCGCGGCCAGCAATTCAGAATCTTTCAGCGCCCCATGCTGTTCGCGGCCCGAGATATCAATATCAAAGCGCCGGCACAGGCCATCCAGACTGTTCTGCCCGCCGGGAAATTTGCGCCGCGCGATCAGCAGCGTATCGATGGCCCGGCCGGGCGGCAGTTTGCCAAAACCGATGCGATCAAATTCGCTGTTCAGAAATCCCAGATCGAACGCCGCATTATGAATGACCAGCTGGGTCTCAGCGATAAAACTGCTGAACGCCACGGCGACATCTGCAAATAACGGCTTGTCACTGAGAAATTCCGCACTGATGCCGTGCACATTGAACGCCTCGGCGGCGATATCGCGTTTGGGATTAAGATAAGTGTGGAAGGTGACGCCGGTTGGCATGTGATTGAACAGCTCGATACACCCGATTTCAATAATGCGGTCGCTGCGCGGATCAAGGCCGGTGGTTTCCGTATCCAGTACGATTTCGCGCAATCTTTATCCTTTTTCACTGTGTTGTCTGCGTGCGTCCCAGGCCCTGGCCGGAACTTCTTTAAGCAGCGGGATCAGGGCTTCCACCTGGGCCATTGCCGGCGCCAATCCCTGACTTGAATCAATAATATAATCGGCCTGTTCGCGCTTTTCAGCGTCGGGTACCTGCTTTGACAGGATCGACTGGAATTTTTCCTCGCTCATGCCGGGGCGCGCCAGCACCCGTTCGCGTTGCAATTCATAAGGCGCACTGACCAGCACCACACAATCGACCCGCTTCTGGCCGCCGGTTTCATACAATAACGGCACATCTATCACAATGATTTCGGCATTTTCCGCAGCCGCCTGTTCAAGAAATTTCTGCTGCTCCAGACCCACCAGCGGATGCACGATGCTTTCCAGCTTTTTCAGCGCCGCTGTGTCATTCAGCACCTGTTTCGCCAGCGCTTCACGGTCCACGCCATTGGCGCCGGTAACCCCCGGAAAGGCCGCTTCAATGGGGGCCACCGCCGAACCGCCCGGCGCATAAACGCCATGCACCGCAGCGTCGGCGTCATAAACTGGAATGCCCAGGCTGCGAAACATTTTCGCGGTCTCGGATTTTCCCATGCCAATGGAACCGGTCAGCCCGACAATCACCATGGCGCATTATCCTTTCGCATTTTCAATATCCGCCAGCAAAAGATTACGCAGGGTTTCATCCACATCGGGCATCCTGCCGAACCACGCCGCAAACCCCGGACGGGCCTGATGTAATAGCATGCCAAGCCCGTCGACGGTGGGATTTCCACGGCCCGCCGCCGCCGCCAACAGCGGCGTTTGAAGGGGGGTGTACACCAGATCGCAGACCAGGGCCGCTGGCGCTAAATGCTGAAGGGATAGCAGCAATTCCGGCTGCCCACGCATTCCCAGACTTGAGCAATTCACCAGCAGCCCGCAATCCGCCAGCGCCGTTTCCAGCCCGGTCCAGTCCCCGGTAACGATGGGGCCGCCAAGCTCGGCGGCGACCTGCTCCGCCCGCGCCCGGGTGCGGTTGAACAGATGAATTTTTTTCACGCCGGCATCGCATAATGCGGCGATCACTGCCCGCGCAGCGCCGCCCGCGCCGATAATAACGGCGGCGCCGGATTCTGGATTCCAGCCGGGCGCATTCACGCGAAGATTTTCCATAAAGCCGAAGCCGTCCGTGTTGGAGCCATAAAACCGCCCATCTTTGATAACGACGGTATTCACAGCCCGCAGTCTTCTGGCGATGGGATCGAGTTCATCACACAGGCTCATGGCCGCCTGTTTATGGGGGATGGTGACATTGGCGCCGGCAAAACCCTTACCCGCCAACGCCCGGAATTCAGGGGCAAAATTTTCCGGAGCGATGGGAATACGCTCATAGGTTCCAGCGATTGCATATTTGCGCAACCAGTATCCATGCAAAATGGGTGAACGTGAATGGCTTACCGGCCAACCGGTAATTCCGGCGCGTGGCCGCGCGGCGCTCACTGCGCCCTGGTCCTGTCTGTTTCGCGGTTAGACAGTAAGTTAAGGATAGCAGCGGCGGTTTCTTCAATAGAGCGCCGGGTAACGTCAATGACGGGCCAGTTGTTCTGGGCGAACAGACGCCGCGCATAACGCACTTCCTCAACAACCAGATCCATATCGGTATAGGTTGTTTCATTATTTTCATTCATGGACAGCAATCTGTTCCGGCGCACCTGGATCAGCCGGTCCGGATTAGTGGTGAGTCCGACGATCAATGGCTTGCTGAACGTGAGCAATGATTCCGGTAGGGATATATTGGGGACCACAGGAATATTTGCAGCTTTGAGGCCCCGATTGGCCAGATAGATGCAGGTGGGCGTTTTGGATGTGCGGCTGACGCCCAGAAGAATAATATCCGCCGCATGGAGATCCTGCGCCGACTGGCCGTCGTCGTGGGCCATGGTGTATTGCAGGGCTTCAATGCGCTGAAAATATTCGGGCGTAAGACTATGTTGTCCGCCAGGGCGATGGGAAATTTCCGACCCCAGATAGGTGCCGATAATCTGGATAACCGGATCCAGCACGGACAGGCAGGGCAAATTCAAATCGGCGCAGCGCTGTTCCAGCATGTCGCGCAAATCATAATTCACCAATGTATAAATAACGATGCCCGGCATATCCTCGATCTGACTGAGCACCCTGTCGAGATGGCGTGCCGTGCGGACCAGCGCATAGGTATGTTCTATCGGAATACCCTTGTCAAATTGGGCGGTTGCCGCCTTGGCAACGGCATTCAGGGTTTCACCCGTTGCATCGGAAACCAGATGCAGATGGAAAAATGTCGCCATTTTTGGCGGCGGCAAAGGATTTTGCGAATTTTCAGCCATCAGGTAAAATTATTCTGTGAATCAAGGGGAAAACATAACCTAGGCAGGGACACCAAAAAAATTCCACGGATTGAGGTCTGTTTATAAGATGAATACGATTGCATGGACAATAAAATCCCCTGCATGTGAATATCGGGAGGAACTTCATATAATGCGGCAGACGGCGGCCATTTCAACAGCGCATAAAAACACAAATAATGTACAAGGTTTTATCCCCGTCTTTCAGCGCACCTACTATCACTACAATCTTTATTATAAAGATATATAGAAAGAGAAGAACTGTGGAAAAACAGACGTCACAGATCAATGTGAGGAAATCATTTAATTCATGAGCCGGAAACTACTCATCAGGGCCTTGGCGGGGGAGGCGCTTCAACGCCCGCCGATCTGGCTGATGCGGCAGGCCGGCCGGTATTTGCCGGAATATCGGGCGATCCGGGCGCAGGGGGGAAGTTTTCTCGATTTGTGTTATACGCCGGAGCTGGCGGTCGAGGTGACGTTACAGCCGATCCGGCGGTTTGGTTTTGACGCTGCGATATTATTTTCGGATATTCTGGTTATTCCAGACGCCCTGGGTCAGGGGGTGCGGTTTGAAGAAAATCTGGGGCCGTTGCTGTCGCCCCCTATCCGGGATCGTTCTGATCTGGATTTGCTGAATGTCGCCGGTATATCAGAGCGGCTGGCGCCGGTATATGAAACGGTACGGCAGTTACGCCGCAAATTGCCTGAAGATGTCTGTCTGATTGGTTTTGCGGGTGCGCCCTGGACTGTTGCTACCTATATGGTTGGGGGAGCGGGTAGCCGTGATCAGGCGTATGCGCGACTCTGGGCCTATCGGCATCCTGAGGGGTTTGCTGCGCTAGTTGATATATTGGTAAAAGCGACGGCGGAATATCTGATTGGACAGGTAAGGGCGGGGGCGGAAGTTTTGCAGTTGTTTGACACCTGGGCCGGATCACTGCCGGAGCATGAATTCCGGCGCTGGTGTATTGAACCCGCGAAGGCGATTATTACACGGGTAAGATCAGAGTTTCCCGATATCCCGGTGATTGGATTTCCCAAGGGGGCTGGGATTTTATATCGTGAATATGCGCGTGAAACAGGTATTTCAGGAATAAGCATAGACAGCGGGCTGCCGTTGCAATTTGCGCGGGATGAATTGCAACCCGATATCACGGTTCAGGGAAACCTTGATCCATTGCTTGTGGTGGCTGGTGGAAAACGTATGTTTGCCGAAGCCGAACGTATTTTATCCATGATGGGCAACCGGCGTTTTATCTTTAATCTGGGACACGGCATTGTGCCGGAAACGCCAGCGGAGAATGTGGCGGAACTGGTGCAGTTCGTAAAACAATGGCAAGCGTGAAAGACCCCAGGATTGCCGTGATCCTGTTTAATCTGGGGGGGCCTGACAGGCTTTCCGCAGTGCGGCCGTTTTTGATTAATCTCTTCTCCGACCTTAATATTATTTCGGCGCCGGGGCCGGTGCGTTGGCTGCTTGCCCGTCTGATCGCCTGGCGGCGTACAGTGAAAGCCCAGGAAATCTATTCTAAAATCGGGGGTGGCTCACCTATTGTGGCGGAAACGCAAAAACAGGCGGACGCGCTACAGGAATTGTTGAGAGATCAAGGCTTTAACAATTTGCGCTGCTGTCCGGTAATGCGATATTGGAACCCCAGGGCGCAGGATGCTGTGCGGCAAGTAAAATATTTTGCGCCGGAACATGTTGTATTGCTGCCGCTTTATCCACAATTTTCCACTACTACGACATTATCGTCATTGCAGGAATGGCGCGTTCAGAGTCAATCGGCGGGATTGGACGTGACGACGCACGAGATTTGCTGTTATCCGGATCAACCGGATTTCATTGCCGCGCATGCCGCAATGATCAGGGCCCAGGCGCCGGATTATTTTGGGCCTGAAGGCCGCCACAAGGCGCGTCTGTTATTTTCAGCCCATGGATTGCCCCAGCGT
>JBEBFX010000058.1:0-17323 GCA_040081735.1 Alphaproteobacteria bacterium | reverse complement strand
CAGCTGGAGGCGCGCGCCGATCACGACACGTTTGCGCAACTGGGCGAAATCCGGTCTCCCACCCTGCTGTGTGCGGGACGCTATGACGGCATTGCACAGCTGTCGAACATGCAGGGCATGCAGCAAAAAATTCCAGACGCCAGCCTGGATATTTTTGAAGGCGGACATCTGTTCTGGATGCAGGACAAGCGCGCCTTTCCGGCGATCATTGCGTTTCTGCAAAAAACATAAACATAAATATGACGCCGCCCTTTACGCTTGCCCGGATCGATCATGTGGTGCTGCGTGTACGGGATTTACGGCGCGCTCTTGATTTTTACTGTGGTGTTTTAGGCTGCGCCGAAGAACGCCGGGTGGAAAGTTTCGGCCTGATGCAGTTGCGCGCCGGGGCGTCGCTGATTGATCTGATTGATGTCTCTCTACGCCCTGACACGCAGGAAGGGCGGAATATGGATCACTTTGCGCTAACCATTTTACCCTTTGACGAGGCCGCTATCCGCACGCATCTGGAGGCCCATGGTATTGAATGCGGACGTGTTGAACAGCGCTATGGCGCCCAGGGTGTTGGGCCGTCCATTTATATCAATGACCCGGACGGCAATCAGGTGGAACTGAAAGGCCCGCCCGGCTGAGCCTGGAAAGCATATTTCTAAAACCTGCGTAAATTCCGGATCAGCACGCGCAACTTGCCGGGGGCCACGGGCTTTTGCAGCAGATGGGCAAAGCGCGGGCCAAGCGCCGCGCGGACATCCGTAATGGAATCACCGGTAACAAATATCACCGGAATATTTTCACCAACGATGGGCCTTATCAGATCAATCGCCGTGACGCCCGTCTCGCTGTCGCGCAGGCGGTAATCGGTAATAACAATTTCGGGTGAAAACCTATCGCGCGCCAGACGTTCCGCCGCTTCAACTCCGCCCCGCGCGCCAAGGACATGCATACCCCATACCCCAAGCAATTTTTCCAGCGCCTCCAGCGCCTGCGCGTCATCTTCAATAAGCAGAACACGGCAGCCCTGAAGATTCCAGCCTATGCCATCGCGGGACTCACCGCGCCGGGCAGCCTCCTCTGCGGCGGAATTTCCAAGTGGAATCTCGATGGAAAATACCGACCCCGCGCCGGGCCATGAACGCACACCAAGCGGGCTGCCCATCAGCCGCGCATAGCCGCGCACTATGGACAGGCCCAGACCGATCCCCTGCCGGCTGTCCCTGTCCGGGGCGCCGATCTGATAAAATTCATCAAAAATACTGTCAATCTGATCTTCGGGTATGCCTATGCCTGAATCCCGGACTTCTATCCGCACGGTCTGGCCGGCAGCGCGGCACCCCAGTACTATTTTACCCTGTCTGGTATATCGCACGGCGTTGGACAGAAGATTTCGCAGGATCGCGTCGATCATGATGCGATCCGTATGTACAATGCGGCTGCTGGGGACAATGACGAAATCGATATTCTTTTCCCTGGCCAGCCGCAAAAAGTCGCCCCGTAAATCGTTGAAAATATCACTGATTCTGTAATCCCGCAGATCGGGAACAATGACGCCGGAATCGATCTTGCTGATATCCAGCAGCGAGCCCAGCATCCGGTCCATCACCTCCAGCGCGCGTTCGCTGTCATGCAGGATATTCAGCGCCATATCATCCGTCAGCAGATATTCCTGCAATGCAGCATTCAGTAGACGCAGCGCCTGCAGCGGCTGGCGCAGATCGTGGCTGGCGGCGGCCAGAAACCGTGACTTGGCCGCGTTTGCGCGCTCCGCCTGCGCAAGCGCAGCGACCGCCTCCGCAAGCTCTTGCGCCGGGGTCAGTTCCGTCACCGATTTCTAGTCCAGACTGTTCAGAAAATCCCGGGTCGCGGTATTGAACGCCGCTGGCTGCTGGATATTCGCGGGGTGCCCGGCGTCCAGAATCAGCGCCTTGCGGGCATTCGGGATTTTACTGGTCATATAATCCGCCGCAGCCAGATAGTTACGGTCCCTTTCGCCGACCAGCACAAGTGTTGGCGCTTTGACGTGCGGCAGCGAATCAATCACCGCAGCGTCCGCCTGCGCCAGCATACCCCGCGATCCATGTTCAAGCCCCAGCGCCGAGCGGTGCCTGCCCAGCTGCATTTCCTCGCTGTGGCCCACGGCGGCAAGGCCTTTTTTTGCAAAGGCCCGCGCCTGTTTTTCGGCCATCACGTTCCAGCCTGCACGCGCTTCGTCACTTTTATAGCCCGGCCCGGTGTTGAACAGCATCAGCGCGCGCACCCGTTGCGGGTGTTTGAGATAAAACGCCAGCGACATGAAACCGCCCAGGGAATGTCCCCCGATAACGGCCGTGTCAACGGCGCAGGCGTCAAGGATCGCCGCCATATCCTGCACCGTGCCGTCTGCGGAATAAAGTGACGGATCGTCCGGACTATCGCTTTCCCCATGGCCGAGCATATCCCAGACAATGACCTGGCGCCGGGACTTGAAGGCTTCTATCTGGCCGGCCCACATAGCGCTGGTGGCGCTGAAGCCGTGACTCAGCAAAATGCCCGGCCCCTGGCCGCTGGACGTATAAAAAATCCTCGCCCCGCCCCGTTCGATGTATGGCATGATGCACTGGCTCCTTTGCTTTGTCAGAGTTTCAGGTTGATCGATGTTGCGCAATTCAATAGAATCGTCGTATGGAGGCCAGCTTAGCGGGTGTAGTCCCATTGGGGTATTCTTTAGTGATGTGGCTTTTCCTGCCGGGCGCCGCCAAAGCCTGGTTCCGTTTCGTGAGTTTTTTGAAACTTTGATTTTCCGAAGATTGGTTTAATGATGAATAGCGGGGAAACGATTGTGCGCACACATTCATACACTTCAAATTCGCTTGCCGTGAAAGGTCCAGCGCGCCGGACAAAGATCGGGGCGGCTCTCCTCGGCCTTGCGCTGCTCATCCCCGGTTTTTCCCAGGCCGCGCCGTGCGCCGTTCCGGTTGACCAGACCTCCTTGCAGGTTCGCATGCTACAGACCGAGTTGATGGTGGCGGCGCTGACCTGCAATCAGCGTGTGGATTACAATGCGTTTGTAACCCGGTTTCAACCCCAGCTTTCTGCTCAGGGAAAACAGCTTCAATCCTTCTTCAAGCAGAAATATGGTTCTAGTTCGGCCAAATCCCTGAATGGTTTTATCACCCGCATCGCCAACGAATCATCGCGCCGGGGCATGCAAAAACGCGGGGAGTTCTGCCGCAGCGCGGCCGGCATTTACGCCGCCAGTAAAAAAATCGATCCCAAACACTTGCCCAATTACGCGGAGACGCTGCAATTCACCAGCTGGCATGGGATTTCTTCCTGCCCAACCAAAGTGGCCGTGACAAGCGTGACAAAATAAATCAGGGAATAACAAAAGCCTGACCCAGCCAGCGCCATCGGCCGGAACGATCCGGCAAGGTGCAGTTGATGCGCCCGCGCCCCGGTGCAAAAGCAGTGGCCATGCGCACCTCAATCCGGTTTTCACCCAGCCGCTGTACGGGTACGGCCGCGTTCTGATTGCTGGCGTAGCAGTTCAGCCGGTCAAGCCCGGCAAGAGAATCCGGCACGGTAAATCCAAATACGGGCGGATTGTTTTCCGGCCCCAGAACCGAATCCTCCGGCGTAATATCCCTGGCGGGCAGTGGCAGCGCATTGGCGGCAAGCGCGAATCGCTCCCGGCTGGCGTAATGCACATTCATGGCAAAGCGCGGTAAACTGAAACGGTCACTGCCGCTATGGACCACCCCTGATTGCTGGCCGAAGGCCGCCTTGAACCCCAATCCGGCAATCTGGTTGCGGTCGCGCCTGCTGAATTCCCCATAGGGATAGGCGAATAATACGGGGTGCAGCCCCAGTTCCGCCCTGAAGCGTTCTGCGGCCCTGGCAAGATCGGCGTCATTGGCGGCCTGGCTGGTTGTTGGCATATGCTGGTGCGCCGCGCTGTGGTGGCCAATGCCGACCCCGCCGCCCGCCAGCATTTCACGGACCTGATCCCAGCTCATGTGGCGGCCCTGACGTTCGTCTATGGAATCCGTCGAGATGAAAATTGTAAAGGGCAGGCCTGCCGCCCGCAGCCTTGGCCAGGCTTTCAGATAGGTTGATACAAAACCATCATCGATAGTGATGGCCACGGCATGTTCTGGCAACGGTTTGCCCTGGGCCATAGTGTCTACAATTGCCTCCAGGGCCATGACCTGATAGCGCCCGAATTTAAGTTCGGCAATATGCGCCTCAAGCTGGGCAATACTGACGCTGGTTGTTGGAAAATCCATTTCGCCGAAGCGGTGATAGATAAAGACGCTGGCCTGACCATGATCCTGGGCTGCGGCGCCGCCCGCCAATATCAAAGCCAGAATGCCGCCAGACAGAAGCAGCCGCAAATTCACGCTCAGGTTTTCCCACGCAGACATTGGAATTGGCTTTCACTCTCTGTATGTTGGCCGCCGACCCTCTTCTTAACAGTAACGCGATGATGAAAGCGAGGCGCTAATATGGCTAATCTATTGAATGATCAGGGGCTTGATCTGCTGTTCCGTGCGGCGCGGACCCATAATGGCTGGGTGGCGGGCGGCGATGTCAGCGACGCCCAGCTGCATGCCATGTTCGATATTCTGAAATACGGGCCGACCAGCGCCAACTGCTCGCCAGCCCGGGTCCTGTTTCTGCGCACGGCGGCTGCGAAGGAACGTCTGCGCCCGCATATGAGTGAAGGCAATCTGGCCAAGACCATAGCCGCGCCGGTTTGCGCGCTGATCGCCTATGACGTTGAATTTTATGAGCATTTACCGATGCTGTTTCCCCATGACCTGACCGCCAAGACCTGGTTCAACTGGAGTGCGGCCCATGCCGAAACCACCGCATTCCGCAACGGCACCCTGCAGGGGGCCTATCTGATGATGGCCGCGCGGGCGATCGGGCTGGATATCGGCGCCATGTCCGGCTTTGACAATGCCGGGGTGGACAAGGAATTTTTTCCGGACGGCAAGGTCAAATCAAACTTTCTGTGCAATATCGGCAAGGGCGATGAAAGTCTGCTGTTTCCACGGCATCCGAAATTCAGCTTTGACGATGTGTGTAAAATTCTCTGATGCGCATATTGGCGCTGGATACCTGCCTGGCGGCCTGTTCGGTGGCGATCTGGCGTGATGGCCATATACTGGCCCATGAATGGCAGCCCATGCAGCGCGGCCATGCCGAGGCCCTGTTGCCGATGCTGGAGCGGGTGCGGATTGAGGCCGGGCTGGAATATGCCGGCTTTGACCGGCTTGCGGTAAGCATCGGGCCCGGCAGCTTTGCCGGCGTCCGGACCGGCCTTGCTGCGGCGCGTGGTGTCTGCGCCGCCCGCAGCCTGCCATTGACAGGGGTGAACACCCTTGAACTTTTAGCCGCCGCCATATGGGAAGATGACCGGCTGGCCATCGCGATAGACGCCCGCAATGACCAGGTATATTTCCAGGCTTTTGACGGAGCATCCGCGATATGCCCGCCAGCGCTTCTGACGCTTTCCCAGGCCGCCGAATTTATCCGCCGGACAGAGGGTGACAACCGGCTTGCGGGCAGCGGCGCCACTGTCCTTGCCGCCCGGTGCGGGAGCAATGTCAGGGTCAGTCATGAAAATCTGTTGCCCGATGCGGCCATATTGGCGGGGCTGGCAGCCCACCGCGAGGCCGTTGCGGGGGACCACGTCGCCCCCCTGTATCTGCGCGCGCCAGACGCCAGATTGCCCGTGACGCCTGCATGATCCGGCATGGAATTGACATAATCCGGGCCGGGGCTGCGTCGCTGGAAATACTGCAAGCCCTGCATGGGGCCTGTTTTGCGGCTGGCTGGGACGCGATGGCCTTTGCCCGCCTGCTGGCCATGCCGGGTTCCACGGGCACAATCGCTGCAAAACGTGCGCCGCTTCAAGAGGATGCAACCCCCGCCGGCTTTTTACTGGGCAGTGAAGCAGGCGGCGAGGCCGAAATCATTTCAACCGGGGTTCTGCCTGAAATGCGCGGGCGCGGCATTGGCGGCGCGCTGGTAGCGGAGTTCACCAGCCGGATGCAGCAGCGCGGCGCAAACGCCGTGTTTCTGGAAGTGGCCGTCGATAACGCCGCAGCCCTTTCCCTGTATAAACGCCTTGGCTTCGTCACCGTCGGCCTGCGCAAGGCCTATTACGCGCCCGAGGCCGGCGTACCGGATGGCCGCGCCATTGACGCGCTGGTCATGCGCCGCAATTTATAGCGGATGCCGCAGGACATCATTGCTGCTATACTGGCTTCATCATCAGGTAATAGTCTGGCAGTAAAGAGGCCGTCATGGTTGCACCCATCGAAGATCTTTGTGAACAGCGCGGCATGCGCATGACCGACCAGCGCCGGATCATTGCCCGTGTCCTGTCCCGGTCCGACGATCATCCCGATGTCGAGGAAGTGTATCGCCGCGCATCGGCGCAGGATGCAAATATCAGCATCGCAACCGTTTACCGCACCGTGCGCCTGTTCGAGGAAGCCGGCATTCTTGAACGGCACGAATTTGGCGATGGCCGGGCGCGCTACGAACAGGTGCCCGAAACCCATCACGACCATCTGATCAATATCCAGACCCGCGAAGTAATCGAATTCACCGACAAACAGATCGAGGAACTACAGCGCGCCATCGCCGAACGGCTTGGCTACCGGCTGGTGGGACACCGGCTGGAGCTGTATTGCATACCGATCGACGGGGAAAAGCCGAAAGCGTAAATCAATTCGTCCTGTTGAAATCGGCTACCGTTTTTGCTGGCGCCAGCGTTCCACGATCTCGTCGATGAAACCGTTATCGGCGTCTTCTGTGCGCCACGCCCGGGAAAACGCCGCCGTGTCCGAGGCAGGGCGTCTTTCCGGCGCGAGATCATCAAAACGCATGCGCATGGGGATGGTCACCCCGTCGCCGACGATGATCGCCTCCTGCTGGGCCAGAGACGGCAGCGCCGCCAGAAGGCCGCCCGCACTTTCCGGCAGCGCGTTGGCGACAAATTCCTGATCGCGGATATTGCTCATGCGCAAGGCAATCATGGTGTTGCACTGGGACAGGGCGCTGGTCGATAATTCCGCCGGACGCTGACTGACCAGGCACAGCCCCACGCCATATTTGCGGCCTTCCTTGGCGATGCGCGAGATGGCTTTTTTGCTGGGGCCGAATTTCAATTCCTCATCGCGCGGCACATAGCGATGGGCTTCCTCGCAGACCAGCAATACCGGGGCCTGACGCGTACGGTCATGACTGGCCCAGACGCAAAAATCAAAAATCATCCGCGCCAGAACAGACACCACCACGTCCACGACCTCCGACGGGATGCCGGAAATATCTACAATACTGACCGGCTTGCCGACGACCGGAATGCGCAGAATGCGCGACAATATCCGGCCCATGGAATCATCCACCAGCAACCGGGAAAACATAAATGAAAAACGCCGGTCCGCGCGCAGGCCCTCGATCTTGGACTTCAGGCGCATATAGGAAACCACTTCTTCGGTGCGTTCCAGTTTGCCCATGGCGTCTTCAAAAACCTTGATCAGATCGCCCAGCCGGTACGGAACCGGCGTATCAACGGTAATATGATCGCTGCGCTCGCCTTCCTTCAAGAACGCCTTTTTAGCCTCGACGACGCCGATTTTGAGAATTTCGATTTCTGGATACGCGCGTTCCTGATTTTGGCCGATGACCACCTCGACCAGTTCTTCAAAATTCAGCAGCCAGTAGGGCAGCAGCAGATTGCTGAGATGAATGGCTTCCGCCTGATCGCCAAAGGCCGCGGCATATTCATTGTGCGGATCAATCAAGACAATATGCCCATTGGGATTCTGGTCGAGGATGGCGTGCAGCACCAGGGACACAACGCAGCTTTTGCCGGAACCCGTTGTCCCCAGCACCGCGAAATGCTTGGCCAGCAATTCGTCCGTCACCGCAAAGGCCGGGACGGAACGGTCTTGGTGAATACTGCCAAGCCGCGCGATAGCCACATCCGGCGGCGCGTAAACCATGGCCAGATCGCGCGCGTCCGCCGTCATCACCGGCGTGTCGAAATGCGGATAATAGGTCACCCCGCGATGAAACCGCCCCTGACCGCCTTTATCATCAAGCAGAATTTCACCCAGCAGCTGGATTTCGATCATCCGGGCTTCGGACCCGGTGCCGATCAGGGTATAGCCGCCGCCGCTCATCGACTGCACCATGCCGTAAACGATGGATAAATCGCCGGGCATCGCCAGCAATCCGCCGATCGACAGATTGACCTGACGGCTGATGCCGGGCGCGCTCAGCAGCGCCGTGACATTGGCCCCCCGGATGGCGGTAATCGCGCCAATCTGCGTACGCACCGCACAGGTTTCCACGCCCGGGCCCGCAGCAACCGGGGGCAGCGATGACATCTCTTTGAGCGGGTCAGGGACCTGATTCATGGCGGCAATACTTTCGCTTGCAACCCGGCGCAGCATTACAACGGGCCAGCAAGCGCGTAGTATCGCATCGCGGCCTTACCAGAGGGTAAATCATAGGCAGCCCGGCGATCAGGCGGCCCGGCAAGCTGCAAAACCTGGTTAACCGGATTTAAGCTTTGCTATGGCCTGCGGCCGGCTTTTTCAGTAATGCCGGAAACGCCTTCCCGGCCTGCCAGCACGGTGCACACCTCGGCCAGCGTGACGCCAGACGCCTGGAGTAGCACCAGCAGGTGATACAGCACATCGGCAGCTTCGGCTGTGATTTGCGCCTTGCCGCCACTGACGGCGGCAAGCGCCAGTTCAACCGCTTCTTCCGCCAGTTTCTTGGCCGGCAGGTGCGGCGCGCCCGCCAGTAATTTTGCCGTATAGGAGGTGTCTGCCCCGGCATTGGCGCGTTCCCGGATCACTTGCGTCAGGCGCGTAAGTATTTCCAGTGATTTTCGTGCATCCGCGCTTGTCATAGCCGCACCGCAATCCCGGCGTCCGCCATATGGCGTTTCGCCTGTTGAATGGAAAACTCGCCGAAATGAAAAATCGACGCCGCCAGCACGGCGCTGGCGTGGCCTTCGATCACGCCCTGGCACAGATGATCGAGGGTTCCGACGCCGCCGCTGGCGATAACCGGCACTGTTACGGCGTCGCTGATGGCGCGGGTAAGCGCCAGATCAAAGCCCGCGCGTGAGCCATCGCGATCCATTGAGGTCAGCAGTATTTCGCCTGCCCCAAGCCGCACCACTTCACGGGCATAGTCAACCGCGTCGATACCCGTGGCGGTGCGTCCGCCATGGGTCCAGATTTCCCATTTGCCGGGCCTCAAAGCCTTGGCGTCAATCGCCACCACAATGCACTGGCTGCCGAATTTTTCAGCGGCCTCGCGCACCAGTTCGCGGCGCGCGACGGCGGCGGTGTTGATCGCCACCTTGTCCGCGCCCGCGAGCAGCAGACTTCGCACGTCCTCGACCTTGCGCACGCCGCCCCCGACCGTCAGCGGCATGAAGCATTGCGAGGCGGTCTGCGCCACAATGTCATACAGCGTGTCGCGCGCCTCATGGGATGCGGTGATGTCCAGAAAGCATAATTCATCCGCGCCTTCGGCGTCGTAACGGCGGGCCTGTTCCACCGGATCGCCTGCATCCACCAGATTGACGAAGGAAATGCCCTTGACGACGCGGCCCTTGTCCACATCCAGACAGGGAATGATGCGCACCTTCAGCATGCCAGCGCCTTCAGGGCGGTGGCTGGATCAAGCCGTCCGTCATAGAGTGCGCGTCCCGAGATAACCCCCTCGATGCCGGGGCACCGCGCCGCTTTCAGGGCTTCAAGATCGGCAATCGAGGAAACCCCGCCGCTGGCGATGACAGGAATTTTGACGGCCCCGGCCAACGCCACCGTGGCGGGAATGTTCAACCCCTGCATCGCCCCGTCGCGTTCAATGTCGGTAAAGATCAAAGCGGCGGCGCCGGCGTCTTCAAACCGTGCGGCCAGTTCATGCACGGGTATTTCGGTTGCTTCCGCCCAGCCGGCCACCGCCACCTTGCCCTCGCGCGCATCAATGCCAAGCGCAATGCGGCCCGGGAAAAGACGGCACGCGCTGCGCACCAGTCCGGGATCGCGCACCGCCACTGTACCCAGTATGACCCGGCGCACGCCGCGCGCCAGCCAGTCTTCAATCGCCGCCATATCCCGGATACCGCCGCCCAGCTGCACCGGGATTGTCACCGCCGACAATATTGCCGATACGCTTTCGCCGTTCACCGCCCGGCCCGCGAAGGCGCCATTAAGATCCACCAGATGCAGCCAGGCAAAACCCTGCGCTTCAAATAAACTGGCCTGGGCCGCCGGATCGTCATTAAAGGTCGTGGCCATATTCATATCACCGCGCAGCAGCCGCACGCAGGCGCCGTCCTTCAGATCTATGGCGGGAAATAAAATCATTCTGAACCGGCGCTCTCATCCAGATTTTTACTGCAATAAAAGGCGCTAATATAACGCCCGTTGATGCGCGCATAGCGCGCCTTGACGCCCCATTTTTCAAAGCCATGGGCCTCAAACAATCTGATCGCAGGCAGACGATCCGAACGGACATCAAGATCAAGCGCCGTATAGCCGCGGTCCCGGGCCAATTCCTCCAGCCGCTGCATCATGCCGCGTCCCAATCCATTTCTCCGGGCCCAGGGGGCGACGATAAATGTCGTAATCTGGGCGGCAAACGCGCCGGATTCGTTATTGAGCGAAGGGCGCAGCAACTGCGCCGTGCCCGCGATGCGGCCATCCAGACGGGCAATAAACAGACTGCGTTCCGGCACCAGCAAGACGCCATTCCAGTAATTTTCCAGAATCCGGACCGCGGGCGGCCTGACCCACAAAAATCCGTCGCCATCGACGACGGCGTCGGTGGCCAGATCGCACAGTTCCGCCAGATCATTGCCGGTAAATGTTTCGATCTCCTCGATGCGCGTCGCCTTCAGCGCGCCGCTGCTGGCGCTCAGGGGCAATTGCGGGTCCGGCATATAAATGTGCTCCGTCTAATCGTGTTTGATCAAGGCTTCCAGGCCAGAAAATTCGCCAGCAGCCGTAACCCCTGGGCCTGGCTTTTTTCCGGATGAAACTGCACGCCCAGCATATTGTCCCGGCCCACAGCAGCATTTACGGAACCGCCATAATCGGTGGTTGCCAGAACATCTTCCGGGTTTCCGGCGATAAACTGATAGGAATGCAAAAAATAACAATCTGCGCCCGCATCCATTCCAGCCAGCACCGGATGCGCCGCACCGGGGCGTCGTGTCAAGGTGTTCCAGCCCATATGCGGGATCTTCAGATCGGGACGGCCCGGCGCCATGGCGCGCACTTCGCCGCCGATCCAGCCAAGCCCCTGGTGAACGCCATGTTCAAGCCCGCGATCGGCCATTAACTGCATACCTACACAGATGCCCAGGAACGGGCGCTGCTTTTCACGCGCGCAATAGCTCAGGGCGTCATACATACCCGCCACCGCGCGTAAGCCGCGCGCGCAGTCGCCGAATGCGCCAACGCCGGGCAGGACAACATAATCTGCGCTGCGCACCTCGGCAGACTCATCGCTGACGGCAATCCGCCCGTCCCATCCACTGTCCAGACTGGCGCGTTCAAACGCCTTCGCCACCGAGCGCAGATTGCCAGAGCCGTAATTGATGACAACCAGTTTCAAGGCCGGTAATCCGATGCCATAAAGCCCCAGCCGGCTGCTGTTTGACGCCGTTCAGGAACCGGGGCGAAGACGGAGGGCTGAGCCGTGGTTTGCACGGGAGGCAGTGCCGGCCGGTTAGTGAAATAGCGCGCCTCGGCCAGAGGCAGATCAGGGGATGCAACCGTCGCCACCTGGCGATAGCCATTGCGCAGCAGCTGCCAGCGTCGCAATCCATGGGCTTCAAACGCCACGATCAGTCCAAAGCCCACGCCGATCAGGGCGGCGGGCGCTTCTTGCGATCCCAGCATCCCGCCGAGCAGCGCAACCATAGCAGACAGACCCACATACCCCGCCGCCGCCAGCCACATGCGGTGATACAGCATCCAGAGCAATGGCGCGAATAAGGCCGGCCAGCAAAAGCCTTCCTTGAGGAAAATCACGCTGCGCGGATCATCCAGCCTGACCGGCCCCGCCGCCGGTTCGAAAATCGAATATATCTGCATTACAAGCTGCCGCTTAAGGTGCCCTTGGTGGAAGGGGCAGAGGCGTCGCTGCGGGGATCGATTTCCACCGCCTGACGTAACGCCCGCGCCAGCCCCTTATAGCAGGATTCGACAATATGGTGGTTGTTCTCGCCATAACGATTTTCCACATGCAGCGTCGCCCCCGCCGCCTGGGCAAAGGCCTGGAACCATTCCTTGAACAGTTCGGTGTCCATTTCGCCCAGTTTGGGCTTTGAAAACGTCACTTTCCACACCAGATAGGGCCGGTTGGATAAATCCAGCGCCACCTGGGTGCAGGTTTCATCCATGGGTATAACCGCGCTGCCATAGCGCCGGATGCCGATGCGCGCCCCCAGCGCCTGGGCCACCGCCTCGCCAATCGCAATGCCGGTGTCTTCGGTCGTGTGGTGAAAATCGATATGCAGGTCGCCGCTGGCCTGGACGTCCAGATCAATCAGCGAATGGCGCGACAATTGTTCCAGCATATGGTCCAGAAATCCGATCCCGGTCGCCACGTTATAGCGCCCGGCGCCGTCCAGATTGACGGTCACCGAGATATTGGTTTCCTTGGTCTTGCGCGCAACGCTGGCGGTACGCATGCAGGTCTCCTGACAGCTTGAGGTATGGCCGCGTCCTTTTAGCAGGACTTGCGGGCTATTGTACAATCCCGCCTGCATGGTTATGTCAACTCAGCTTCAACAAACTGGTTTTATTTCCCGCATGACACATCCCACCCAGGCCGATCCCACAGGCTGGCACGGCACCACCATTTTATCTGTACGCAAAAACGGCGTTGTCGCCATCGCCGGTGACGGCCAGGTAACCCTTGGCCAGATTGTGATAAAAGCCAATGCCCGCAAGGTGCGCCCGCTGGGGGCGGGCGGGGTAATTGCCGGGTTTGCAGGCGCCACCGCCGACGCCATGACCCTGTTTGAACGGCTGGAGGGCAAACTGGAGCAGTTTCCCGGCCAATTGACCCGCGCCGCCGTCGAAATGGCCAAAGACTGGCGCACTGACCGCTATTTGAGGCGGCTGGAGGCCATGATGATTGTCGCGGACAAGGACGTCACTCTGGTTTTGACCGGCACCGGGGATGTGCTGGAACCCGAGCATGGCGTGGTTGGCATCGGTTCCGGCGGGGCCTTTGCCCAGGCGGCGGCCATGGCGCTGCGGGAGATGGAGCTGTCCGCCGAGGAAATTGTACGCCGTTCCATGGCCATTGCCGCCCAGATCTGTATTTACACCAACACCAATATAACCCTTGAAACCTTACCCAGACCGGCCGGGGAATAAACATGGACGCTGTCAGCATCGAACCCGGATCAGCCTTCACGCCGCGCGAGATTGTCTCGGAACTGGACCGTTATATCGTCGGCCAGAACGACGCCAAGCGCGCCGTGGCCATTGCCCTGCGCAACCGATGGCGGCGTCAGCAACTGCCCGAAGAACTGCGCGAAGAGGTGCAGCCCAAAAATATCCTGATGATCGGCCCCACCGGCGTCGGCAAAACCGAGATTTCCCGCCGCCTGGCGAAACTGGCGCAGGCCCCCTTCATCAAGGTCGAGGCGACCAAATTCACCGAGGTCGGCTATGTCGGGCGCGATGTGGAACAGATCATCCGCGATCTGGTGGAAATCGCCATTGGCATGGTGCGCGCCCGCAGGCGCAAGGAGGTCGAGGCTCGCGCCCATCTGGCCGCCGAGGAACGGGTTCTGGACGGGCTGGTTGGCGAAAACGCCAGCACGGCGACGCGCGAAAGTTTCCGCCGCCGCCTGCATGCAGGCGATCTGGACGGCAAGGAAATCGCCATCCGCCTCAACAGCGGCGGGGGCGGGTTTCCCAGTTTTGAAATTCCCGGCATGCCCGGCGCCAATATCGGCATGATCAATATCGGCGATATGCTGGGCAAGGCCATGGGCGGCGCGCAGACCACGGAAAAGCGCATGCTGGTGAAAGATTCCTATGCGGTGCTGATCGCCGAGGAAAGCGACAAGCTGCTGGATCAGGATCAGCTGACCCGTGAGGCCATCCATGCCGTCGAAAACAACGGCATTGTGTTTCTGGACGAAATCGACAAGATCTGCGCGCGATCGGAACGTCAGGGTGCGGATGTTTCCCGCGAAGGGGTGCAGCGCGACCTGCTGCCTCTGATCGAGGGCACCACTGTCAGCACCAAGCAGGGACCGGTGCGCACCGAACATATTCTGTTCATCGCGTCGGGCGCGTTTCACACCGCCAAGCCCTCCGACCTGCTGCCGGAATTGCAAGGCCGCCTGCCCATCCGCGTGGAGCTGAAAACCCTCAGCCGCGAAGATATCCGCCGCATCCTGACCGAGCCGGAAAACAGCCTGATCAAGCAATACACCGCCCTGCTGGCGACCGAACAGGTGGCCCTTGGTTTCAGCGAAGACGGCATCGACGCCATCGCCGATATCGCCGTGGAAATCAACAGCAATGTGGAAAATATCGGCGCGCGCCGCCTGCACACGGTAATGGAGCGCATCCTCGACGAGATCAGCTTTTCCGCCACCGACAGAGCGGGCGATTCACTGACCATCGACGCCGCCTATGTGGAAAAACACATCGGCGATCTGGCAAGGAACCGCGATCTGTCGAAGTTTATTCTGTAGGGGTGACAAACCGGGGCGGTTGCTTAAGTAAACCTGGCAGGCTGCTGAAAAACCCTTCTTTTTGTCATCCTGAGCTTCTTTTTGTCATCCTGAGCGAAGCGAAGGATCTCAGAGGCGCCATAAACGCTGGAGATCCTTCAGCCGCTGCGCGCCATCAGGATGACAATTCCGGGCTTTTCAGCTGCCTGCTAAAATAATCTGCCTTTCAAAGGATATCGGCAATCACGTATTCATCGACGCAAAGAATTCCGAATTGCTCTTGGTGCCGCGCAGCTTGTCGAGCAGAAACTCCATCGCGTCGACGGTGCCCATCGGGCTGAGTATGCGGCGCAGCACAAACATTTTTGCCAGATCCGATTGGGAGGCCAGCAATTCCTCCTTGCGGGTACCCGAACGGGTAATGTCGATGGCCGGGAAAATGCGTTTATCCGAGACCTTGCGGTCCAAAATAATTTCGCTGTTGCCCGTACCTTTGAATTCTTCAAAAATCACTTCATCCATGCGCGATCCGGTATCGATCAGGGCGGTGGCGATGATGGTCAGCGAGCCGCCCTCTTCGATATTGCGCGCCGCGCCAAAAAACCGCTTCGGACGTTGCAGGGCATTGGCGTCGACGCCACCCGTCAGCACCTTGCCCGACGACGGCACCACCGCATTATAGGCGCGTCCCAGGCGGGTAATGGAATCCAGCAGGATAACAACATCCCGGCCATGTTCCACCAGACGCTTGGCCTTTTCCAGCACCATTTCGGTGACTGCGACATGGCGGGTCGCGGGTTCGTCAAAGGTCGAGCTAACCACTTCGCCCTTGACTGATCGCTGCATGTCGGTGACTTCTTCGGGCCGCTCGTCAATCAGCAGCACGATCAGATAACATTCCGGATGATTGGCCGCGATGGCGTGGGCAATGTTCTGCAAAATCATCGTCTTGCCGGTGCGGGGCGGCGCGGTGATCAGGGCCCGCTGCCCCTTGCCCAGTGGCGCTGCAAGATCGATCACCCGGGTCGTCAGATCCTTGCTGCCGGGACCCATTTCCATAATCAGCCGCTCGTCCGGATACAGCGGCGTCAGATTGTCAAAATGCACTTTCTGGCGGGTGCGTTCCGGGTCTTCGAAATTGATCGTGTTGACTTTCAGCAGCGCGAAATAGCGTTCGCCATCCTTGGGGCTGCGAATCCGGCCCTCGACTGTATCTCCCGTGCGCAGCGAAAACCGCCGCAGCTGATTGGGACTGACATAAATATCATCCGGCCCCGGCAGATAATTGGCCTCGGGCGAGCGTAAAAAACCAAAGCCGTCCTGCAATACTTCCAGAACGCCCACACCGGTAATTTCAATTTCCTGGTCTGCCAGCTGTTTCAGAATGGCAAACAGCATATCCTGCTTGCGCAGGGTGCTGGCGTTTTCCACCTCAAGCTCCTCGGCATAGGCCAGCAGCTCAGTAGGCGATTTGGCTTTCAAATCCGCCAGCTTGACTTCCTTAACTTCCATCAGGTCCATGGGGGCTGTTCCGATTGAATAGGGCTGAAATGAGGGCCGCAGAGGCCGGATAGCAGGTGCAGATATTGGGGGGGCGCGGCATATCCAGGCCGGATTTGCGCGAAAATCAGAAGCAGATCAGCAGTTCTGCCTGAACCGAGGTGTAACGCCTTTTGCCGGCAAGTGCAAGGTCAGAACATTCATGCTTCAAATCTTGCCAAACGGACGCACAATTACAAGAATGACAATGAAAATCATCAGCACAAACGGAATTTCATTGGCAATGCGGTAGTACAGGCCCGGCCGGGTGCGGTTATCATCTGCAAATTCGCGCCGCCAGCGGCTGAACAGCCCCTGCGCGCCGCCCAGGGCCAGCACAAACGCCAGTTTCAGCCATATCCACCAGTCCTGCCAATTGATCAGGCCGGGCGTCAACAACAAAAGCCCGCCCAGGATAAACACCGCAATCATCGCCGGATTGATGATGCCCCGCAACAGACGCCCTTCCATCAGCTTGAACTTTTCCGACTGAACCGATCCAACCGGCGCGTCCGTGTGATAAACAAATAGCCTGGGCAGATACATCATCCCCGCCATCCAGGCGATTACCGCAATGACATGCAGACTTTTGATCCAGAGATAATATTCGCTTAGAAATTCGGGCATAATCACCTATCCGTCAAACACTTGACTGCGCCGCTGCCGCACAGCCGCGTACAGGAAAGCGCGTTCTGAACCAGTGCGGACAGACTGCGGATAAACTCCGGCTGTACCCCCAGCGCTGCAATGCGGATATAAACCGGAACGCCTGCCGTCTCGGCAACATGCCTGTATTCCATATCCAGCTCAACCAGGGTTTCCGAATGTTCCGAGACAAAAGCAATAGGAACCAGCACAACTGGCGCCTTTGCCTGCCCTGCTGCCGTCAATCGTTCTTGCGTTGACGGTCCAAGCCATTTCAGCGGTCCCACCCGGCTTTGATAACAGATTTCCCAGTCATCCGGCGCCAAACCCAGTTCTGCCGCAATGGCCTTGGCGGTGCGCTGCACCTGTTGGGGATAGGGATCGCCCTTGTCCACGATACGCTGGGGC
>JBEBFX010000207.1:0-4847 GCA_040081735.1 Alphaproteobacteria bacterium | reverse complement strand
GAATCAGATGACCGGTAGAACCGAGAAAGGCAATAAAGACGCGGCCAATCGCCGCCAGGAAATTCCATTGGCGCATCAGGAACCGGAACCTTCGCCCACATCGGTGCGTGCAAACCTGCCGCCCAGATGGGCCAGGATTTCATAGTTGATTATGCCAGCAAGGGCGCCGACGCGTTCGACCGGCACATGGGGGCCGATCAGTTCAATTTCGCTGCCGGGGACGCAGAGATCAGTGGGGGCGCCCGAGACGTCAAAGGTGCACAAATCCATCGAAATGCGTCCAACCAGCGGAACAAGGCGCCCGCCGATGGCGCCAACGCCCAAATTGCTCAATACGCGCATAAACCCATCCGCATATCCTATTCCGGCCACGGCGATGCGGGCGGGCCCCTCCGGGCGATAGCTGGCTCCGTAGCCCACATAGTCCCCCCTGTCAACGTCGCGTATCTGCAAGATTTTTGCATAGAGGCAAACCGCATTTTGAAACGGGCTGACGCCGCTTCCCGAGGGGCTGCCGCCATAAAGCCCAATTCCCGGACGGACCAGATCATAACAGTATTTTGCGCCCAGCAGCGTACCAGCTGTATTTGCGAGGCTTGCAGGAACGCCCGGAAACAGCCGGCGCAGATCATTGAATGCGCCAAGCTGCCGGGCGTTTAACGGGTGCGAAGGTTCATCGGCGCACGCCAGATGCGACATGATATAATCCAGTTTGACGCCGCTCAGCAGTCCGGGGTCATTTTTGAGCAATGCCACATCCTGCGCGCCAAGGCCAAGCCGCGACATGCCGGTATCAAAATTAAGGATGGCGCCGCTTTGGCGGCCAGATTCACCACGCCAGACCGCAAGTTCGCGCAGGCTGTTTATCACCGGGCGCAGGCCATGTTTGATATAGCGCTGCGCCGCATCATCGGGCAATCCATGCAGAATATAGATGCGCACATCGGGCAGCACCTGGCGCAGGGCCACTCCTTCGGCATAATGCGCCACAAAGAAAATATCACAACCGGCATTTGCCAGGCATCGCGCTACGGGCGCAAGACCCAGGCCATAGGCGTTGGCCTTGATCACGGCGGCGGTTCTGGCCGGTGCGGCAAGGGCGGAAATTTTCCTGTAATTCGCTGCGATAGCGTCAAGGTTGATGACCAGCCGGGCGCCATGAATGCCGGCATCGGTTTGCGCTAAAGTGCGTGTTCGCATTGCGGATCAAAATCCTGTGACGATAGACTGGCCGGGCGCCGTACTAATAGCCTTCCTTCGCAAGATTATCGAATTTGGTCAATTCGCTGCGGAAAGCCAGACGAACGGTGCCGGTAGGCCCATGGCGCTGTTTGCCGATAATGATTTCGGCCAGGCCATGCACCTTTTCCATTTCTTCCACCCATTTGGGGTGTTCGGGCTTGTCTTCGCGCGGTTCGCTTTTTTGAATATAATATTCTTCGCGGAAAACAAACATCACTACATCGGCATCCTGTTCAATGGAACCGGATTCCCGCAAATCAGAAAGTTGCGGGCGCTTGTCTTCGCGCTGCTCGACCTGACGCGAGAGTTGCGACAGCGCCAGCACAGGCACATTCAATTCCTTGGCCATGGCCTTCAGGCCCTGGGTGATGGACGAAATTTCCTGAACCCGATTTTCCATCGAGGATGAACTGCCCCGCACCAGTTGCAGATAATCCACCACAATCAGCCGCAAGCCCTGAAGACGTTTGATCCGCCGGGCGCGGGCGGTAAGGGCGCTGATCTGCAAGGCGCCGGTATCATCAATATAAAGCGGCAAATCCTGAAGTTCCTGGCTTACAGTCACCAGTCTCCTGAATTCAGCGTCATCAATTTGCCCGCGGCGAATTTTCTCTGATGTGATGCCTGATTGCTCAGACAGAATGCGGGTCGCCAGCTGTTCCGAGGACATTTCCAGGGAAAAAAACGCCACGACCCCATGACGCGCTTTTTCATCCTGTTGTTGCGCCAGATGTTTCCCGGCCAGTATTTCCTTTGCCGCATTGAATGCAATGTTGGTCGCAAAGGCGGTTTTACCCATGGAGGGGCGGCCTGCAAGTATGATCAGATCGGAATTATGCATGCCGCCCATCAGCCGGTCGAGATCGATAAAATGGGTTGCAAGACCACTTAAGCCGCCGTCGCGTTCATTGGCTTTGGCGGCCACGTCGATAGATTGGGTGATGGCCGTTTTGAAGGGTTGCAGCCCGCCTTCGTAACGCCCCCGTTCCGCCATATTGAATAAATTCGCTTCCGCCTCTTCTATCTGGCTCGCTGCGCTGACTTCGACGGGGGAGTCATAGCTGCGATTCACAACGTCTTCGCCAAGCCGTATCAGGCCGCGCCGGACCGAAAGATCATGAATGATACG
The DNA here is from genome assembly GCA_040081735.1 of Alphaproteobacteria bacterium. GTDB lineage: Bacteria > Pseudomonadota > Alphaproteobacteria > UBA11222 > UBA11222 > UBA11222. The sequence continues at coordinate 2,476 of JBEBFX010000207.1, read as the reverse complement.
GCCATAAAACTCCGCGTTGATGACCGTTGTTGCAGAACCGGCAAGCCGCGCCAGATATTGGGTTCCGCCAATTTCCGCAAGCCCCTCGTCCCGCTCAAAATAATTCTTGAGCGTCACCGGGCTGGCCAGCAGGCCACGCTGGATCAATTTGCTGATTGCCTCAAATATGCGGGCATGAACCGGATCATAAAAGTGCACCGCTTCCAGAAAACTGGAAAGTTGATGAAAACAGTCATTGTTGACCAGCACCGCGCCCAGCAGGGCCTGCTCGGCTTCTACATTACTTGGCGGAGACCGGTAAGCCACGCCGCCGGGCAGGGCGGCGAGGTTGCTGGCGTGATTTACGGCAAGCGAGAATATGGGCGCGTTTCTGATATCTGACATGATTGCATACTAGCCCCGGCGAATCGGCATTCACAGGATTATAGCCTGTGGAGAAAGTGTATAACGTGGATCAAACAAAAAAGGGCAGCGCCTGAGCGCTGCCCTCAATCCAGGCGCCACGTGACGGAGATCAAGATTTAATCAGCATCGTCCAGCGCTTCGTCGCCTTCATCAAAAAGCTCATCAAGCTCCATATCCAGCGCGTCATCATCGTCATCTGTATTGACCAGCACATTGACGCCCGCAGCCTGCTTGTCCGCTTCTTCCGCCGAGCGGGCAACATTGATCATAATTTTTGCCGACACTTCCGGATGCAACATGATGCGGACATCATGCAGGCCAAGGCTCTTGATCTGGCGGACCAGGGCAACCTGCTGACGGTTTACAGTATACCCATTTTCGGTCATTACACTGGCGACATCGCGGCTGTTGACAGAACCATACAATAATCCGGATTCGCCTGACTGGCGCAGGATCACAAAGGATTTGCCCTCCATATTTGCAGCGACCAATTCGGCGTCTTTACGATGCTCAAGATTCGTGGCTTCCAGCTGGACGCGGCGGGTCTCAAAATATTTCAGATTTTCTTCCGTGGCGCGCATCGCCTTTTGACGGGGCAACAGAAAATTACGGGCATAGCCGTCCTTGACTTTGACGACAGCACCCATTTGGCCAAGCTTTTCGACCCGTTCCAGCAACACGACCTGCATCAGTTTTCCTCTCGCCCGTTACGGCTTGGCAACAGCAAAGTTAAGGCGAAAATTGGCAAAATGTTCTACAATGCCAACCCCGACTATGAGTAGAAATGGCCAGCCCAGCGCCAGCAGCAATAGATAAAACCCGCTCAGAACAAAAGTTCGGGCCGGCACGCGATGGGAGATAACATGGACTGTTGCCAATCCCAAGAAAAAATACGGCACAGCGGCAAAAGTCGCCATCACAGAGCCAAAAATTCCAATATCCCCGGGGAAAAAAGCCAGCAACGCCCCTCCAACGAGCGGCCACAGCATGAATTTCGGCAGGACCATGTTTATTATTCTAGGCGAAGGCCGCCGGTTGCGTCCAAACTGCATCAGCAAACGTTGGGCCAAAGCTCCATTCCCGATTGAAATCAGGGTCCAGAATAACCCCAGCCCAGGCAATGCCAGCCGGATCAGTCTTTGCTGCAATTCTATTTCGTCAATGGGCACGGCGCCTGTCTGGATTTGCGCCTGAATAATGGTTTTCGCCAGCAATTCCACCTGTACAATCTGCGGAATCCAGCCCAGCATTCCGCCCTCGTGAAATTGAAAATACAGGGTCAGCAGCAGCATAACGGCAATGCCAAGGCCGCTTAACCACGCAAACAGCAAGCCGCTCGGATAATATTCGATAAATGGCTGGCCACTCTCATGAGTAAATTCACGGGACCAGTCCGCAACCCGTGTTAAAATGATCGGAGCTGCGGCATTGGCCAGAAAATAAGCGATCGCCAGCAACGGTCCGCCTGCCAGTGTGATGGCGGCGCTGGCGGTAATCCCGCCTATCAGCGCCGCTGCGCCGCCATAGCCTAATCCGGTCATGAACAATGGCAAGGGCGACAGATAGATCGGAATAATGGCGAACGCCATGCCACTGGCGGCAGAACTGTACAGCACCGCGCTCAGCAGCCCCGCACCTATACTGACGAGAATGAAGTGGGGCATGGTTCGCACGCCTAAATCAGGGAAGGGGGCAACGAATTGCCCCGATCACAATAAATCTAGCTGATGATGTATGGCAGCAACGCCAGTTCACGCGCCCGTTTGATGGCCCGCGCCAGTTCCCGCTGCTTTTTCTTGGAGACGGCGGTTATCCGGCTGGGAACGATCTTGCCGCGCTCCGAGAGATAGCGCTGCAACAACTTGATGTCCTTGTAATCAATCAGCGGCGCATTATCACCGGAAAAAGGGCAGGTTTTGCGGCGGCGGAAAAATGGCCTGCGGGCTGCATCTTCGCTCATTCGGAATCCTCCCCGATATTGCTGAGACGCACGGTGCCGCCGATCTCGTCATCTTCGAACAGGCGGCGCGTGCCGCCTTCAGTGTCGCGGGGCCGGCGTGCGCCGCCGCCC
>JBEBFX010000206.1:0-4856 GCA_040081735.1 Alphaproteobacteria bacterium | reverse complement strand
ACTGGAGGACGAGTATAATCCGGAAGGGGGCTTTTCTTTCGGGGGCGTTTTGCCATCTGATCCCTGCGAATCCTAATGCTTTCCGTCACATCACCATGGAAGTCATCCGAATGCAAGAAAGCATCCCATGACCGACGGCGTCAACTAAAGGCACGAACTTTGTTAGTTTCTTCATCAGTCACCAGTTCCGTCTCGATTGGACTTCTATCCGGAGTATCAAATTGTTGTTCCCCTGCAACTGGACAAAGACATCCTTGCCAAGTTCAAGAGCGGCACCGGCGGCAAGATCGTCGTGACGATCGCCAAAGATCGCACCATTGACCTGCCGGTTTCACTCAAGGGCTTTTCGGCGGCGCTGGGCGAACTGAAGAAGGGTTGATCAGTCCTTGCCGGAACAGATCAGCCGGATTGAACTTGCATCCCCCTCGCGCGGGCCGATTACGCCTATGATTGCCGCATGCCCATAGCCCAGCGCATGCAGCGCATTAACGCATTCGATGGCCTGATCTTTTGGCAGGCAGGCCAAAAGGCCACCTGCGGTCTGAGGATCGAATAACAGACTGTAATTGTAATGGGAGCGGGCGGCGGGTTCGCACTGAATCTGCGCCTCGCAATTGCGTAGATTGGCGGGATGCAGGGTGCTGCGTATGCCGCCAGCCAGGGTTTCGGAGGCGCCTGGAAGCGCTGGCAGTTTATCGAGATCAAGCTGTGCGCAAAGCTGCGAGGCCGCCAGGATTTCACCCAGATGCCCGGCCAGCCCGAACCCGCTGACATCCGTGCAGGCTGTAGCGCCATAGACGCCGAGGCAATCCGCAGCGGCGCCGTTTGATTGCAACATCATTGCCGTGGCAGTTTCGATCCAGTCTGCGTTGGCCCTGGCGCGCATGTCCGCAGCCAGCAAGGCGCCGGTTCCCATGGGTTTGGTCAGAACGATCGCATCACCGGGCTGTGCCCCGGCTTTGCGCCACACATCGGCCGCCCCGGCAAATCCGTTTATGGTAAAGCCGAGCATCATTTCAGCGCCAAGCGCAGTATGCCCGCCAATCAGTGTGGTATTGGCGGCTGCAAGGGTTTCCAGGGCGCCTTGCATGATTTGCTGCAATTCCTGCCGCTGTTTGGCTTCCCGGCCAAACGGCAGCGTGACCAGCGCCAGCGCCGAATGCGGGATGGCCCCCATGGCGTAAATATCATTCAGGCAATGATTGGCGGTGATGCGGCCAAACAGATAGGGATCATCGAGAAAGCTGCGAAACTGGTCAACCGTTTGCACCAGAAGCTTTCCTTCCGGCGGCGCAATGATTGCGGCGTCATCGGGCGCATCGAGGCCGGTCAGAATGTCCGGCGGGACAATCTGTTTTATTGCCGCCAGTGCTTCATGCAAAATATCCGACGGCAGCTTGGCGCCGCAGCCGCCGCACTGCATGGCGTCCGGATCGGATGCCCCGGTGATAACCAGATCGGGGATTTCGGGAAGCTGCTGGTATTTTTTCATCCAGCGCCGGTCGATCCAGTCCTTAACCCGCCACACCCATTCGCCCTCAACGGCAAGCGGGCCCCACGAAGCGATGGCGTTCTGCCGGCCCGTGGAAATCAGGGCCAGGGTTCTTGGCTGGGGACGAAAAGGGATGCGCGGTTTGACTTGCGCCGACAGACGCAGGTTTTTCAGCAATACCGGGCCCTGGCGCACGGCGTAAACACCGGATTTATCCAGATTGCGGGTTTTCATCGCCGCGATATCGCCTGCCGCAAAAACACCTGCATGGGATACGGATTCCAGTGTCTCGTGCACCTGAATGAACCCGCGCGCATCGAGGCTAAGACCTAATTCATTAAGCCAGGCCGGCGCGCTGGCATGGGTCGTCAGAATGGCGGCGTCGCACCCCAGGCGCGCGCCATCTGACAGGGTAATTCCTGATGCGTCGACGCCCGTCACCCGGCGCATCAGATGAAGCGATATACCGGCGTCAATCACGGCCTTCTGCATGCGCCGGTAAACCCGGGGCGCGTGATGCGGCAGCAGCGACGCGCTATTGCTGACAATGCTGAAATGCAGACGGTCGGGGTTACCTCCCTGCGCCGTGATACGGGACCGTAACCGATGGCGTAAGGCCATGCAAAGTTCGGCGCCACCGGCGCCGCCGCCGATGATGGCGATGCGGTATTCACGAATGTGCCCCAGAATCGCCGTCTCCAGGCGCGCCAGCTGACGCAGAAAATCATCCACGGGTTTGACGGGGATAGCCAGAGACGCCGCATCGGAGATGCCAAACCGGCTTGGGGCCGAGCCAATATCAATGGACAGCAGGTCATAGGATACCGGCGGGCGTCCGGCGCAAATTATGTGACGTGCAACCGTGTCAATTCCGGTCACGGCCGTGTGAAAAAACCGCGCCCCGGCAAACCGGCACAGCCGCTGTAAATCGACATGGCATTCCTCATGGCTGTAATGCCCGGCCAGAAACCCCGGCAGCATGCCGGAATAGGGGGTCATGGAATCCCGTGAAATGACGGTCAGCCGCATACCCGGAATGGGGTGCATGGCCAGCCCCCTGATCACGGCCACATGGGCGTGGCCCCCGCCAATTAGTACAAGGTCGCGATCAATAGGCGCCGTACGCATCATGGGTGTGATACCTGAACCCCTTGCGAAAACTGGCGAAAGAGGGCGGGAGTCGAACCCACCAAACGTGTCAAACACGCTCCATCGGATTTGAAGTCCGTGCGCACCACCGGGACGCGATCCTCTTTCGAAACAGGCAGATGATTATTCATGATTACCATACTATGCGCTAAAAATATCGACTGCGCGCGCGCGTAGCATGCGGCCGTCCTGAATGCGGCGGGTGAAGCCCGCGCGGTCAAAATATTCCAGCACCTCGATGGTCAGATTGCGGCCGATCCCGGAAAGCACGCGAAATTCCTGAGCCGTAAAAATGGGCCGCTCACTGGCCGCCTGTTCGGCAAACGCGGCGTGGGCGCGCAAGATTTCGGGCGTAAAGAAGCGATTTTTCGACACCTGAGTCACAAGACCGGCCTGCGCCAGCCGCACGAGCAGGGCCTCGGTTTCCCCAGGCGGTTTGTCCAGCGCTGCGGCGAGTTCACGGATGCGCGGCGGCGTCAGGCTGGCGGCGTCGTAAAGGTGTATTATTTTCCCCCAATCAGCTTGATCCTTCCGGCTGGGCGTAACCATATGGCCGGGCAGGTGCAGCACGGTGCTGCTTCGGCGGATATTCCCCGGCAGGACGAGTTGCTTTATCACGGCATTGAGCACGACAGGGCTGACAGGCATAGACAGCGCGCGCAGCAGTTCGGGTTCGTTTGGACCAAGGCTTTGCGGATACTTCCGATGCCACTGTGCAAGCAGTTCCGGAACGCGCTGGATCAGCATGGTATAATGGGTTTCGCTTATCCCGGTCTGGTCCAGCACCCGCCCGCAGCGGCGCATGGCAACCTCCTGCCACAGCATTTCGGCCTCCTGCGCGGTCAGGTTAAAAGCCCGGCTGAATTTTTGCAGATCAGCGCCGCCTGGCGATAAGGACAGAATTTCTTTCAGCGCCGCTGGCGCGGAGGGCATTTCAAGCGCGTGCAGCATGGCTATCCGGTCACTTCGCGCACGGCCCTTGCCGGGCGCGAAGGGGTCGATAACCGCCCCCCCGCCAATCGTGCGCTGGGCCGATGCATCGCGCAGGATGACCTGATCCCCGCGTAAGGCGCCAATGGGTCTGTCCAGCACCAGTTGCGCCAGAGCATTTGCGCCGGGTTGCAGCCCGGCGCCTTCCAGCAGGGCAATGCGCCCCGGCATATGGGATGCGCCTATGTGAACATGCACCGGCGACCAGTGCCTGAGTGCGGTGGTCTCGCTGTCAAGCAATCGAATTCTGGCGTCAAGGCGCGACGCCGGGGCATGGGCGTCTTGCGCCAACAGCCAGTCACCGCGATGAATGGCGCCCTTGTCCAGCGTATCGCCACTGCTAGCCGTAATATTGACAGCGCAACGCTGGCCCGCGCCCGCTTGCTCTGCCGGCTGATTATTGGCGTGAATGCCGCGCACCCGGACGCGAACGCCGGAAGGCGAAATAATCAGGGTGTCACCCATTGCGGCCCTGCCGGCAAACACGGTGCCAGTGACAGTGACACCGGCGCCGCGCAGTGAAAAACAGCGATCAATGGCGAGACGAAAATTTCCTGACCGGGAACGTCCCGAAACTATTTCCGCTGCCCCGGCAAGATAATCCCGCAAGTCATTTATACCTTCGCCAGTAATCGCAGAAACCGGAAACACAGGAACGCCCCGCAGGGATGTTCGATCAAGCGCTGCGTTAATCTCGCGCGTTACCAGCGCAAGTCGCGCCGGATCGGCCCTGTCTGATTTGCTCAGCGCCACGGCGCCCTGCCTGATCCCCAGCAGATCGAGAATGGTCAGGTGTTCCAGGGTTTGAGGCATAATTCCATCGTCAGCGGCAATTACCAGAAGAGCAAAATCTATGCCCGCAACCCCTGCCAGCATGTTGCGGATGAAACGCTCATGGCCCGGGACATCAATAAAGCCAACGCGCTGGCCCCCCAAATCCGTGTAGGCAAAGCCAAGATCAATGCTCATGCCGCGCTGTTTTTCTTCTGGCAGGCGATCCGTGTCAACGCCCGTCAGGGCGCGCAGCAGGGTGGTTTTTCCGTGATCCACATGACCTGCGGTAGCGATGATCATGGCCTTGGAAAGCGCTTTATCTGTTCAAGAAAGCCTGACTCATCATCCAGGCAGCGTAAATCAAACAGCAGCGCGCCGTCCTGAATACGCCCAATAACGGGAATGGGAAGGCTACGGAACAGGGCTGCCAGTTTATTCAATGCAGAACCGC
>JBEBFX010000057.1:0-17578 GCA_040081735.1 Alphaproteobacteria bacterium | reverse complement strand
CACGGAACCCGTGGTTCAGATTGCCTATGAGGACGCGCTGGCTTATGCGCGCTGGGCAGGCAAGGAACTTCCGACCGAGGCGCAGTGGGAATATGCCGCCCGCGCCGGACAAAAGACATTGCCGGAACCGGTTGACGAGGCTAGCGAACCCCAGGCGAATTACTATCAGGGTGTCTTCCCGGTGCTGGATCAGGGACTGGACGGGTTTCGCGCGCGCGCGCCGGTTGGCTGCTTCAGGCCAAACGCATTCGGGCTTTACGATATGATCGGCAATGTATGGGAATGGACCCGCGACCCGGACAGCGCGCAACCGGAAATGCGCATCATCAAAGGGGGATCGTATTTGTGCGCCAGCAATTACTGCGCGCGCTACCGCCCCGCCGCACGGCAATTTCAGGAACGCGGGCTGGGAACCGATCACATCGGCTTCCGGCTGGTGAGCAACGCCAGACAGCCGCCGGAATCCCGGCCCCTTCTCAGTAAGTAACTGCGCTATCGCGCCCGCCGGCCGATGCCGATGCCGCCGTCGCTCATGATCACCGTTCCCGTCGTATAGGCGCCATCGCGCCGCGACGCGAGCAGCACATAATGGCCCGCATGATTTTCCGGCTGCGCGATAAATCCAAGCGGCGTCGACTTGCCGATCATGACATCGATACCCGGCATGGCGGATAATTGCCTGTCGCCCTGTCCGGCCACCGTGCTGCCGGTTAGCGGCGTCATGGTGCCGCCCGGGGCTACCCCGTTCACCCGTATATCCGGGGCCAGTTCATGGGCGAGCTGCCGGATCAGACCCAGCACGGCATGTTTCGCCGCCACATAAATTGGTCCGCCGCCGCCAGTGAAATAGCTTGATGTCGACGCCGTAAAGATCATGCAGCCTTTGGTTTTGCGTAATTCGGGCAATGCGGCGCAGGCGCCCAGCAGATAGCCCTTTACGTTCACAGCCAGAATTTCGTCGCACATGGCGCCCAGGGTTTCGCGCGGCGTGTCCGCCAGTGACGCCATAAAATCCCAGATGCCGGCGTTCCCGACAAATACGTCAAGCCTGCCATGCAGCGCCACGGTTGCAGCCACGGCCCGGTCATTATCCGCAAGCTCGCGCACGTCACCAATGGTTACGGCTATGCCCTTATGCGCTTTGGAAGCCGCGTCCGCCTGCGCCTGATCGCGCACCAGCACACCCAGCTTCGCGCCTTCTTCCAGATAGCGCGCAACCACGGCGGCGCCGATGCCTGATCCGCCGCCGGTAACCATCGCTACCTGTCCCTCAAGCTGGCCCATCACTTATCCCCGCTGTTTGATTTCAATCGTTTCTTTTATCCTATCTGACACGCCATTCCAAACCCCGCCCTGTGAAGGGCCGGAATAGGGGCAGCCGTCTGGAGGAAGCCAACGAAATTATTGCGGGAAGAACCGGTTGGCTGGCCGGGGCAGGCCGAGATTTTCGCGCAGGGTGGTTCCCTCATATTCCGTCCGGAACAGGCCGCGGCGCTGTAATTCCGGCACCACCAGATCAACAAAATCGTCCAGCCCACCGGGCAAATAAGGGAACATCACGTTAAACCCGTCACAGGCGCCGGTCATGAGCCATTCCTGCATCTGATCAGCGATCATGGCCGGTGTGCCGATCATCTCTAGCACGCCAAAACTCCCCCCCACATGCTGCGCCAGCTGGCGGACGGTCATGTTTTTACTGGCGGCCATATCGACCAGCTTTTGCCGCCCGCTCTGGCTGGCGTTGCTTTCCGGGATTTCCGGCAGCGGGCCATCCAGTTCAAACCCGGAGACGTCGCAGCCAAGCAGCACCGACAGGCTGGCAATGCCGCTGTCCGGATGCACCAGTCCATCCAGACGCTGTTTTTTCTCGCGCGCCTCGGCAAGGGTTTCGCCGATGATCACAAACGCGCCGGGTAAAATCTTTATATGATCACGGGCGCGGCCAGATTTTTCGGCGCGGCCCTTGATATCGGCATAGAGGGCGCGCGCAGCAGAAATATCGGACTGGCCGGCAAACACCATCTCGGCGGTTTCCGCCGCCAGCTGACGGCCAGCATCGGAGGCGCCTGCCTGCACGATCACTGGCCAGCCCTGCGGCGGACGGGCAATGTTAAGCGGCCCCCTGACATTGAAATGCTCGCCCTTGTGATCCAGCACATGCAATTTACCGGGATCGAAATAGATTCCGGTTTCCTTATTGCGGATAAACGCGTCATCCGCCCAGCTGTCCCACAGGCCGGTGACGACGTCGAACGCCTCGCGCGCCAGGCGGTAACGCGCGTCGTGTTCCAGATGCGCGGTGCGGCCAAAGTTCAGCGCCTCGTTCGGGTTGGCGGAGGTCACCACATTCCAGCCGGCGCGGCCGCCGCTGATATGATCGAGCGAGGCAAACTTGCGCGCGATATGATACGGATCGTTATAGGTGGTCGAGGCGGTGGCGATCAGCCCCAGATGCTGCGTCACCACGGCAAGTGCTGGCAGCAATGTCATGGGATCAAACGAGGTCACCGTCGCGCTGCGCTTTAACGCGGGCATCGGCATATTGGCCAGCGCCAGATGGTCGGCCATGAAGAACGCATCAAACCGCCCGCGCTCCAGGGTCTGCACGAAGCGCTTCATATGCGCGAAGTTGAAATTCGCATCAGAATAGGCGCCAGGATAACGCCAGGCGGCGGTGTGGATGCTGACAGGGCGCATAAACGCCCCCAGCCGTAATTGACGCCCGGTTGTCATTCGGTCCCCGTTGTTTCACCCAAGATCGATGTCCAGGCCATAGCCTTTGGCTTCCATGCCATGGCCGAAAATATCCCGGGTGTAATGTTCCTGGCTGTCCAGCGCCCCGCGCGCGCCCCAGCCAAGTTCCCACAACCACTTCGACGGATTGCCGCAATAGAAGGTAAACGCCTCGTCGTTGCAGTGCATGCCAAGCTGCAACGCCACATCGATCTGGCGTTGGCGGACAATGTCATGGGCGATGCCCAGATCTTTCAGATCGGTATATTCGATCATCAGATGGTTGATGCGTTTTTGCATGGGGCCAAGGCCGAACGCGACCGAATGCTGCCGCCCGTTTGTATGCAGGAAAACCGGCATGATCACGGCGCCGTTGGGCAGTTTGATCTTGACCTCAGGCGCCCCCTTCAGGCCCAGCAAATTATAGAATTTGACCGCCGCCGGTATGTCATCCTGACGGATAATACAGTGACCCAGCCCCTGGCCGAAGGTCACAAACTTGCCATGCAGCGGGCGTCCGGGATGAAACGCGCGATAGCTTTCCACCTCGGGTGAATAAAAAATTTCCGTGGGATTGCCGCCCGGATCCAGCATTTTCATCAGCCCGATGACCCGGCGTTCATCCGCTTCGGCCGCAGTGCAAATCTCGAACTTCACTTTGGCGGCGCTCAATTTTTGCGCCATTGCCTCGAATTCATCCGGGCCCGCCACGCGCCAGCCCAGATAGGCCAGATCGTCATTGCCCGTGGTATGAACGGTTATGCGATGGTGCCAATTGTCCATGCGCAGGTAAAAGCGGTCCTTTTCACGCTCATCGACAATCTCCATCCCGACAACTTCGCCTGCGTAGGCCTTCCAGGCTTCCGCATTGCTTACGGAAATGCCCATGTATCCAAGCTCTGTAACCTGCGACATTTGCTTTCTCCCTATCCAAAGTGGACACGCTTCCCTGCGATGGAATGTACCGGTCCTCCGGGTTCAAGGAAAGTGATATTATTGCGTTATACGAAACGTGTTGCACGTGCTGGCCACGCTCTGTTAATCTTTGATCACAGATGGGGCCATTCAAAAGGCCTATAAGGGATAATGGACTGCGATTGAACGACAGGACTAATTCAGGGAGAAATCAGATATGACCGATAGCACGCTCACAGCGGACAAATTGCATCTGCTGAAAGACCGGATTTCGGGACTGATCGTCAACGACCCCGTCGCCCAGCAGTACAAACTCGACCGCGACGTATTTCTGGACGAGACGATTTTTGAACTGGAAATGAAGCATATTTTTGAGGGCAACTGGATATTTGTGGCCCATGAAAGCCAGATCGCCAAACCCCATGATTTCCTCACCACCCATATTGGCCGCCAGCCCGTCGTGCTGACCCGCAAGGCCAATGGTGAAATCGGCGGCTATCTGAATGTTTGCTCGCATCGCGGCGCGCGGGTGTGCCGGGAAAAGTCCGGCAACAAAAAAATCTTCGCCTGCGGCTTTCATGGCTGGTGCTATGACAGCAGCGGCGCGCTGGTGAATGTCACGGATCAGAAAGACGGCGCCTATCCTGAAAGTTTTGACCGCAAAAATTTCGGCCTGCGCCCGGTTGCCCGCGTTGACGCCTATCGCGGATTTATATTCGCCAGCCTTAATCCGGACGTGTTGCCGCTGAACGAATATCTCGCGGGATCAAAGGCGTTTATCGATCTGTTCGTGGACCAGTCCCCCACCGGCAAACACGAAGTGCTGCGCGGCGTCACCCGCTATACCTACAAGGGCAACTGGAAATTGCAGGTTGAAAACGGCCTCGATGGCTATCACGCCGGTCCGGTGCATATGAGTTATATCATGACTGTTATGCGGCGGACGGCAGGTGATTCCAAAAATGATACAAAGGCGATCGATCTGACGAATCTCAGGATGGGTGGAGGCGGCTTTTTTGCGTTTGATCACGGCCATACAGTTTTATGGCTTGATTACAGCAACTATAAAGATCGCCCGAATTTTGAATATTATGATGACTATCAGAAAAAGTACGGGCCGCAGCGGACCCAGTGGATGTGCCACCGCATACGCAACATGCTGCTGTTTCCCAATGTGTTTTTGATGGATCAGACCAGCACGCAACTCCGCATCATCCGCCCGGTATCCGTGAATGAAACCGAAATCACCACCTATTGCATCGCGCCGGTGGGCGAAAGCGATACGGCGCGCGCACTGCGCATCCGCCAGTATGAGGATTTCTTCAACGCAAGCGGCATGGCCACCCCGGACGATCTGACGGAGTTCAATAATTGCCAGATCGGCTTTCAGGGCCGCCAGGCGCGTTACAGCGATATGTCGCGCGGGGCAGTGCGCTGGATAAAGGGGGTCAATGAAGACGGCCAGACGCTTGGGTTTGACGCGCGCATGACCGGCACCGAGACGGCCGATGAAGGGCTGTATTTGGCCATTCATGAGGACTGGCTGGCGCGCATGAATGCGGCGCTGGCGCTGGAGCTTGCGCAACAATGAGCATAAATTCTGATCAGTGGGGCTCCGTCAGCCGGTTTTTAGGGCTGGAGGCGCTGTATCTCGACACCAAAAACTGGGACGCCTGGGTTAATCTGTATGCAGAAGATGCAGTTTACTGGGTGCCGGCCTGGGATGACGACGCCAGGCCGACGGCGGATCCGCAGCGTGAAATATCCCTGATCTATTACGCTAACCGCGGCGGGCTTGAGGATAGAATATTCCGTATCCGCACCGGGCGGTCCGCGTCGGCCTCCAATGCGCCCGCGCGCACGTCGCACGTGTCGCAACTGCTGCAAATTGAAGCCAGGGGCGAACTTGTATGCGCGCGAACCAACTGGACGGTTAATTCCTATAAAGAAAACACGACCATCACCTATTATGGCTGGGCGGAATATGAACTGGCGCCAAACGGCGATAGCTGGCGCATAAAACGCCGCGTCGCCTATGTGCTGAATGACATCGCCGATACGGTTCTTGATTTTTACATGATCTGATAGTGTTCCGGGACCGGAGTAATTAATCCAACGCACGGAGACAGGATATGTCCAGCACGGCCAGACTTCGCCCCATTATCGCCACCAGCATCGGTGAACCCGCCGGTGTCGGCGCCGAAATAGTCGCCAAAGCCTGGGCCACGGGCGAGGTGCATAAACTATCACGGCCGGTTCTGATCGGCAGCCAGCACGCCATGCGCCGGGGGATGGAGATTGCGGGCGTCCGCGCAGAACTGCGCGTCATCGGCAGCCTGGATGATCTGAGCGATAGGCCCGAGATTATCGACATCATGGATTCGGGCGCCCTCAGCGCCGGCGATATCATCACTGGCAAGGATACGCTGGCGGGCGGGCTTGCCAGCGCAAAGTGGATGAGCGAGGCCGACGCGCTGGCGCGCAGCGGCAAAGCGGCCGCCTCGGTGTTTGCGCCGATCAGCTCCGGCTCGCTGAAAATGGCCAACAAGCTGGATGCGGTTATGCCCATCAATCCCGGTGAAAGTTATCTGTTTTTGATGTCCGGGCCGTTGCGGGTCATGCATCTGACCGATCATATGCCGTTGCGCAAAGTGTGCGAGGTGATCAGCGAGGATCTGGCGCTATCCGCATTGCAAACGCTGGACGCCACCATGCGCAAATGGGGTGTTGCCGCACCGCGCATCATTGTTGCGGGGCTGAACCCCCACGCCATGGGTCAGGAAGAGGTCAAAGCCCTGGTCCCGGCCGTGCTCAAAGCCAGGGCAGCCGGTATAAATGTCGAAGGCCCCACCAGCCCGGACGCGGTGTTCCGTCAATGCGTCGAGGGCAAATATGACGTGGTGCTGGCCATGTATCATGATCAGGGCCATATCGCCATCAAGACCTGGGGTTTTTCAGGTAACTGCGCCATCATTATCGGGCCGCCGTATCTGAACATGACGGTGGCGCACGGCACGGCCTATGACATTGCCGGCAAGGGTATCGCCGATCCGAAAATGATGTTGAGCGCCATGTGTACGGCGGCCTCGCTGGCGGCGGGCGCTGGCTTTATCAGGGAGCCCAGCTAATGCCCGATTCTGGCCGCAGCCCGCACCCCCCGGCAGGCGTCACCGGCGTGGATTTTCGTTATTATCGCGATCCGGAAATTTTTGAGACCGAACAAAGGCGAATTTTTTCCGGACCCGTCTGGTGTTATCTGGGCCTTGAAGTGGAAATTCCCGAGGCCGGGGATTTTATCTCCACCCATATGGGAACGGTTCCCGTCGTGCTGACGCGCGGCAAGGCAGACGCCCTGCACGGATGGGTCAATCGCTGTGCTCATAAAGGGGCGACGGTGTGCCGGGCGGCGCGCGGCAACGCCAGGGACGGGTCCTTTGTCTGCGTCTATCATCAATGGGCCTATGATGCGGAAGGCAATCTGGCCGGCGCGCCGTTTCAGCGCGGCATCAAAGGCAAGGGCGGTTATTCCGCCGGCTTCGACAAGGCTGCCCATGGGCTGCAAAAAGTGCGGGTGTCGGCGATTGCCGGCATGGTGTTCGGCACGCTTGGAAATGACGCGCCGCCGCTGGAAAGTTTTCTGGGCGACGTCATGTGCGCCAATATCCGGCGCGTGATGTACCGCCCGATACGGGTGCTTGGATATGCGCGCCAGATGATGGCGGGCAACTGGAAGCTGTATTCTGAAAACAGCCGCGACAGCTATCATGGCGGGCTGCTGCATCTGTTTTATCCGACCTTTGGCATTTACCGGCCCGGTCAGGAAAGCAAGGGCGAGACAGACGCCACAGGCTTTCACAATCTGTTCAGCGGCTTCAAGGCAAACCAGACCGTTGAGTATAAAAATTACAGCGCGGAAGCGAACCGTGAAATGGCGGGCGCCGCCACGTTACAGGACATGCGGGTCATTCAGTTTCGCCCGGAAAATCCCGATAATATTACGCTGTGTATTCAGTCGCTGTTTCCATCCGTCGTTCTGCAGCAAATCCAGAATACCCTGGCCACGCGGCAGGTTCTGCCCAGGGCGGTCGATAAAACCGAACTTATCTGGACCTATTTCGGCTATGCGGACGACGATGCGGAGATGATCCGTCACCGGCTGCGCAATATGAATCTGGTTGGCCCGGCGGGGTTTATTTCCATGGAAGACGGCGAAGCGGTTGAGCTGTGCCAGACTGGCGCAGCGGCCAGCCATGATCAGCAAACCTTCATCGCCATGGGCGGCGGCGCGGAAGTGGCGCGGGAATTCGGCCCCATAGGCATGGATGAAAACGGCGTGCGCGGATTCTGGAAAGGCTATTTCAGCCTGATGCAGGAATAGGACAGGGCCGTGCACGATCTCGATAAACTCCGCCAGGCGGTGAATGTGCTGAATACCGAATATGCCCATTGCATCGATGATGATGAACTGGAACGCTGGCCGGATTTCTTCGCCGGGGACTGCGAATATCAAATTATCGCACGGGAAAATGTCGAGGCCGGTCTTCCGGCGGCGGTGATGTTCTGTGACAGCCGGGGCATGCTGGTGGACAGGATCGCCGCCCTGCGCAAGGCGAATATTTATCCGGCGCATACTTCGCGTCATCTGGTCGGCAATTGCCGGATAACGGGAACAGACGGGGAGGTAATTCGCGCCGAGAGCAGTTATGTTGTGTTTCAGACCCGTTCGGACGGCGAAACCAGAGTTTTCAACGCCGGCAAATATGTGGATGAGATCATTCAGACAGGGGCAGGACTGAAATACCGCAAACGCACCTGCATCTATGACACGCACCGCATTCAGACCCTGCTGGTGACGCCCATCTAGGCGGAATCTGCTTGCCCCGTGTTTTTACAGTGTGCAACTTATTACAGCCGCCGCCAGGTGCGGAATACGACAAATATCTCTGGGAACCACACCGTGCTATATTTGGCATAGAACAGCAAAAAAATTCTGGAGAGTAAAACATGGAACAGCCCGAAATTGGCAAGACCATTGCCGCTGGTGGCATCCGGACGAATTATCACGATGTTGGCTCGGGCGCGCCATTGGTGCTGATCCATGGGTCTGGCCCGGGTGTTTCCGCCTATGCCAACTGGCGGCTGAACATGCCGGTGCTTGGGGAAAGTTTTCGCGTACTGGCGCCCGACATGCTGGGTTTTGGCTATACCGAGTGGCCAAAGGAACCGATCCGCGATACCGCTGTGTGGGTGCGGCATATGGCAGGCTTCCTCGACGCGCTGAAACTGGACAAGGTTTCCTTCGTCGGTAATTCATTTGGCGGCGGATTAACTTTGGCGTTCATGATCGCCCATCCTGACAGGGTCGATCGCGCGGTTCTGATGGGTGCGGCGGGGCTGTCGTTTCCCATCACCGAGGCGCTGGATTATATCTGGGGCTATACGCCGTCGCTGGAAAAAATGAAACGCGCGGTGCAGTATCTGGCCAATGATCAGTCGCGCCTGACAGATGATCTGATAAAATCGCGCTATGAGGCGAGCATCCGCCCCGGCGTGTTTGAGGCCTATTCCGCCCTGTTTGGCGAGACGCCCCGGCAAAAGCACATCGAAATGCTGGCCAGCGACCCCGCAAAGATTGCAGCGCTGCCGCACGAGGTGCTGATCCTGCATGGCAAGGAAGACCAGGTCATACCTGTGGATGTTTCCATCCGCCTGAATGGTTTGATCAAACGCTCGGACGCGGTGATCTTTGGCGATTGCGGCCACTGGGTGCAGATCGAGCGTCTGGCGTCTTTCAATCGCCTGGTGACGGCCTTTATCAAAAACGGCCTGGCGGGCTGACGCGTAATGACAGGAGTGACATAATGGCGGTCAATGGTGTTCTGCGGCCCGGCTTTGTGCAGATGCGGGTGATGGATCTGGATGCGTCCATCATTCATTACCGTGACCGCATCGGGCTTGAGATGATGGGCGAACCTGAAAATGGCCGCGCCTATTTTCGCGGGTTTGACGAATTCGACCGGCACAGCATTGTGCTTCGGGAAGCAAAACAGCCCGGTCTTGACGTGATGGCCTTCAAGGTGCGCAGCGACGGGGATCTCAACCGTTTTGCCGATCGGCTGACCGGCATGGGCGTGAAGGTGGAGACGGTGCCTGCCGGCGAACAGCCCGGCGTCGGGCGGCGCATCCGCTTTGCCACGCCGACAAAACACACGATTGATCTGTATGCGGAAATGGATCTGGCCAGGGAAGGTCCGATGATCAGTAATCCGGATGTGTGGCGTCAGGAGCCGCGCGGCATGCGGGCCACGCGCTTTGATCATTGCGCGCTGTCCGGCGTCGATATTGACGGGTCGGCAAAAATCTTCACGGACGCGCTGGATTTTGAAATTTCCGAGCACGCCGTTGACAAAGCAAGCAACACCCGGCTGGCGATCTTCCTTTCATGCAGCAACATGGCCCATGACGTGGCGTTTCTGGGCCATGGCGAAGATGGCAAACTGCATCACACGTCGTTCCTGCTTGAATCCTGGCATGATGTGGGCCATGCGGCGGATGTTATCGCGCGTTATGAAATCTCGCGCGATATCGGGCCAACCCGGCACGGCATCACCCGCGGGCAGACAATTTATTTCTTCGATCCGTCCGGCAACCGCAATGAAACATTCGCTGGCGGGTATCAGTTTTATCCGGATAATCCGATGCGCGAATGGAGCTCGGACCAGGCCGGGAAAGGCATCTTTTATTATGAAGGCCGCCTGAACGATACATTCCTCACAGTACTCACCTAAGGAGCAAAAACCATGACTGTCACCATCAACATCGCAACAATCTCACCCGAAGCAGCCCATGCGGCCGTTGGCGCGGCGGTCAGCCACGGCAAGAGCCTGGGCATCAACGTTGCCGCAGTGGTAATTGACAGCTCCGGACAGATGGCGGCGTTTTTACGCAGCAGCGGCACACCCTTTCATTCCAGCGGCATTGCCGAAGACAAGGCCTTTACCGCTGTCAGTTTCAAGGTTCCGAGCGACGCCATGTTCGGCGCGATATCCGGTAATCCTGCGCTGGTGGCCGGCATCCCGTCGCGTCCCCGCATTGCGATGTTTGGCGGCGGCCTTCCGGTCAAATCCGGCGGCGCCGTCATTGCAGCTATCGGCGTTTCCGGCGGCAGCGAGGCGCAGGATGTAGAATGCGCCAAGGCCGGGCTTGCTGCGGTTGCCGCCATGGAAGGCTGAGAATGCGCGAAGAGACCGGAAATTTTATACTGAACCTGAAAATGTGTGTGTGAAAACATGACAACAAAGCTCGACCCCAGCGTGATTGAAAAGGCGGCGGGAATTTTGCGCCACGCGCAGGATACCGCCACCTGCTGCCCGCCCATCCGCGATCTGATTTCCGCCGGTGGCGTTGATGGCGCCTATGCAGTGCAGAACGCCAACACCGAATACTGGCTGTCCAAAGGCCGCCGTCTGGTTGGCCGTAAAGCCGGGCTTACCTCGATTTCGGTGCAAAAGCAGCTGGGCGTCGATCAGCCCGACTATGGCATGCTGTTCGCCGACATGGATGTCCCCGAAGGTCAGCCCATCAGTCTGTGCAAGGTTTTGCAGCCAAAGGTCGAAGCTGAAATTGCCATGATCATCGGCCGCGATCTGGACCGCCGGGACATCACCATCGCCGAGATGATCCGCGCGATTGAATATGTGGTGCCCGCAATCGAAGTCGTGGCCAGCCGCATCGCCAACTGGGATATTCGCATCTGGGACACAATCGCTGATAATGCGTCTGCCGGCGTGTTTGTGCTGGGCGCGGAACCCCGTAAAATCGAGAATGTCGATCTGCGCTATTGCGGTATGGTGATGGAGTGCCAGGGGGAACAGCTGTCGGTGGGCGCGGGCGTCGCATGCCTTGGCAATCCGGTCAGCTCGGCGCTCTGGCTGGCGCAGGTGATGGCGCGCGAAGGACGGCCCTTCCGCGAAGGCGATGTAATTTTAACCGGCGCGCTGGGGCCGATGGCGGCAGTGAAGGCAGGCGATGTCATGGAAGCGCGGATCAACGGGCTTGGTTCGGTGCGGGCAATTTTTGAAGCTGGAGATTATTCCTGATGAATGCGCTGCATGCAGGCCTTGCCGAACGGCTGGATAACGCGATGCTGACCAGACAGGCCACGCCGCAGATCACGCTGGAATACCCGCTGTTAAGCCTGGTGGACGCCTATGTCATTCAGGCTCTGCTGGTGCATCGCCGCCTGCAACGCGGCGAACGCCGCATTGGCATGAAAATGGGTCTGACCAGCCGCGCCAAGATGATACAGGTTGGCGTCAATGAAATGTCCTGGGGCCGGTTAACCGACGCCATGATACTGGAAGAAGGCGGTCTGCTCGTGCGGGACGCCTATATTCATCCGCGTCTTGAGCCGGAACTGGCCTTCCTGATTGGCAGGCCGTTATCTGGCAAAGTTACGGCGGCGCAGGCAATGTCAGCCGTAGATGGGGTCGCGCCCGCCATGGAACTGATCGATAGCCGTTACAGGGATTTCAAATTCACATTGAACGATGTGGTGGCCGATAATTCGTCGTCCACTGGCCTTGTGATCGGATCCTGGCGCAGCCCGGAACAGGACCTGACCAATCTTGGCGTCGTGCTGGAGGTCAATGGCAGGGTTATAGAAACCGCATCCACCGCCGCCATTCTGGGCAATCCGGTGCGCTCGCTTGTCGCTGCCGCGCGGCTGGCGGGTGAGGCCGGCGAAACATTGCATCCCGGCGACATTGTCATGTCCGGGGGCATCACGGCGGCGCATACGGTTTCGCCAGGCGAGACGGTGCGCGCCACGCTGCAAAATCTTGGGTTTGTCAGTATAACTGTTACATAGGAGCCGAGCATGCCGATTATCGACGTTACCCTGCTGGAAGGCCGCACAAATGCGGACAAAAACCGGCTGATCGCCGAACTGACCGATGGCGCAGAACGCGCGCTGAAGGCGCCACGCGACACAATCCGTGTCATTATTCGTGAGGTTGCCGCCGCAAACTTCGCCGTCGCGGGTGTTACCAAAGCGCAATCGGCGGCGGCGGCCAAAGCGGCTGAATGATAGAGGCCACCCGTTTCTGGATTATTGTACAGGACAAAACACGCTTCGGCTGCTCGCCAACGGAGCGGGTTCTGATCGCCATGGAGCGCGCGGGCGCGAAATGTATTCCCGTTGGATGCCGGGGCGGCGGTTGTGGCCTGTGCCGTGTCAAGGTGCTGGACGGAGACTATCGCACTGGCAAAATGAGTGACGCGCATGTCACGGATCAGGATGCGGTGCAAAAATTTTCACTGGCCTGTCAGCTCTATCCGCTTTCAGACATGCGCGTTGAGACAGCCCGAAATCCGCTATTTATCCGATAAGGAAACACTGCATGCAGGACGTGCCGGTAATGCGCACGCAGGACGGCGCAGAGCCAAAAGACAAGCGCAAAAGCATCCAGTCAGTTGAAGCCGGCGCCGCCGTATTAATGGCGCTTGTCGAGGCGCAAGGCAATGCCGCCCTGCGCGACGTTTCGGCGGCCACCGGCATGTCGCGCAGTCAGGCCTACCGCTATCTGCTCGCGTACGTGAATACCGGCTTTGTGCGCCAGGACCCGCTTACTTCCAAATACAGCCTCGGGCCCACGGCCTTAAGGCTGGGGCTGGCCGCCCTCGGACAGATTGACGTAACGGCGCGCGCGGGCGAAGGCCTCGAGCTGCTGGCGGAAACTACCGGGCACACCTGCCTGCTGATCGTCTGGGCGGAGGCCGGCCCGACGATAATCCGCTGGGTGCATGGCCGCCAAAGGGTCATAACCTCGCTCAGTCTTGGGTCGGTGCTGCCGCTTCTGGTTTCCGCAGCAGGCCATATTTTCCTGTCGTTCCTGCCGGGCCGGGTTATTGCGGACAGGGCCAGGCAGGAATGGCAATCCCACGCCCATAAAGCAGGTGAAAGCCTGGAGACTGTGCTGCAGGATATCCGGCAAAACACCCGCGCTAAAGGCTACGCCGCTATTTCGGGAACCGTCGTTCCTGGGCTTTGCGCCATTGGCGCGCCTGTTCTGGACAGTCAGGGAGAGGCTGTTGCAGTCATTAGCGTGCTGGCCAAAGCCAGTGACGCGCTGGAAAGTGACCGGCATTTCGTGCAAGCGCTGCTGGATTCTGCCGGCGCGATCAGCCGTAATCTTGGATGGTTTGGCGCTACGGCGTGATCCGGCCCGCCCTTGGCGTCTGCGGCCATAACAGGGCTTTGGGTGTGCGGCCCAAGCCCCGCTAGAACGGACAATGCCGCATGAGGCAGATGCTCCATGAAGGATGTTCCTTGCCCGGACTTTCATTCTGAATACGGCCCAGCCCATTATCAATGGCCAAAAATATTGCGCTCTTGTGCACGGGTGATAGCATGGGAGAAATTAGAATTTGGCATGAACAGGGGAGCGCTTCATGAATAGTGTGTTGCGGGGGCTGATCGGACTTGTCGGATTATTTAATCTGATACTCGGGCTTGGTTTCCTGTTCACGCCCGCCAGAACGGCGGCGCCATTCTTTCTTTCCGCCGGCAATATTCAGGGGCTGGCGACATTGCGGGCTGATTTTTCGGGCTTCTTTATTCTGGCTGCTGCGTGCGCGCTCTATGGGGCATGGAAACAATACGCCACCCCGTTGTTAGTGCCGATAGCCCTGTTTGCCATCGCCATACTGGGCCGCAGCATCGGACTTCTGATCGACGGTGTTACGCCAACCGCATTTACACCGATGATTGTTGAAGCAGTGATGATCGCGATCCTGCTGACGGGGTGGCGCAGTTACAGCAGGGCGTCATCCGCCAATTGAAATACAGGGAGCAACGCGATGGCGCGCTGGTTAAAAATTGTGTCTGCTGCCCTGGTGTTCCTTGCGGGGACTGGTTTTCTTGCCAAAGATTATGTGCTCTTGCACCTGCCGGGCTGGCTGTCGCCAAAAGTATATGAGAACCGCGCAGTAGAATGGCGGCAGGGGCCGCAGGATGCGGCGCTTTCTGTTAACCAGCGTTCCCCGAATGTGATTATCATCATGGCCGACGACCTTGGCTATAATGATATCACGCTGAATGGCGGCGGCGTGGCCGGGGGGGCGCTGAAAACACCCAACATCGATGCGCTGGGTCTGGAAGGCGCGATTTTTTCCAATGGTTATGCGGGAAATGCGACCTGCGCGCCGTCGCGCGCTGCACTCATGACAGGGCGCTATCCAACCCGGTTCGGCTTTGAATTCACGCCCACGGATGTCCGTTTTGCCCGCACGGTTGCCGGTTTCACGAGCAGCTGGAAATTCAAAACCATTTTTGATGAGCAGGCGGCCAAAACTGCGCCGCCGCCCGATGACAAGGGTGTTCCGCCCGGCGAGCTGACCATTGCCGAGTTAATGCGCGCCAACGGCTATCACACCATGCATCTCGGCAAATGGCATCTTGGCGGATCAGAAGGAATGCGCCCCGAACATCAGGGCTTTGATGAAAGCCTTGGCTTTATAATCGGCGCCCAGATGTTTCTGCCGGAAAATGATCCGCAGGCAGTCAATTCCAGACAGGATTTCGATCCGATTGACAAATATCTCTGGGCGAACCTGCCGTTTTCTGTTCAATATAACGGCAGCGAGCGGTTTCATCCGGATCGCTACATGACGGACTATCTGACTGAACAGGCCCTCAGCGCGATCAGGGCCAACCGCAACCAGCCGTTCTTCCTGTACCTTGCCTATAACGCCCCGCATACGCCCCTGCAGGCGCTTAAAGCGGATTATGACGCGCTGTCCCATATCAGCGATCATCGCCTGCGCGTGTATGCGGCCATGATCAGGGCGCTGGATCGCGGGGTCGGGCGGGTGATGGACGAATTGAAGGCGCAGGGGCTGGATGAAAATACTCTGGTCATTTTCACCAGCGACAATGGCGGCGCCCATTACATTGGCCTGCCGGAAATCAATCATCCCTATCGCGGCTGGAAAGCCACTTTTTTTGAGGGCGGAACGAAGGTGCCCTATTTGATGCGCTGGCCAGGACACATCCCGTCAGGCGTCAGGCTGGACGGCGCGGTCAGTCATTTTGATATTTTCGCCACCGCAGGGGCCGCAGCGGGAACCGCGGCGCCGGGCGATCGCGAGATGGATGGGGTTGATCTGATGCCCTATATAAAGGGGGATGCGTCCGGCCAGCCGCACACGGCCCTGTTCTGGCGCAGCGGCGGTTATCGCGCGGTCCTGAACGGGGGCTGGAAATTGCATAAAGTCGCGCAGACAAAGGCAACGATGCTGTTCAACCTTGACGCCGATCCAACCGAGCGCCATGAAATGGCCGTTGCCGAACCTGCGAAAGTGGCGGAGCTTGAGGCGCTGCTGGGCGGGCATGACGCGCGCAGCATCGCGCCTGCCTGGCCGTCGCTGATCAACGCACCGATTGCGGTTGACCGGCCATTGGGAACAAAACCGGTCGAGGGTGAAACCATCATCTATTGGGCGAACTGAGATGCTGTGGCGGCAGTTCCAAATGACAGGGTGAAAGGACTTTATCAAGAGCATGATGATTCCAGGCTGATGCGAAAACCATTCTCTCGTTCGTCATCCTGATCCGTAAAACATGGTCTATCTAATAATTTAGCAGGCTGCTGAAAAACCCTTTTTTTTGTCATCCTGAGCTTCTTTTTGTCATCCTGAGCGACCCGCTGCGCCAGCGCTTGCGCGGCGAGAGCGAAGGATCTCAGAGGCGCCATAAACGCTGGAGATCCTTCAGCCGCTGCGTTCCATCAGGATGACAATTCCGGGTTTTTCAGCAACCTGCTAAATCGGTTTGCCGCCATAGCTGGCGGCGATGCTGTCAAGCGGTGATTTCTGGATGCCGTGATTGGGGATGGGATAGCGCAGGCCGTTCTTGCTCAGCGCGGCCAACCCCTGCACCACCTTCGGCAGAAAGCTGGGCGGCAGCGCCATCAGAAGCTCGTCATCCTGCACGCCGCCGAATTTGCGTTCGGCGTAACACGGGATCGACACTGACGGTTCGCCGGTCGCCAGCGCGTTGCCCCAGGAATCGGCGCATGCGCTTTCACCGACACAGGAAAAACTCAGTTTCTTATAGGCAAGGTATTGCAGCCCGTTGATGAAGGTAATCATCTGCCCCGGCGTGGCGTAAATCAGGCAGATATCCGGATTACCGATACGGCCTGAGGTCAGTGGCGACACCACCATGGCCTGATATTCGCCATAGGCGGGCATACTCATCGCCGCCTGATGGGCGGCGCTGTCTTCCAGCGTGCCGTACCACACGCCGTTCATGCGATCGCCGCTGAGCCAGTCCTGGTCGCGGGGGTGCAGGCCGATTACGGCGCCGCACTGCGCCCCCATCAGATTGTCCATCGTGACGCCGATGGTCCAGCCGATCCAGCGGCATTGGCCGACGATCTGGTCAGTGGCGAGTTTCTCCCGCGGATCGGGCCGCTTGATGCGCGGTATAGCCTCCATGTCGGCAACGGTCCTGAACCGCTTCATGCCGATGGGGGTCGCTTTCAGCCGCAGATAGCGGTTCAGTTCATCGACAATATTTTCATAATCATAGACTGTGTCGTCGCCCCAGCAATTCGCCTGTGAAGCCGTGGTCATCCGATGTTCCTCCCCCGCATGGTTTGTTTGCCAGCGTAGCGCGCATCCGCCGCCGCGCCAAGCAGCGTCTTACCAGTATATTCGATTGCCGCCCTGTGCTTTACTGGAGGCAAATCAAACCGGGAGAAAGCCGATGTATGAGAACATCCTCTATGAGACGGAAAACGGACGGGCGCGGATCATTCTAAATAGGCCGAAAAAGCGCAATGCGCTGACCAATGACCTGCTGCGCGAGATGCAGGACGCGCTGCTGGAAGCCGACGAAGACACCAGCGTGCATGCAGTGGTGGTG
>JBEBFX010000056.1:0-17650 GCA_040081735.1 Alphaproteobacteria bacterium | reverse complement strand
ATGTTACATCGCCTCCGCCGCCAGTGGTGACACCGCCGCCCCCGCCAGTTGTGGAAACGCCGCCGCCGCCGCCGGTGGTGGTGACACCTCCGCCCCCACCAGTTGTGGAATCGCCACCGCCGCCTGTTGTCGTGACGCCTCCGCCCCCGCCTGTCGTGGAAACGCCGCCGCCCGTGGTGGTGGTGACGCCACCGCTGGTCGAAACACTACTGCCGCCGCCTTTGGCCGAGACGCCGCCAGTTCCGGAACCCCAGCAGATTGAGATTGAACAGGTTATGGAATCCAGTGTGGACATCGCCAATCAGGTGGATGCGCTTTCCGATGAAAGCGGGACAAATGATAGCGAACCCGAGGAAGAAGCCGGGATTACATCCCTCATCGAGGACAGCGTTACCAACAATGCCTTTGTGCAGGTCATTCAGCCCGAAGACATTGGAAATGCAGCCGATCCGGACGACGCGCCTGTTCTGAGCGCGAACTGCGTCTGCCAATGATGGCGCCGCAAGGGACTGGACCTTTACGCCGCTGCGCTGGTGACCCGCGCAATACCTGAAAGCGTCCTGGTCAGGTTGGTTACGCCGGCAAGCCGCTCACCGGCCGTTTCCCAGCTGCGCTGATAGACCATTTTATGGTCCGGGCGCAGTTTGGCGGTTTTGCCATGGCGGGTCAGAAAATCGACCAGACCGGCCGGGTTGGCAAACTGATCATTGCGGAACGACACCACGGCGCCCTTGGGCCCGGCGTCAATTTTTGCGATACCCGCCAGGCGGCAATGCTGTTTGATGGCGACAATTTTCAGCAACTGGTTTACCTCATCCGGTAATGCCCCAAAACGGTCAATCAGCTCAGCGGCAATAGCGTCGATTTCCTCGCGCCCTTCCAGTTGCGACAGGCGGCGGTACAGAGACAGACGCACATTCAGATCGGCCACATAGGATTCCGGGATCAGCACCGAAGCGCCCAGGCTGATTTGCGGCGACCAGTGATCGGCCACTTCCGCATCGGCCCCGCCGCTGCGCAGGGCGGCTACCGCCTCTTCCAGCATTTCCTGGTACAGCTCAAATCCCACTTCGCGGATATGGCCGGACTGTTCCTCGCCCAGCAAATTCCCGGCCCCTCGGATGTCCATATCATGGCTCGCCAGACTGAACCCCGCGCCCAGCGTGTCCAGAGTTTGCAATACCTTCAGACGTTTTTCAGCATTGGGCGTGATCACTTTTTTAGGGGGCAACGTCAGATAACAGAATGCGCGAACCTTTGAGCGGCCAATGCGCCCGCGCAGCTGATACAGTTGCGCCAGCCCGAACATATCCGCGCGGTGCACCAGCATCGTGTTGGCGGTTGGGATATCGAGGCCGGATTCAATAATCGTCGTACTGAGCAGCACATCGTATTTACGGTCATAGAAGGCGTTCATCACATCGTCGAGCTGGCCAGGCGGCATCTGCCCGTGCGCCACCACGAATTTCACCTCGGGCGCAAACTCCCTCAGATAGGCTTCCGCCTCCGGCAGATCGGCGATGCGCGGGCAGACGTAAAAGCTTTGCCCGCCCCGGTAATGTTCACGCAGCAACGCCTCGCGCAGCAGCACCGGATCGAACGGTGACACAAAGGTGCGCACAGCCAGCCGGTCAACAGGCGGGGTTGCGATAACCGAAAGCTCCCGCACGCCTGATAACGCCAGTTGCAGGGTGCGGGGGATGGGTGTCGCCGTCATGGTCAGCACATGCACATCGGTACGCAACTGTTTCAACCGCTCCTTGTGCCCGACCCCGAAATGCTGTTCTTCATCAACAATCAGCAATCCGAGATTTTTGAATTGAATGGCCTTGCCCAGCAGGGCATGGGTGCCGATGACAATATCCACCTGGCCTTCGCTGATCTCTTTTTTCACTATGTTCGCCTGCTTGGCGGGCACCATGCGGGACAATTGCGCAATGCGCACCGGCATGCCTTCAAAGCGTTCCAGAAATGTCCGGTAATGCTGCCTGCACAACAGGGTGGTCGGGACAATTACGGCAACCTGAAAACCGGACATGACGCCCACAAACGCCGAACGCAGCGCGATCTCTGTTTTGCCGAAGCCCACATCGCCGCATATCAGCCGGTCCATCGGCCGGCCGCTGGCCAGATCGTCCTGCACGTCTTCAATCGCGCGCATCTGGTCCTCGGTTTCCTGATACGGAAAGCGGGCGCAAAATTCCGTGTACATCCCATCGGGCGGATATACCGGCGTAACCTCACGCAGGGCGCGGGCGGCGGCGACCTTGATTAATTCCTCGGCCATTTCCCGGATACGCTTTTTCAGACGCGCCCGGCGGTTTTGCCACGCCGCGCTGCCCAGCCTGTCCAGCGCCGTAGTGGCGTCTTCAGACCCATAGCGCGTCAGCAGTTCGATATTTTCCACTGGCAGATACAATTTATCGCCGCCATGATAACTCAACAGCAGGCAATCATGCGGCGCGCCGTTGATTTCCAGCGTCTGCAATCCTTCATAGCGGCCTATGCCATGTTCGATGTGCACGACCAGGTCTCCGGCCGACAGGCTTGACGCCTCGGTGAGGAAATTTTCCGCGCGGCGCGAACGGCGTCTCTGGCGCACCAGCCGGTCGCCCAGGATATCCTGTTCGCCGATCAGCAGCAGATCATCGGTTTCAAAGCCGTTTTCGATGCCCAGCACAATCAACGCAGTGGTCCCGCGCGGCGCCGATTTGGCATGTTCCCAGCCGTCGGGGTAAACGATGCCCGCAAGGCCGTGATCGGACAGTACGGTTCCCAGGCGTTCACGCGATCCGGTGCTGTAGCCAGCGATCAGCACCCGTTTTCCCGCAGCCTGTCCAGCGATAACATGATCGCGCACCGCCTCGTAGATGTTGACCGCTTCCTGCTTGCGTTCAGGCGCAAAATTCCGGCACTGACGCCCGCCCGCATCCACTGTCAGTTCATTTTCCGGGGCTTGATAAGGCGTGAAATTTCGCACGCGATAGGCGCTTAACTGCGCCTCCCATTCGTCCGCCGGCAAATACAGCGCCTGCGACGGCAGCGCCTTATAACTGGATGCAAACTTGCTCTGGCCTTTTGGCGCCGTGTTACGGGCCTCATAATAATCGTCAATCAGTTCGATGCGGCTGCTCACCGCCTGCTCCGCCAGATGATCCATGCAGATAATCGGGGCGCCATCGTTCAGCGGCAGATAGTCAAACAGCGTATCCACATTTTCATGAAACAACGGCAGCCAGTGCTCCATGCCCTGATATTTTCGGCCCTCGCTGATCGATTCGTACAGAGGGTCGCTGTCGGTCACGGCGCCAAAGGCTCGCACATACCCGGCGCGGAACTGCCGGATGCTGGCCTCGTTCAGGATGACTTCCGACACCGGCGTCAGGACGAGGCTTTTCAATTTGCCTGTGCTGCGTTGGGTTTCAGGATCAAATACCCGGATGGATTCCAGCACATCCCCAAAAAAATCCAGGCGCCGGGGCGCATCCGCCCCGGGTGGATAGACGTCCAGCAAACCGCCCCGCAAGGCAAAATCACCGGGCTCCATCACAGTGCCTGAACGCGAATAGCCGTTGCGGCCGAGATACGCGATCATCGCCTCGACATTGACGGCCTTGCCCGTTCGCGCCGTGAAGCTGTTTTCGGCCAGACTGGTTTTTGCCGGCAGCCGTTGCAGGGCCGCATTGACAGTGGTCAGAATGACCAGATTGCCGAATTTGGCGCCCGGTTCGCTGAGCCGGTGCAGCGCCGCCATGCGCAGACTGCTGATATCGGGGTTTGGCGAAATCCGGTCATAGGGCAGACAGTCCCATGCTGGAAATTCCAGAAGCTCGACATCAGGCGCAAAATAGGCAAGGCCCTCGGCCATGGCCGCGGAACGCGATGCGTCACGGGCAATATGCAATACACAGTTTCCCGCACGGGCCAGCTCCGCCAGTAGCAGTGCGTCAAAACCTTCGG
Source organism: Alphaproteobacteria bacterium (assembly GCA_040081735.1). Taxonomy (GTDB): domain Bacteria; phylum Pseudomonadota; class Alphaproteobacteria; order UBA11222; family UBA11222; genus UBA11222. The sequence continues at coordinate 13,690 of JBEBFX010000056.1, read as the reverse complement.
GGGCGCCGGAAACCGTCAGGCGGCCTGAAAAATTAATTATCTTATTTATATTCAGCAATTTAAATAGTATACTTAAAGTTAATTATCATATTCATGACAGGTGTGTTTTCGGCTTCCGGCAGGGGGGCGGCACCGCTCAGCCAGGCATAGAGATAAGGGTCTTCGATATCCAGAACCTGCTCAAACTGGCCAAGCTGTTCCGGGCTGAAGGCATGCAGATGTTTATCGGCGAAACCACCCAGCAGCAAATCAACCTCCCGCATGCCCCGGTGCCAGGCGCGGAATTTTAGCCGTTTGCGCCGGATGTCCTGTTCGGTTTCTTCGTTCATGGGATGGCCTTTATGAACGCCAGATTGCCGGGGCAGTAGATACTGACCCAGTTGATAGGCTTTGATATAGTCCCTAAGCCGCAACGGCTCAATTGGAATCGCTGGTCCCCATGCGTCCTGAAATTCTTTTTCCCCTGTTTGCCCCGGTCACCACCCTTCCAGGCGTGGGGCCGCAAAACGCCAGACTGATCACCCGGCTGGCGGGGCCGAACGCGGTTGATCTGCTATGGCGCCTGCCCGGCGCATTGATTGACCGCCGGTTTCGCCCAGAACTTGCTGAATTGACTGAAGCCCATGATGGCCAGATTGTCACACTGACCCTGAAAGTCTGGGCGCACGAACCTTCCGCCAGCAAGCGTATTCCTTATCGGGTCCGCTGCACAGATGGCAGTGGCGGGGAAATAACCCTGATTTTCTTTCATCCCCGTCCGGAATATCTGCTGCGCACGCTGCCCGAAGGCAAGACCCGCCTGATCAGCGGTAAACTCGAACATTATCGCGGCAATCTGCAAATTACCCATCCCGATTACATTCTCAGTGAATCTGAATTTGCCGCCATGCCCGAGGTTGAACCGGTCTACCCCATGACGGCGGGGTTAAGCGCCAAGACCCTGGCCAGAGCGATCCGCAGCGCCCTGTCGCGCGCGCCGCAATTACCGGAATGGCAGGACGGTCCGTGGCTGCGGCAAAATAACTGGGATGGCTGGCGCGAATGTTTGCAGGCGGCGCATAATCCGGGGTCCGATGCGGAGCTTGCCGGAACGCATCCCGCCCGCATGCGGCTTGCCTATGATGAATTGCTGGCCAATCAGCTGGCGCTGATGCTGGCGCGCCGTACCATGCGGCGTCAATCCGGCCGCAGGATCGCCGGTGATGGACGGTTGCGCGACAGGCTGATTGCGGCACTGCCCTATCGTCTTACCCCGTCGCAGATTGTGGCGCTGGCTGAAATTTCAGCCGATATGGCCAGCCCCGGACGTATGCTGCGGCTGTTGCAGGGCGATGTCGGCAGCGGTAAAACCATTGTCGCCTTGCTCAGCATGCTGATCGCCGTCGAAAACGGCGGTCAGGCGGCGATCATGGCCCCAACGGAAATTCTGGCGCGTCAGCATTATGCAGTTATCGCGCCGCTGTGCGAGGCGATTGGGGTCAAAACGGCGTTGCTGACCGGGCGCGACAAGGGCAAAGCGCGGAACGCCATTCTGGCGGGTTTTGCGGACGGAGGCATTCCGGTTATCGCAGGCACCCATGCGCTGTTTCAGGAGGATGTGCAGTTTCACGATCTGCAAATGGCGGTGATCGACGAACAACACCGCTTTGGCGTGCACCAACGATTGCTTCTGTCAGAAAAAGGCGTGCGTGCGGTGGATACTCTGGTGATGAGCGCCACGCCTATTCCGCGCACGCTGACCCTGACGGTTTACGGGGATATGGACACGTCCCGGCTGCTGGAAAAGCCGCCGGGACGCACGCCGGTGGATACGCGGGTGTTGCCGCTGGCGCGCATGGAGGAAGTGATTTCTGGTCTGCATCGGGCCATTGACGGGGGCGCGCAGGCCTTCTGGATTTGCCCGCTGGTGGAAGAATCCGAAGTGATAGACGCCGCTGCGGCGGAGGAGCGTTTTGCCGCATTGCGTGAAATCTTCGGGGACAAAGTGGGGCTGGTGCATGGCCGCATGAAGACCGCCGAAAAAGACAGGGCCATGGAGGATTTTGCGCAGTGCCGCACCCGCATCCTCGTCGCCACCACGGTTATCGAGGTTGGCGTTGACGTGCCCAACGCCTCGATCATGATTGTCGAGCATGCTCAGCGCTTCGGTCTTGCGCAATTGCACCAGCTGCGTGGCCGTGCGGGGCGCGGGCCACGCCATTCCACCTGCATGCTGCTCTATCGGGCGCCGCTGGGGGAAATGGCGAAGGCGCGATTGCGCATCCTGCGCGAAACCGATGACGGCTTTCGTATCGCCGAAGAAGATTTGCGTCTGCGCGGCGCGGGCGAAGTGCTCGGCGTGAAACAAAGCGGCATCCCGGAATTCCGCCTGGCCGATCTATCCCTCCACGCCGCCCTGCTGAATGCAGCGCGCGACGACGCCCGCATGATCGCCGACCAAAACCCCGAACTACAGGGGCCACGCGGTGACGCCCTGCGCATATTGCTGTACCTGTTCGAGCGTGATGCGGCGGTCAAATATGCGCGGGCGGGGTGAGAGAAGGGGACCCCCCTTAGCCAAGGTGTTCGCCGTCAGAATAGTGTCTCAGTTTGAACCTGGCGCCCTGTTGTAAGAAAGCCCTATTTTTCGGCCCCGTAGAACACCACCCAGACAGCAAAGTCGGGGGAATTATTCTCGAATCCGTGCTCTATGTGCGCAGCGCAGAAAAGCAGGTCGCCCGGGCCAACCTCGGTAACCCGGTCTTCAACCCGGTAGCGGGCGGTCCCAGCGGCAACGATGTAGATTTCATCGCGGCGGTGCGGAACCTGTGGCCCGTTGGTTGGCCGGGCGGCGAACCGGAATTCCAGATCGCCATCGACGAACACCTCGGCGGAGCGCCCAGGCGTTAGGGGCAGCGCAAGCGCTGCGGCGAGCGACACTGGCGGCGGCGTGTGATCCATGATCCCTCCTCCTGCTGTATCTGTTCGAACGCAATGCTGCGGTCAACTATGCGTAGGCGGGGTGACGGCTGCTGACAAAGGGCGCCACCCTCACCGCTCGCTGCTCTAACACATTAAAATTGCTCTAGCCCAGTTTCATCGTTTCGGCGGCATAATGGGTGTCCACATATTCCGTGACGCGGCTGATTTTGTCGCCAACGTAATTAAACATGAATACATAGCTGTTGGCGTAGACCTTGCCGCCGCCCAGATCGCCGTGCGAACTGCATTCCACGGCCACGAGATTGCCCTCCCCGACCGTATTGTTGATCGTCATTTTGATGCCGCTGGGAAAGATGGTTTTAAGCATCGGCAAGAACTTCTCGGAGATGACTTTCTTGCCGTTGAAAGGGCCAATTTTCAGCAGTTTCGCGTTGACGGAATATTCCGCATCGTCAGTCAGATGCTCCACCATGCCAGGAGAAGCTGATCCGAGATCGTGAAGAAACTGAACCGCCATTTCTTTTTTGGTCGCCATGGGTTTTCCTCCTATGTAATGGTTTTAGGTCAGGCGCTGATCTTATTGAAAGGCAGAATCCCGCGCATGCCCGGCAAAATTTCCTGCAATCCGGCGCCTGTGCAAATATTAAAGCGAATTAAAGGCGAGAGCACAAGTCCCCTGCTTTTACTGACACCGGAAAGCAAAAAATTCCTTAGCTGGCGTTAGATGCGGCTACGCCCGATTTATTCTTTCGCGGTCCATTTAGGCACCACCAGCCCCATGGAGATAATCATCTTTACGGCTTCCTCGACGCTCATATCCAGGGTGACGATATCGGCGCGCGGCACAAACAGCAAAAACCCCGATGTCGGATTGGGGGTGGTCGGCACATAAACACTGATAACCGGGTCTGTTGTGCGCGCCTGCACCTCGCCTTCGGCTTCCCCGGTGATAAAACAGATGGTCCACAGGCCCCTGCGCGGATATTCAATCAGCGCCGCCTGCCGGAAACTGGCCCCCGACGGGGTGGTGACGGTTTCCAGTATCTGTTTTGTGGCGTTATAAACGCCGCGCATGATGGGCATCCGGGCGACGATGCGCTCGCCATAATCCAGCAGGGTCTGGCCAAAGAAGTTCGCCGCCAAAGCTCCCAGTAGCGTCAGCAGAACCAGCATGATCAGCAGGCCCAGGCCGGGGAAGCTGAAATGAATATAGGTTTCCGGATTATAGGCGTCGGGAATGAGCGGCTTGACCGAGCGGTCCACAAACGAAACAAATGCCCAGGTCACATAGAGCGTCATGCCCATAGGGGCCGCAACCACCACGCCCGCCAGAAAATAATTTCGCAGCCGCCACACGATGCCGTGGGTGGGGGGTGGCGCCAATAATTCTGGATCAAAACCGGGTTCAGGAGGCATGGGGGAAATGGAATCGTCAATCTTGTTCATCGGCCGACTTTATGACGCCAAAACGGCCAATTGGAAAGTATCATTGCGCGCGGCCAGGCTTATCTGGCGAAGGCGCTCAAACCTTGAGGGTACTGGCGCCTGTAAAATAAAGGCCTTTGATTGTTTTATCCCCGAGCGCTGATTTTATTACCGGCAACAGACGGGCGCGCAAGGCTTCCAGATCGACATCCCCGGCGCCGTCATTTTCCCTGGCGAACAGGTAGGCCTCGCGCAACAGGGCGTCATGGGCCCGTGGCAGGTCATGGGTCACGGCCCCCGCATCGGTTTCCGGCGCCGGTTCAAGGTCCATATTCACTACAATATATTTCAGCACACGATTTCCCTTCAACACGGGAACCATAAGCGGATTCAACGGGACCAGGGTGATTTTAGGACCGGCGCTTTCTTCTGGCGGCGCAGAATTGGCCCAGACGCAAAGCGGCGGTGAAGCTGCAAAAAGCAGCGCCGCAGCGAATATAAATCGGGGGAGATGTTTCATAGGCCCATGCATCGCACATAAGGCCTTAATATCAGGTTTAGCCCTTAAAAATGCGTGTACCCAGTACGTTTCACAGTCACGGGAGTATCCGCCTGATCCAGAAAAACGGTCTCATTTCCAGGAATGATATGTCCAATCCGGGTTAAAGCAACACCTGCCCGGTTCCCGATGCCGGCAAGTTCCATTCGACGTTCCGGCGCGGCGGTAAACAATAATTCATAATCATCCCCGCCGCTGATCAGTTCCAGAATAGAGCATGCCTGCAAATCAAGTGCTGCTCTGGCTGCATCCGACAGGGGAATTTCCGAAAGCTGTATTACTGCGCCCACGGATGAAGTTTGCGTGACGTGGCCCAGGTCGGCAACCAATCCGTCTGAAATATCAATGGCCGCATGAAGGCGTCCCGCAAGCGCCGGGACCAATGCATTGCGGGGTTGCGGCAACAGATAGCGCCCCAAAAGAAAGTCATTTTGACTGGCGGAAAGCCCTGGGACGCCCTTATCACGGCGCACCCGCAGCCCGAGCGCTGCATCGCCAATCGTGCCGGTGACATAAATATCATCGCCAACTTTTGCTCCCGCCCGGCGGACCATCTGGCCATGATCCACCCACCCCATGGCTGTCAGTGACAGGCACAGCGGGCCGCCGGTAGCCGTCGTATCCCCGCCCAGCAGGTTGAGGCCAAACACTGATTGATCCTGCGCCAGCCCGGCCGCAAAAGCCCGCAACCAGTCCATCGTAACCATGCGGGGCAAAGCGACAGTCAGGATAAAGCCATGCGGAATTGCGCCTTTGGCGGCAAGATCTGACAGATTTACGCGCATCAGTTTGCGGGCAATCATATCGGGCGGGTCATTCTCGAAAAAATGCACCCCGGCGACCATCATATCCGCGGTTACCACCAGGTCTTTGCCGGCGGGCGGCGAAATGATCGCGGCGTCATCGGTCAAACCGAAACTGCCTGCATCTTCCCTGGCAAGCGGCGCAAAGATTTCCGCGATCAGCGCAAATTCATCGGGAAACGGATCAGCGTCCTGGCTCATGGCCGCCAAAAGACTGGGGACGGACGATGCGCGCCACCTTGTCAAGCACCCCGTTGGCAAATCCCGGTTCATCGCCCGAGAAAAACGCATGGGCAATATCGACATATTCGCTCAGCACGACCTTCACGGGAATGTCCGTGCGCGCCATCAGTTCAAAGGTTCCGGTTCGTATCAAGGCGCGCAAAGTCGCGTCCAGGCGCGGCAGCGCCCAATCAGCGCTAACCGTGCGGGCGACCAGGGGGTCAATTTCCATCTGGCGGGCCACGACGCCGCGCACCAGTTCGGCAAACAGTTTCTGATCGGCGGCAAGATATTCCTCGCCGTCAATTTCCTGTCCGAACCGCTCGCTCATGAATTCAAGTATCACCGTCTCCGCGTCACTGCCGCCCATTTCCATCTGATACAGGGCCTGAACGGCGCAAAGGCGCGCCACAGAACGGCCACTGCGTTTGGATTGCTGCAATCCGGATGTTTCAGGCGTCGCGGTTGGGGCTGCTGTCATCACCCGAGGCCAAATCGGCGGCGTAAATCTATCATCGTGAGGCAGGCCTGTGCAAATTCGCCGCCCTTGTTCTTGTCCTCGATCGAGGCTCTGGCCATTGCCTGCGCCTCGTTCTCAACGGTCAATATTCCATTGGCCAGCGCAACGCCATGATCCAGCGCGATATCCATCAGACCACGCGCAGATTCTGCGCAGATGGTCTCATAATGTGTTGTTTCCCCCCGGATGACGCAGCCCAGTGCAATATACCCGTCATAGCGGGGCGCATCTGTCTGTCTGTTGCGCGCCTCAATGGCAAATCGGATTGCGCCAGGAATTTCAAAGGCGCCGCTTACCTGATAGCGGTCGTAGATTGCGCCCTGGCGTTCCAGTTCGGTTACGACCCCACGCAGAAGCGCATCGGAAATATGGGCGTAAAAGCGCGCCTCGACGATCATGACATGAATGGGGCCGGTCATCGATACTCAGTCTTTCGGCGTAATGTGCATGACATCGGCGATCTTCAGGCCATAACCTTCCAGACCGATAATGTGCTTGCTTGCCGTGTTGGAAAGCAGCGTCAGTTCCTTCACCCCCAGATCAACCAGTATCTGCGCCCCCACGCCATAATCGCGCAGTTCCCGCACGCCGCCCTTGCGGCCGCGCATAAGAATGTCGGAAACTATGGTCGCCTTGGTGTCACGGATCAACACGATCACACCGCGTTCCAGTTTGGCAATCAGCTCCATTGCCCCGTGCAGCAAACCGGTGTGCCCGCTTTTCGCGCCGAGCAGATCATCGAATACATTAATGGCGTGCATGCGCACCGGCACTGGGCCGGGCGCGGAAATATCGCCTTTCACCAGGGCAATATGTTCGGCGTACTCGACCACATTGATATAGACGTACAGCTTGAACTCGCCGCCGAACATGGTGTCGATATCTGTTTCAACGGCGCGGTGAATGATGCGGTCATAGCGCCGGCGGTAGGCAATCAGATTGGCGATGGTCGCCACTTTCAGGCCGTGGGTCTGGGCAAAGCCAACCAGATCCGGCAGCCTGGCCATGGTGCCATCTTCGTTCATGATCTCGCAGATCACACCGGCAGGATTGAGACCGGCGAGACGGGCAACATCCACCGCCGCTTCCGTATGCCCCGCGCGCACCAGCACGCCCCCGTCGCGCGCCATCAACGGAAATACGTGCCCCGGCGTTACGATGTCGCGCGGGCCTTTGTTGGGATCAATGGCAACCGCAATCGTGCGTGCCCTGTCATGGGCTGAAATGCCGGTTGTCACGCCTTCGCGCGCTTCTATGGAAACGGTAAAGGCCGTCTGGTGGCGTTCCTGATTATTCGACGCCATCAGGGGAATGCCCAGTTCCTTGATGCGCTTGCCGGTCATGCTGAGGCAGATAAGGCCCCGGCCATGTTTTGCCATGAAGTTGATCGCATCCGGCGTCGCCATCTGGGCCGGGATAATCAGATCGCCTTCATTTTCGCGGTCTTCATCGTCCACCAGAATGAACATGCGGCCGTTGCGCGCGTCCTCGATCACATCTTCGATTGGCGACAGAAATTCCAGCAATTCTTCATGGGTCTGTTTACCGGTCATTGTATCTGACATTTAAGGCTCCACCTGCACCAGCCGGGCGACATAGCGCGCGACTGTATCCACTTCAATATTGACCTGGTCGCCCACCTTCAGCCTGCCGAACGTGGTGGCCTGCTGGGTGTGCGGAATGATATTGACGCCGAAACTTCCAGCGCCGCTGTGATCCGTTACTTCGTTTACGGTCAGCGAAACACCGTCCAGGGCAACGGAGCCTTTTGGCGCGATATAGCGGACCAGATTATGGGGCGGCTCGAATGTATAACGGATTGAATCGCCCTCAGGCCGGATCGCCGCAACCCGGGCCATGCCATCAACATGTCCGCTGACGATGTGCCCGCCCAGCTCATCGCCAATCCGCAGGGGCCGTTCAAGATTGATGGCCTTGCCGGGTTTGCAGGCCGCAAGATTGCTGCAATTCATGGTTTCAGCCGACGCATCGACCGCAAACCAGGCGGAACCGTCCGCATCCCGGCCTTTGTCCACGACCGTCAAGCATACGCCGGAACAGGCAATGGAGGCCCCGATCTCGATGCGCTCAACCGGATAGGCCGTGGCAATCACCATGCGCGTATCGCCGCGCTGCTCAATCGTGCGAACCGTTCCGACGTCTGTGACTATTCCTGTAAACATGATCTATACTTATGCCTGTCTGCGATAGGTTTCCACTACATCATGCCCTAAAGTGCGTATTGATTCACGCAAATAGACTGGCGATTGCGCAAGATGATGAAGGCCAAGGGGGCCAACAGCCGCCAGACCATCCCCCCCGATCAGCTTTGGCGCCCGGAACCAGACGATCTGATCCACCGCATGGGCCTGCACCATCGAGGCGATCAGCGCCGCCCCGCCCTCCACCAGAAGCCGAGTGACGCCGCGTTGCCCGAGCGCAAAAAGAATTGCCCTGCTGTCCAGCAGCCCGTTGGCGCCTGGCGAGATTTCGATAACTTCGACCCCGGCGTCACGATAGGCTTGCCGGCGCCCGGCCTCACCGCCGGGCAGGGTCAATAGCCATACCGGGTTGACGCGGGCGCCCGCCACCAGCTTTGACGTTAGGGCGAGCCGCATGCGTCCATCGGCAATGACACGCACGGGCGAAGCCAAGGCAAGGCCCGGCAGACGGCAGGTCAATTCCGGGTCGTCTGTTATTGCGGTTGTTCCGCCGATCATAATGGCGTCATGTTCAGCGCGAAGAAAGTGCCCGTAGCTGCGCGCAGCATCGCCGGTTATCCATTTGCTTTCACCGCTGGCGGTGGCGGTCCGGCCATCCATCGTGCTTGCGATTTTAACCGTTACCAGGGGCATTTTCTGAACAATCCGGGAGATGAAGCCTGCATTCAATTTCGCCGCCTGATCCGCACACAGACCAATATCGACAGTGATGCCGGCCCGGAGAAGTTTTTCAAACCCCTGCCCCGCCACGCGGGGATCCGGATCCATGATTGGCGCCACGACCCGGATAATTCCAGCGGCGATGAGGGCGCCGGCGCAAGGCGGAGTTTTGCCCGTATGCGCACAGGGTTCCAGCGTCACATAGGCCGTAGCCCCTCGGGCAGATTGTCCGGCCCGCATCAATGCTTCGGTTTCGGCATGTGGCCGCCCCCCCTTCTGGGTCCAGCCGCGCCCGGCAATATGATCCTGAACGATGACGCAGCCAACGGCGGGATTAGGCCAGGTTTGCCCAAGCCCCCGGCGCGCCAGATTTAGCGCTGCCTCCATGAAATGCAGATCGCGCTCTGGGTTGGACGATAATTTCAAGGCTGTGCCTGTCCTTAATGGGGCTAGAGCAATATGTTAGAGCAGCTTTATGCGTTTAATTGGGTCACAAAGTGACTCCAATTAAACGCACAAAGCTGTAATGGAACGGGCTTCCACAGTAATTGATTTTGGATCAATGCGCATCCTGCATGGATGCTGTGCGTGCCCGTAGGACGCGGCCCGCATGCAATTTCAGGTTTTTGCAGGAGATAAAATAGAACATATCATGAATATAGATTGACATAAGGCTTAATTTCCTGTACAAGCCTATAAATATGATCATTAGCACTATTCGAGGCGCGGATGCTTCTTTCCTCTGCCGATCAGAGCAAACTGACTCTGCTGACCCAACTGAAATACGAGCGCGCCGCGCTGGATTTTCAGTGGGCCATGTTAAAACTTGGGATGGCGTTAGACCGTTGGCTGGATCACGCCTATAATCCGGACCAGCCCCGTGTACCCGCGGGTCATCCCGATGGCGGACAATGGACGGATGGGAATGATACGGGCGCCCCAACGACGCCAACCGTCACAGTTCACTCAAGAACACGCATTACCATCCACTATCCCGATGGATCAAGACAGACAAGAATTGATGGTTCGCGCTCATGGCGTAATAATAATCCGGGAAATATCAAAGTGGGAAACTTCACAAACCGGCACGGAGCTATCGGAAACAATCACGGGTTCGCAATATTCCCTGACGAGAAAACAGGACAGGCGGCATCTGTGGCGTTGTTGAAGACTTCGACCTATGGAAATTTGACTGTTGACGAGGCAATAAAACGACGCTCACCTCCCGAGGAGAATGACACCCCAAAAATTCAAGATGCTATCCGTAGAATTGGACGATTTTCCGGTGAAGAAATTATTGGCGAACTTGATCAGGAAGAACTTGATCGTCTTGTCAGCGCTATTAGAAGAACTGAGGGGTGGATTGAAGGCATTGTTTTTGAGATGCCAGCACCATGAGAGCCAAAATGAGCTTTAGCGCTTTTTGTATAATTTTTATGTTTGGCGCGCTGTTACTCAACGGCGCTGTAGCGGATACACTGAGGGAAAAAATAAGCAGGCTAGAACCTCTGACGCTTCATTACGGCGTAAACAGTATCAAAATTAACGCACGGGATGTCCTGCTCGTAAAAGGAGCCTTTGTAAGTGAAACCGCATGGGGGGGCGACGGTTATTCGGTTCTGGTTGATGAGGGCAGGATATGGCAGTTTGCGCGGACGGACGACGGATTGGAAAATGAAGTAATCATCTGGTCCGTTCCTCACACGGAGGAGGATTCCGTCACGTCTATATCATTCCTGGTTCCCCGGGGGGGAAACGCCATAAAGAGTGGAGAAAATCTTTATCTTCTAAGGACCCATAGAAATTATGATGTAACCCCGTATGAAATAGTCCCCGCTGAATTTAGCTTATACATTTTGCAAAGGCGTGAGGATTTCGGCATTTATATTTTTCAAAAACTGGAGTCTCTGGTCTCCAGTGGAAAATATTGCAATGCTGAGCAGGCCGCCTTTCATGAATTAGGAATTCCGTTACCGGATGCGGCAGAAAAATCTGTCTGCGCCGGTCATTAAGTATGAGCAGACGTCCCAGACCTCGTCATGTTCCCAAAAACATGCCCTAATCTGAATGTAAGTGAACATGTGATTAGAAATCGGGAGGAAAGCGATGGTTGACGAAAGTGTTGAAATATATGTTTCGTTGCTTGAAGAGGGCACACCTACCGCGCGGCCGACGCTGGCTATCCCTTTGAGTAACGGTCTATTCAAAATTCTGCCGGCGTCCAATTATGACCCGGAGGATGAAATATGGGAATTTCTTCCCGGATCCATTGTCAGGTGTGAAAAACGTAATTACAGGGGCGATGATTATCTTTTGGCTGTTGCAAAGATGGGGTAGCCAGGCCGTGGGGGTGGACGCCGCTATCAATCATCATCCGCATTGCGATTGACGATTTCGCCCACGAAATTCTCGAAATCTTTCGCTTCGCGGAAATTTTTATAGACGGACGCAAACCGCACATAGGCCACGGGATCGAGATTGGCCAGCCCCTCCATGACCAGTTCGCCCACATGGGGCGAGGGAATTTCATTTTCACCCATGCTTTCGAGGCGGCGCACAATGCCCGTGATCATCCGGTCAACACGCTCAGCAGAGACCGGACGTTTGCGCAGCGCAATTTCAACCGAACGCGCCAGTTTGTCCCGGTCAAACGGCGACCGGCGGCCGTTTTTCTTGACGATGACCAGTTCGCGCAATTGCACCCGTTCGAAGGTGGTGAAGCGCGCCGCGCAGCCGTTGCACATGCGCCTGCGGCGGATGGCCGACTGATCTTCGGTCGGCCGGGAATCCTTGACCTGGGTTTCCTCGTTACCGCAAAAAGGACAGCGCATGGCCCCGCGCTCAGGTGTAGATCGGGAAGGCGCGGCACAGATCAAGCACCTGATTGCGCACCTTCGCTTCGATCACGCTGTTATCATCCGGGTTGGCGGACAGCCCATCCAGAACTTCGACGATCAGCGATCCGACAAGACGGAATTCCGCAACCCCAAATCCGCGCGTCGTCCCGGCTGGTGTTCCAAGACGCACACCGGAAGTGACCGCCGGTTTTTCCGGATCAAACGGAATGCCGTTTTTATTGCAGGTGATATGGGCGCGTTCCAGACTTGCCTCCGCCGCCTTGCCGGTCAGTTTTTTGGGCCGCAGATCGACCAGCATTAAATGGGTGTCCGTGCCGCCGGAGACGATATTAAGGCCGCCTTCAACGAGACGTTCCGCCAGCGCCCTGGCATTCTCGACAATTGCGCGGGCATATTCGCGAAACTCCGGGCGCAGGGCCTCGCCAAACGCCACGGCCTTGGCGGCGATCACATGCATCAGAGGCCCTCCCTGCAAACCGGGAAAGACCGCCGAGTTGATTTTTCGGGCGATGGCTTCGTCGTTGGTCAGGATCATGCCGCCACGCGGGCCGCGCAGGGTCTTATGGGTTGTTGTGGTAACGACGTGGGCATGCTCCAGCGGATTGGGATGCACCCCGCCCGCGACGAGACCCGCAAAATGCGCCATGTCGACCATGAAATGGGCGCCAACGCTGTCGGCGATCATGCGGAAATTCACAAAATCGATTATGCGCGGATAGGCCGAGCCGCCTGCGATGATCAATTTGGGTTTATGACTGCGCGCCAGTGCGGCGACCTCGTCAAAGTCAATCCTGTCATCCTGGCGGCGCACGCCATATTGCACGGCCTTAAACCATTTTCCGGACTGGTTGGCGGACGCCCCATGCGTAAGGTGGCCACCCGCATCCAGGCTCATGCCCATCAGGGTGTCGCCGGGCTGCAACAAGGCCTGAAACACGCCCTGATTGGCCTGAGCGCCTGAATGAGGCTGAACATTGGCAAAACCGCAGCCAAACAATTTGCAGGCGCGTTCTATCGCCAGATTTTCGGCTATATCGACAAATTCGCAGCCGCCGTAATAACGGCGTCCGGAATAGCCTTCCGCATATTTATTGGTCAGAACCGATCCCTGCGCCTCCAGAACAGCGCGAGAGACGATATTTTCCGACGCGATTAATTCGATCTGGGTCTGCTGACGCGAAAGTTCCTGCTTAATTGCAGCGGCAATGGCCGGATCGCGGCTTGCCAGATCTTCACGGAAAAAATCCTGGGCAATTTTGGCGGTTTTTCCGCCGGTACTGTCAACGACTGTCATGATGCACCCTCGCCAAAAGCCGTTACTTATCACAAAAAGTCCACATCCGCCATGGGTGAGACGCGGGCAACACAAGATATAGTGATACAAATGTATTGATCGGGGCCGAGGGCCATTTATCAGAAACGGCGCGCAACTTTAAGTTTATTTAAGGGAAAATTAGATATTTAGTGAAATTCTGAACTCCTGATAACATGTCAGTTGC
>JBEBFX010000055.1:0-17653 GCA_040081735.1 Alphaproteobacteria bacterium | reverse complement strand
TCATAGCGGGTATAGTTCAGCTTCGTCGCCACCATGCGGTTGGAGCCATAGGTCTGGGCCTGCGGCCGCGCCATCTGGCCCCATGCGGCGTCATTGCCCACAATGCCGACAATCGGCAGGTTGAAACGCACGGCGGTGTCATATTCAAATCCGTTCAGGCCGAACGAGCCGTCCCCATAGATGATCAGCACCCGTTTTTCGGGTTTTGACGCCGCCGCCGCCAGCGCGAACGGCATGCCGACGCCGAGGGTGCCGAGCGGTCCCGGGTCCATCCAGCCATTTTCCCCGGGGATCGGCAGAACCTTGGACGCCTGCGCCACGATATCGCCGCCGTCGCCGATCAGGATCACTTCCTTGTCATAGCCGCCAAGGAAATCGCGCACCTCACGGCACATGCGCAGTGGGTCAACCGGGCTTTCATCGGAATTCAGGCCCTTTTCGTTTTCTGCTTCCAGCTTGGCCTCGATGGGTTTGAGTTCTTCCAGCCAGCCGGAGAAATCCATGTGCAGTTTTTCTTTATCCATCATCTGGATCAGCGAATTGAACGACGCGCCCAGATTACCAACGATGGCGGCGTCCGCCGAGCGGTTGGTGCCAATCAGGGTATTGTCGATGTCGAGCTGAATGATTTTCGCATTCTTGGGAATCGAGTTGCCAAACGCCAGCCGGAAATCCAGCAGTACGCCCGCGCAGATAAACACGTCGCAATTTTTCATGGCGTCCTTGCGCGAACGGTTCAGCAGATATTTTGATCGCGGCGGAATGGTGCCGCGGCCCATGCCGTTGACATAGGTCGGGATATTGGTGCGGGCGAGGAAATCATTCAGGGGACCCGAGGCGTTCGACCATTTGACGCTGGTGCCGGCCATCAAAACCGGGCGTTTCGCCTTTGACAGAATTTCCAGCGCGGCGCGGCAATCATCCTGATCCGGCAGCGCTTGCGAGGGTACGGGCCGGAATTTCGGGAACCGCACAGATTCGAAGCTTTCCACAATGCCCATCAGCACGTCCATGGGAATTTCCAGAAACGACGGGCCGGGGTTGCCGGACACCGCGTGGCGCACGCCCATTTCGATATAGTCGGGAATGCGTTTGGTGTCATAACACGCGTCGGCCCATTTGGTGATCGGACGCATCATGCTGACATGGTCCATTTCCTGCAGCGATCCCTTGCGGGCGGCGCTGAACGGGCCTTGCCCGCCGATCACCAGAATGGGGGAATTGGCGCGCCACGCATTGGCCACGCCGGTCACGCCATCGGTTACGCCGGGGCCTGCTGTCACCACCGCGCAGCCAATGTGGCCGGGGTTCAGCCTGCTCCATGAATCGGCGGCATGGACGGCGGCCTGTTCGTGGCGCACGTCGATAATGCGGATGCCTTCGTCCAGGCACCCGTCATAGATGGCCATCACGTGACCACCGCTGAGGGTGAACACGCACTCCACGCCCGCCATTTTGAGCGCCCGGGCCGCCAGTTTGCCGCCATGAATTCCAGCCATGTGATTCTTCCCTCATTATGGTTATGCTTGGGACCTAGAATAGAGGGCGGATGCGGGGCAATGCAATCGCCCAATTCAGCAAAACAGGAGAACAGGCCATGTTACTGGATAAAAACAAATGCTGTCTGATCATTGTGGACATTCAGGAACGTCTGGCGCCCGCCATGCATGACGGCGGTCAGGAGGCAATCCGCAATGCCGGGATTTTGATGCAGGCCGCCAGACGCCTGGGGGTGCCGGCGCTGGTGTCCGAACAATATCCGCGTGGCCTGGGGCGTACGGTGCCGCAACTGGCGGAATTCATGCCGGCTGAGGGGCCGGTGGAGAAACTGGAGTTTGCCTGTCCCGGAAATGCCGGTTTTGCGGATCGGTTTAAGCTATTGGGCAGGAAGCAGGTCGTGATCGCAGGCATGGAAGCCCATATTTGTGTCCTGCAAACGGCAATAAAGCTGCGCGATCAGGGGCTTGAGGTATTTGTGGCCGCCGATGCGGTAGCATCGCGCAAGCAATCCAGCATGGATCACGCCTTTTCCCGCATCGAGGACGCGGGCGGCGCGATCATCACCGCGGAAATGGCGGTGTTTGAATGGCTGGAGCAGGCCGGCACCGATGATTTCAAGGTTTTGTCGAAGTTAATCCAGTAAGGCGGCGCGAGCTTGCCCATTGCGATGCCCCGGTAAAGGGGTTATGTAGAAAGGTAGAAAAATTTCTACCCTGGTGGAATTATGTCCCTTAATATCAAAGACCCGGAGGCGCATCGTCTGGCCCAGGCCGTCGCCAAAGCCACCGGCGAAACCATGACCCGCGCCGTGACAGTGGCCCTGCGGGAGCGCCTTGAGCGCCTGCAGGAAAGTAAAAACAAGGTCTCTGCCGAGGCGTTGCTTGCCATTGGCCGAAGCTGCGCCGAGCTTCTGACCGAGCGGCCAGCCGATCACGGTGAAGGCTGGTTATACGACGAGCATGGACTGCCCAAGTGATAGCCGGATGATCATCGACACCTCAGCGCTCATTGCTATCCTGTTTAACGAATCCGACGCCCCAATCTATGCCCGTGCGATTGAGCAGGCGGATTCGCGCCGCCTATCCGCCGCTAATTTTGTAGAGGCCGCCATGGTCGCAGAAAGGTTCACCGGTGGCCGCGCGGGCCCCAGGTTTGACGCGCTGCTCCGTACTTCCAGAATTGTCATCGAACCCTTCACCGTCGAACAGGCGCATCTGGCGCGCCAGGCGTTCCTTGACTATGGCAAGGGCCGCCATGCCGCAGGGCTGAACTTCGGTGATTGTTTTGCCTATGCGCTGGCCAAGGCCAGCGGCGAACCATTGTTGTTCAAGGGCGCAGATTTCGCCAGAACGGATATTGCCGCCGTCCTGTAAAGATATGCACGCCTGATCGATCCGGCTTCCCCCATGACTGATTGGGCATCCGGGATATCAGGCCATTGACAAAGCCTGATCATTTGTCTCATTATGACCATGATAATATGACCATAGTCATAATGAGGGCGGTTAATTCATGAAAAAATACTCAAAGTCACAGTTCAAACCAAAAGCCCTGGAAGTGATGCGCCAGGTCGAACAAACCGGCGAGAGCGTGATCATCACCGACAATGGCAAACCCACCCTGGAACTCAGAATTTACTGTCCCAAAGACATTGACCCCTTTGACCGGCTGCGGGGATCGGTGGTGGCGTTTCACGGGCCAACGGAACCCGCCGGGGATGATCTGTGGGAAGTTCTTGCGTGATCATTCTGGATACCCATGTGCTGGTCTGGTGGGTGAGCGGCCAGCACGCGCTATCCCGGAAAGCGGCCAGTCTCATTGGCAAAAACATCAGCATGGAACGCAGCATTCTCGTTTCCGCGATCAGCGCATGGGAGATCGCGATGCTGGCCGCCAGCGGGCGTCTGGTTCTATCGATGGACATCGATTCCTGGCTGGCCGAAGTTGCGCGTATTCCGGCAATCGCTTTCATCCCGGTGGATAATTCCATTGCCGTAAAATCAACGCAGTTGCCGGGCGAGTTTCATAAGGACCCCGCGGACCGGATGATTGTCGCCCTGGCCCGGCAACTGTCCCTGGAACTGATCACCGCTGACGAGAAAATCCTTCAGTACACCCACGTAAAAACCGTCTGGTGACGGAATATTTTATGATCCCGATGCAAGCCCTGCTTGTCATTACCCTGTTTGCCTGCCCGACATAGCCCGAAAGGCACAGGCGGGACTGGGCAATCCATAAACCGCCAGAGCGTCTTGTAATCAGGTTGCATCAAGGCTCGAAACTGGACATTACGTCGCCCATTTCCTCCGCATGCGGACCTGCCGCACCGTCATCTGTTCCCGATAGCGGAAGGCGATGTGGAAAGCATTGCGGTCTCGCTACGCCTGTTTTGATAATGCTATCAAAAAATGATTGCATTATTGCTGGAATGTGACCACATTTCCAGAACCGGAGACGATTACCTTTAGATTGAAGCGCGCCAAAACCTCTCAATCGAAACTGGCGGTGGCCCGGAATATGAACAGTGTGCACCGCAAAACGCTGGAAGCGATTTATTCCGATCCGGTTCCTGCGGCATTGCAATGGCGCAGGATTGAGGCGCTGTTCTTGGCGCTTGGCGCGCAAATGGCTGAAGGCGGCGGATCGCGGGTTGCTTTTGCGCTAAATGGGGTGCGCGCCGACTTTCACCGCCCGCACCCCGGCAAGGATGCAAAACGCTATCAGATACGGGCGGCGCGTGAATTTTTACAGTTGGCGGGAGTGATGGCATGAACAAAAATTTGATGCACAAGGGGTATGCGGCGCAAATCGGCTTTGATGCGCAGGACCGGATTTTTTTTGGGCGTGTTGCCGGAATCGCCGACATCGTCACCTTTCATGGCGAAACCGTGGACGAACTGGTGCGCGCCTTTGAGGATGCGGTCGATGACTATATTGGCCTGTCGGAAAAACTTGGCCGGACGGCGCAAAAACCCTATTCGGGAAAAATGATGCTGCGCGTGCCGCCGGAGCTGCATGCCCGCGCCGCAATGCTGGCCGAGGCCTCGGGCAAAAGTCTCAATGCCTGGGTCGCGGATATTCTGGCGCAAGCCAGATGACACGAGACCGGCCGCCCTACGGCTCGAAACTGCGCACCAGGCTGCTGGTAACCAGGCCCCAGCCATCGACCAGCACAAAGAATATCAGCTTGAAGGGCAGCGAGATCATGATGGGGGGCAGCATCATCATGCCCATCGACATTAAAACCGACGCCACCACCATGTCGATGACGATAAACGGGATGAACAGCAGAAACCCGATTTCAAAGGCGCGCTTCAATTCGGAAATGATGAAGGCGGGGATCAGCGCCTGAATGGGCGTCGCGTCCGGGGTTTTGGGCTGTTCCGATTTGGACAGCCCCAGAAACAGCTGCAAATCCGCTTCGCGCACCTGGGACAGCATGAAGGTGCGCAACGGCGCGACAGTGCGCTCAAACGCCGCTGGCGCTTCGATGCGTTCTTCCATGAAGGGCAGAATTCCGTCCTCATAGGATTTCTGAAATGTCGGCGCCATCACAAAGGCTGTCAAAAACATCGCCAGTGAAATCATCACCGTATTGGGCGGCGACGTCTGGGTGCCTATGGCGCTGCGCATCAGGGACAGCACAACGACAATACGGGTGAATGATGTCACCGTGACCAGTATGCCGGGCGCGACACTCAGTACACTGATAAGAGCAATCAGCTGCAGAATGCGTCCTGTGACGGAACCTGCTCCCCCCGCAGCGGAATCGCCGTCCGCGCCGGCGGCGGCCGCGCCCGAAAGCCCGCCCAGATCAATCGAGATCGATTGCGCGAGTGCTGGCAGGCTGCCGGTTAAAACAAATGCAAAGCTGATAGCCGCCAGCCAGTGGTTTATTTTCAGAATCCAGGCGTTGCCGGTATTATTCACGGAAGAATTTTCCGCAAAAGGGCAGGATTCGGGACATTTTTGGCAGGCCATCGGGGGGTGGCGTTAAATTCGCACTTTCCTCGCCGGTAAATGAGATGCCGCCCTCGATCAGCAGATCGCGTTCGCCGTTAAGCAGGACGAGATGTTCGACATTGTCCCTGCGGATCAGTACAAGTTTGCGCCGGGCGTCCACGGTCTGAACTTCAATGACGCTCAGGCGATGCTTTTTGCCGCCTCGGCCCATACGGGGCGCAAGCCCTATCCGCTTGCCCAGCCAGGAACAGGCAGCAACCAGCCCGAGCACAAATATCAGCGCAAGGGCAAAACGTATATATTCCATCATTTCCAAGTGCAGGTTTCCCGTGGCGTGCAGAGACAAGACTGGAATGTGCCGGTCTATGCTTAACACCGGGTTAATAAATAAATGCCGCCCGCCGACGGGCATTAAAGTTTTCTTAAGGGCAAAGGAGGAAAATGTGGATTGAGCAGGATTTTCAATTGCGCTTGAACGCATCCAGGGATGCGCAGGAAACCAAAATGGATATGAAGGGCGTTCCCCTGTTTTCTGCGTTGCGGGCCAGAATGGAATGGTTGTCGGAGCGCCAGAAACTGCTGTCGGAAAATATCGCCAATGCGGACACACCGGGGTACCGCGCGCGCGATCTCAAGCCGGTGGATTTTGAAGAGATGCTGAAACAGGGCAATGCCTCTGATATCGCCACACCCCATAGCGGCCACATGAAGGGTTCCGCAGACGTGAACCGATTCAATTTCAAGCCGGTAGAGGTAGACGGGCAGGAAGCCAATCCATCCGGGAATACGGTTTCCATCGAGGATCAAATGGTCAAACTGGGCGAAACCCAGATGGAATATGAGACCGCTACAGGAATTTACCGCAAGCAGGCGCAGCTTTTAAAACTTGCCCTGGGCGCCAGGAATTAATGATCCGGCCTGACGAGAGCCTGATAAGTTTGTGAGGATGGCATGACAGATCTTAAATCAGCGATAGAGACATCAATTTCCGGAATGAACAGCCAGGGAACCCGGATGCGGATTATTGCGGAAAACATCGCCAACGCGCAATCCACCGCCAAAGGGCCGGACGGGGAACCCTATCGCCGCCGTGTGGTGAGCTTCGCCAATGAACTGGACAAGGCCACCGGCGCCAGACTGGTGACGATAAAAGGCGTCGATGTTGACAAGGGTGAATTCGAGTCAGTCTATGACCCGGGCCATCCTGCTGCGGACGCTAATGGCTATGTCAAAATGCCGAATGTCAACCAGATGATCGAAAGCATGGATATGAAGCAGGCCCAGCGCAGCTACGAAGCCAACCTTGCTGCGGTCAAGGCGTCGCAGAACCTGATGGTGCGAACCATTGATCTTCTCAGCAACCGCTAATTATCCGTAGAAGGAATTATTTCCAATGGCCCTGAACGCAATCAATCCGGCTGGCGCCGCCTCCGCCTACGCCCAGGCGGCAAGCCGTATTCTGGAAGATGGCGCCGCCGGCGCGGGGGCAACAGCGGGTCCCTCCACGTCAGGCCCCAGCTTTGGCGATCTGGTGAAAGACGCCATCGGCGATGCGGTCAACACCACAAAAGCGTCAGAAACCGCCTCGATAAAGGCGATCAGCGGCAAGACCGATGTGGTCGATCTGGTCACCGCGGTAAATGATGCGGAGATGACCCTGCAGACGGTCATCGCCGTACGTGACCGGGTGGTGCAGGCCTATCAGGAAATTATGCGGATGCCGATCTGATCTCCCCGGCCGGCAAAAAATTCTCCGGCCTGATTATTATTTTGCAGAAGGCAAAAACGCGATGGAAGCCAATGATGTTATGGACGTTGCCCGTGACGCCATTATTGTCATGCTCCAGGTTTCGACGCCGGTCATGCTGGTCGGCCTGGTCGTCGGTCTGGTCATTGCCCTGTTTCAGGCCCTGACGCAAATTCAGGAAATGACCCTGACCTTCGTGCCGAAGATCATTGCCATCTTTGCTTCTCTGTTGCTGTTCATGCCGTTCATGGGCCGCGTGATGGACGATTTGATGGTTCGAATCGCCGAACGAATTGCCAGTTTATAGGCGCAGCCCAAGCAGAAGGCCTGGCCATGTTAGGTGAATGGGTTCCCGCGCAGATTTTTGCTTTTATGCTGGTCCTCGCCCGGATCGGGGGAATGGTCATGCTGATGCCGGGGTTTGGTGAAATGGCGGTTCCGGCCTGGATCCGTCTGGGCCTGGCGGTGGCCATCAGTGCTGTGGTTTATCCCGTGGTCGGCGCAGCACTGCCATCGATGCCGGCATTGCCCGCTGCGCTGACCATTGCGATCGGCACGGAAGCCATGGTCGGGTTATTTATCGGCGGCATGACGCGGCTATTGCTAAGCGCGCTGCATGTGGGGGGCACTGTTATCGCCTTTCAGACCGGGCTTGCCGCGGCGCAGGGGTTTGATCCGTCCCAGCAAAGCCAGTCCGCCATCGTGGCGACCTTTATGACCCTCGTGGGGGTCAATCTGATTTTCGCAACCAATCTGCACTATCTGCTGCTGCAGGCGATGATCGACAGTTATACCCTGTTTGCGCCGGGAAATTTGCCGCCCGTGGCGCGGTTCAGCCAGCTTGCAATTACAACCACCGGCCAGTCCTTCGCCATCGGGATACAGATCGCCAGCCCATTTCTGGTGTTCGGCCTGGTGTTCAATGTGGGACTGGGCCTGGTGGCGCGCTTGATGCCGCAGCTTCAGGTGTTTTTTATCGCGGCGCCGGCGCAAATTCTGCTGGGATTCATGATATTGGCGGCGCTGTTATCCAGCACCATGATGTGGTTCCTGGAATATTTCCAGTCCGGCCTGTCGCCGTTCCTGAACAGCCCATGAGATCGATCCCCCATGTCTGATCAGGATGATACGGAAAAAACCGAAGAGCCAACCCAGAAGCGCCTCGATGACGCGCTGGGCAAAGGCGATACGCCGCGCAGTCAGGAACTCAAGCATTTTTTCATGCTGGCCGGCGGCGCCCTGGTGATCGGCATGTTTGGCAGCGCGCTCGCCCGTACTTTGCAGCGCGACATGCTGATCTATCTCGAACAGGGATATGCGTTTCAGATGGATTCAGGCAGTGTGCTGCTGATCTGGCGTGAAGTTTCAGAGCGGGTTCTGGGCGCCTTGTTTATGCCGCTTCTGTTGCTCATGGTGGCCGCCGCAGCGGGAACCCTGCTGCAGCAGCGCCCGGTATGGGCAGTTGAAAAGCTCAAGCCAAGCTTTAGCAAACTGTCGCCCATGAAAGGGCTTGCGCGGATGTTTTCTGTGCAGTCAGCATCCGAGCTGGGCAAGAATGTGCTGAAGCTGGTGGTGGTCGGGGCCATAGTGGTTTACGTGGTCTGGCCCGACAGGGACCGCCTGGATACGCTGATGCAGGTTGATCTGGCGGCGATGCTGGCCTATGTCGAAGATATCGTGCTGAAGATGTTTGGGGCGGTGGCGGCGATCATGGCGCTGCTGGGCGGCGGTGACTATTTATACCAGCGCTTTGAATTCATGAAAAAACAGCGCATGTCACGCCAGGAAATCAGAGACGAGCACAAGCAAAGCGACGGCGACCCGTTGATCAAGGCGCGGGTGCGCCAGATCAGGGCCGAACGCGCGCGCGGGCGGATGATGGCCGCCGTGCCCGGGGCGACGGTTGTTATTGTCAACCCGACCCACTATGCAGTGGCGCTGAAATACGAACACGAGAAGATGGCGGCCCCGGTTTGTGTCGCCAAGGGGCTGGATAATATCGCGCTTCGCATTCGCGCGGTGGCCGAGGAAAACAAAGTGCCGGTTATCGAAAACCCGGTCCTGGCCAGAGCCCTGTACGCCTCGGCGGAGATTGACCGCGAAATTTCCCCGGATAATTATAAAGCGGTGGCCGAGGTGATCAGCTTTGTCATGCGGTTAAAGGATAAAAGGAAACGGGCCATACGCTAAACCATCTTCGGATCAGATGGAATCGCTCTGGCGTATGGCAGGAAACAGAAGGTGCACGGGCTATGGCGGGTTTATTGCGCGGGCTTACCCGATGGGCGCGTCTGAACGGTGGCGGCGGCAGGCATCATGGCCTGCAATCTGCCGGGCTGGGCATTGAAGCGCTGATTGCGGTGGTGGATAATTCATGCGACCCGATCATGATAAGCGGCGGCGCGGGAGAAGTGCACTACGCCAATGCCGCCTATCTGGCATTGGCCGGTCAGCCGCAGAATAACTTTTCAGCGCCGGGGGCAGCGGCGCTGTTCTCCGGCGGCGCCGGACAGAATGAGCTGCTTTACCGGCTGCAAAAATCAGTGCGTGACAAAGTTGCGGCCGAGGCTGTGCTGTGTTTCGGCTCGGATGAGAAAAAGCAATATTTCAACGTTCAGGTTACGCCGCTAGGCGCAGGCAGGGCTGCGTCGTGCTGGACTTTTCATATCCGCCCGGCGCCGCCGCCGGTTTCATCGCCGCATTCCCGCATATACGGCATTATCGATACAGCGCCAGTTGGTTTTGCAATCGTGCAGCGGGACGGGGCAATCAGTTACGCCAACCAGACATTTGCCGGCTGGACCGGGCTTGAACCGGACAGCCTGCCTGGCGGGGGCCATGGCATTACCGATCTGATGGAAGGCGTGCCCGGTCCCTGGCAATCGGAGACCGTTACGCCGGATGCAGGCATTGTCAGGGCGGTTCTGCGAAGCGCGAACGGCGCATATATGCCCGTTTCGACTATTTTCATGACTGAGAGGGGCGCGGACGCAGAGATCGCCGAGATGCATCTGTTCATGCACAATCTGGGCGATCCGGGCGCCTTTGACCGGGCCGATCCGGGCGGGTTTGAGCCGCGGTTTCTGGATTTGTTTGATATTGCGCCTGTCGGCATCGTGGTCGTGGACCCGGAGGCAATAATACTGGAAGTGAATACGGCGTTCCGCCAGCGCTTTCATGTAAATGCGGATCGCGGTGAAAATTTTCTGAATCTGGTTGACCAGGACTATCGCAACGATGTCCGCCGCAGAATCTCGGACGCGCTGGACCAGAGCAGACAGGATGGGCACACCGAAATTCAGATCGGCAGCGGTGAGCATGTCCGTTCCGCGCAACTTTTTGTAACCCGCATGCGAGGCGCTGGCGATGCGTCTGTTGTGCTCTATCTTGTTGATATTACGGAACAGAAAAATCTTGAACTGCAATTTGCCCAATCCCAGAAAATGCAGGCCGTGGGTCAGCTGGCGGGGGGTATCGCCCATGATTTCAACAATCTTCTGACGGCGATTATTGGCTATAGCGATTTGCTGCTTGGCCGTCATCACGCTGGTGACGCGTCCTTCAGCGATCTGCATCAGATCAAGCAGAACGCCAGCCGCGCCGCCAATCTGGTGCGCCAGCTATTGGCTTTCTCGCGCCAGCAGACCCTGAAACCGAAGGTGGTTTCCCTCACCGACATGCTTGCGGAACTGAATAATCTGCTGCGCCGCCTGCTGGGCGACAAAATCGAATTGACCATGATCCATGGCCGTAATCTGGGCAAGATCAAGGCCGATCAGGGACAGCTTGAAAATGTTATTATCAACCTGGCCGTGAACGCCCGCGACGCCATGGGGCCGAACGGGGGCTCCATCCGCATACGCACGGAAAATGTCTCAGCCGGAGAGGCGCGCGCCCTGGATCATGCCTGGATGCCGCCGGGTGACTGCGTGCTGATCGAGTTTGCCGATGACGGACCCGGAATTCCCAGGGAGATTGTCGGTAAAATATTTGAACCGTTCTTTACCACCAAAGAGGTCGGCAAGGGGACCGGGCTGGGGCTGTCAACCGCCTACGGCATCGTCAAACAGCAGGGCGGTAATATTTATGTCTTCAGTGAACCGGACCATGGGGCGGTATTCAAAATCTATCTGCCGCGTTTTGACGAGGACGAGACGATACCCAAGGTGGAATTAGTCGCCGACGCCGAGCCGGTGGATTTGACGGGCAAGGGCCTGATCCTGCTGGTCGAGGACGAAGATCCCGTGCGCGCTTTCGTCGCCCGCGCCCTGGCCGGCAAAGGCTACACGGTTTTGGAGGCCAGTGGGGGTGAAATGGCGCTGGAACTGATGCGCGCCAATGCCGGACATATAGATCTGATGATCTCCGATGTGATGATGCCGAATATGGACGGGGCCTCCTTGCTGAAGGAGGTTCGCGCGCTCGACCCCCGTACCAGGGTGATTTTTATCTCCGGCTATGCCGAGGACGCCTTCCGCAATAATGACGAGCCGCTGGGCGATTTCGCCTTCCTTCCCAAACCTTTCACCCTGCGCCAGCTCGCCGCCCGCGTCAAAGAGGTCATGGGAAATAATTGAGGCTTTTCAATAAATATCCCCCGCCCGGAACATAATTCGAACAGATCCATAAAATTGAGTAAAAATAATTACTTGACAGCACGCCCACAATAAGAACAAATTGCGTACATGAACCCAGCGCGCAGTGCAGCCCGGTTGTGTAGGGCCGCCGCGTGTGAAATAACAAGGAGAGATATTCATGTCAGCAAGCCCGCTTCGTGTCGTTGGTGAGGATAAGATGGATAAGCGTAAGGCGCTGGATGCGGCGCTCAGTCAGATCGAGCGGGCTTTTGGCAAAGGCTCGGTCATGAAGCTGGGCGGGTCGGAGGCGATTGCGCCTATCGCCTCAATTTCCACAGGTTCGCTGGGGCTTGATATTGCTCTGGGTATCGGCGGCTTGCCGCGCGGGCGCGTGGTTGAAATTTATGGCCCGGAATCATCCGGCAAAACGACCCTGACCCTGCATGTGATTGCCGAAGCGCAGAAAAAAGGCGGTATTTGCGCCTTTGTCGACGCCGAACATGCCCTCGACCCGGCCTATGCGCGCAAGCTTGGGGTTAATCTCGACGAATTATTGATTTCGCAGCCGGACACGGGCGAACAGGCCCTGGAAATTGCCGATACCCTGGTGCGTTCGGGGGCCATAGACGTGGTGGTGATCGATTCGGTCGCCGCACTTACGCCGCGCGCCGAACTGGAAGGCGAAATGGGTGATACCCATGTAGGTCTTCAGGCCCGCCTGATGAGCCAGGCGCTGCGCAAACTGACCGGGTCGATTTCCAAATCCAACTGCATGATCATCTTCATCAACCAGATTCGCATGAAGATTGGCGTTATGTTCGGCAGTCCGGAAACGACGTCTGGCGGCAACGCCCTTAAATTCTACGCCTCGGTCCGCCTGGATATCCGCCGGATCGGCGCCATCAAGGACCGTGAAGAAGTCATCGGCAACCAGACACGGGTCAAGGTGGTCAAGAACAAGGTCGCCCCCCCCTTCAAGCAGGTTGAATTTGATATTCTGTACGGCGAGGGCATTTCCAAGGTGGGGGAGTTGATTGATCTTGGGGTTACGGGCAGCGTGGTGGAAAAATCCGGTTCCTGGTTCTCCTATAATGGACAGCGAATTGGCCAGGGACGTGAGAACGCCCGCAAATTCCTGCTGGAGAACCCCCATCTTGCCGATGAAATTGAAGTGGCCATCCGCAGCAAGGCGGGGCTGATTTCCGGACTGATCCTGGCAGGGCCGGAAACGGAAAGTGATGGCGCGCGCGCGGCTGGCGAATAGGTCTGGCCTGAATACTTGCCCGGACGGAATCGCATCGCGATCCCGTTTGGGGGTTTTTAGGGCTTATGTTTCGAAATTACGGAAATATGTTTCGATTGCCTGCCTGAGCGCCTCGGCCAGTCTTTGGCGTCCGGCATTGGAGGTCAAAATCCGGGCATCGGTATTATTTGACAATAGCCCCAGTTCAACCAGAACGGATGGCACATCCGGGGCTTTCAAAACCCGGAACCCGGCATAGCGATGCGAATTTTTCAGCAGGGCGCCGGCATCGTTCAGTTCCGGCAACAACAATTTGGCAAAATGCACTGATTTGTTTGTGGTTTCACGCTGGGCCAGATCAATCAGGATACTTTTTACCAGTTCATCGGTTTCATCTCCGATGCCGATACCGGCGATCATGTCCGAATTATTTTCCTTCGCGGCCAGCAATTCGGCTTCCTTGTCGGAGGCCTGTTCGGAAAGCGTATACACAGATGCGCCCCGGACCTTATGGGTGGCCAGCGCGTCGGCATGGATCGAAAGGAACAGGTCGGCTTCCGAATTGCGGGCAATCTGCACCCGGTCGCCCAGCCGCACAAACATATCGGTGTTGCGTGTCATGATGACGTTATAGCGCCTGTCCTGGCGCAACAGGGTTTGCAGGCGCTGGGCGGTATCCAGCACGATGGATTTCTCATAGACGCCATGGGCGGTAATCGCCCCAGGGTCCACCCCGCCGTGGCCCGCATCAATGACGATGACGCGCAGGCGTTTTTTGGCGGGGATCGAAGGCGCCAAAGGTATTGCCGTCAAATGTGTTACGGGTGGCTCCTCAATTTTTGGCGTAGAACTTCGCCGCGGATTGGGCGGGGGCATAACGGAAATTACGCCGCCTGCATGCCCGGGCGCCACTTGTGGCGGCGTTGCGGGCCGGGGGGCTTTGATCTCGGGTAAAGGGGTAAGGATGAGCGCCGCTTTGCCGGGAGGCGGCGCCGATGCGATTGGCGGGCTGAGGGGGCCCTTATAACCAGCTGTTTTTAAAAAACTTTCACGATCCGTAAGTTGCAAATCGATGACCAGACGGGTGGCCCCTGACGTAACCCCATTTGCGGCCGGCAGATAATAGGCCCTGGCGACGCGCGCGGGCTGCCTCAAATCGAGTACGAAACGTGAATTTCCAGGCTGAAACAGTCCGAACCGGTAGCCCGAAACAAGACCGCTGTTGGAATTGGCGCTTTGACGGGTGGCAGACCACGCAACCTCGGGCAAATCGATGACGACCCGGTAAGGATCTGCAAGCGTAAAAAGCGCATAGGGCAGGCTGCCTGTCAGATCAAGGACGATCCGGGTCTGATCCGAATGATCCCCAAGGCTTAACCCGACAATCCGGTCTGCCGCAGATGCAGAACAGCCTAAAGACATGAAAAGCCCCGTCGCGAAGAACACCGGCCAAAGCGAGGCCGCCTTCCGGCGTGCGCCCTGTAGCAGATGCGTTAGGGTGTTGTGCGAACTCAAGGGCCAAACTTTCGAATCAGTTACGCACGCAGTTTCGGTGCAGCTGCAAGAAATATCAAGAATCGTTGGAAATTGCGCGTCCGGTTCCATCCAGCGCGCCTATTGCGCTGGCGTTTCAGAATGCCCCGCATATCCTATATTGCTCTCGGTGAGGCAGATGTTTATGATGCGCCTACAGTGTTGTGTTTAGTGACTCGATGGAACGCCCGCGCACTGTTATTGCCGCTGCGCAAGAATGTCTAATTACTTGCAGTACAACGGCTATTTAGAATAATTATGGCGGGTTGGCCCTTAGCTGGCCCGAAACGAAATGCAACTCGGAAGCAATATCAGTGATAACCGGTCCAGCCCAATCGGGCGGGGCATGCGCGTCAGCCGAAACCGGCGGACGGATCGCAGGGTTAATATTGCGCCCGGCGGGGAGCGGATGAGCCGATCCGCCGTCAGGGGCTTCCAAACATCAGCCATGAACGCCAGCGCCCTGATAATGGTGCGCCTTCGCGCTCGATGGCCTGGAGAATTACTTAATGGCCAAGAAAATGCTTGTCGATGCGACTCACCCGGAAGAAACCCGGGTCGTCGTGGTGCAGGGAACCAGACTTGAAGATTTTGACTTTGAATCCGCCGCCCGAAAACAGCTGATCGGAAATATCTACCTCGCTAAAGTCACCCGCATAGAGCCTTCCTTGCAGGCGGCGTTTGTCGATTACGGTGGTAACCGGCATGGCTTCCTGGCGTTCAACGAAATCCATCCCGATTATTATCAAATTCCTGTGGCCGACCGGCAGGCGCTGCTGGAGGCAGACGCCGAGGAAGAACAGCGCGCCGAGGAGGCTGACGAAGATGTTGACTTCGCGGTTGCCGCAAGTGAATCCGATGAGGACGGCCTCGATGAGGCGCAGGCTGAATTCACCCCCGGAAAAATCAGTGACGAAACTGGTTTAGACGGTGTTGTTGACGCAGGATCAGATGATCCGGACGGCAATGACAGTACCGATAATGATGGTTCGGGTTCCAGATCAATGCTTATGGCGGCGGCAGATCGCGACTCGATCACATCGGAACCGCTGGAAGACCCGGGCGAAGGGGAAACCGGCGTCGCCGTAACAGCCGGGCCCTATGATCCGGAAGCTGAAATCCAGATCAGAGATGATATTTCGGGATCAGTGGGTACAGTTGAGGCGCCCTCAGCAGTTACAGATAATTACAGCCCTGCGGATCGCGGGCCATCAGGGGACGCCACCACAGAGCGGGACGCTGACAACCAGGAGCCGGCCGCATCCGCCCCGGCGCCTGCCCGCCGCACCCCGCGCCGGCGGCGCAATGCGCCTGCCGAGGCCAGGGATACGGAAGCCCGTCAGGATAGTGATTGGGACGAAGGCGCCAGCAAGCCCATAGAATCAGTTGGCGGCGAGGATGCGCTGGATGAAGTGTCCCGGCCGCGGGCGCGCAAGCGGCATTACAAAATCCAGGAAGTGATTAAAAAGCGCCAGATCATGCTGGTGCAGATTCTGAAAGACGAGCGCGGTTCAAAGGGCGCCGCCCTCACCACGTATCTTTCCATTCCTGGACGCTATTGCGTTTTGATGCCCAATACGGCTCGTGGCGGCGGCATTTCGCGTAAAATTACCAATGCTGTTGACCGTAAACGGTTAAAAGCCGTTGCGGCGGAGCTGGAGGTGCCCGAGGGAATGGGGCTGATTATCCGCACCGCCGGCGCCAATCGGACGAAAGCGGAAATCAAGCGTGATTTTGATTATCTGCTGCGCCAATGGGAGATCATCCGGGAGTTGACTCTGCGCTCGACTGCCCCCTGCCTGATCAATGAAGAAGGCAGCATTGTCAAACGCGCCGTACGGGATCTGTACGACAAGGATATCGAAATAATCCAGGTTGAGGGCGAGGCCAGTTATCGCGAGGCCAAGGACTTCATGCGCATGCTGATGCCCAGCCACGCTAAAAAGGTGCAGCCTTATCGTGAAGCGGTGCCGCTGTTTCAGCGCTATCAGGTGGAAGCCCAGCTGGACTCGATGTTTGACCCGACGGTGCGTCTGAAATCCGGCGGCTATATCGTTATCAACCCGACAGAGGCGCTGGTCTCGATCGACGTTAATTCGGGCAAGGCGACCCGCGAAGCAAATATTGAAGCCACCGCCCTGCGCACCAACCTGGAGGCCGCAGAGGAAGTGGCGCGCCAGCTGCGTCTGCGCGATCTGGCCGGGTTGATCGTCATCGACTTTATCGACATGGATAATCTGCGTAATAACAAGGCTGTGGAACGCAAGGTCAAGGATTGTCTGGCAACGGATCGCGCCAATATCCAGATCGGACGCATCAGCCCCTTCGGTCTGCTGGAAATGTCACGCCAAAGACTTCGCCAGGGCGTGGTGGAAACCACAACGCGGCCCTGCGCGAACTGTCACGGCACCGGCCTTGTCCGTTCTGTGGATTCACTTGCGCTACGGGTGCTGCGCGGCATCGAAGAGGAGTGCCAGCGCAGCGTGCATCATGTGCTGGACGTTTTCGTTCCTTCTGATGTTGCGATCTATATTCTCAATCAAAAGCGCCAGTGGCTGCATCTGATTGAGGCGCGCGCCGCTGCGTCTATTTTCATCATCGCTTCGGATGCCATCCAGTCGCCAAATTTTGAAATCAAGCCTTCGGATCGGCTTGCAATTATTCCACCGCCCCTGATTTCCGCGCCGGTTGCGCCAGAGATTGTGGAAGAAGAAGACGTTGAAGAAACGCACGAAGAGGTTATCGCCGAATCTGCCGAAACAGATCGTCCGGAAAAACGGGACGGGGAACGCAAGCGCAGACGTGGGCGCAGCCGTGGTGACGGCGTGGCAAAGCAACCCCAGGAATCTGACGCCGAGCCTTTGGATTCTTCTGCACCTAAAGAAAACAATGTCTTGCCGCAAGAAGCGGAAGTAAAATCAGATATTGAGCCGACGGAAGAAGATATCCGCAGGCGCAAGCTGCGCCGCCGCCGCCGTGGCCGTGGCCGTACCCGTGAGCGCGATGAAACTCAGGCGCTTTCATCGGACAGTGAGGTAACCGGAACTGAGGACGGCGTCGAGGCCGACGGGCCCGGCGCTAAATCAGCGG
>JBEBFX010000054.1:0-17670 GCA_040081735.1 Alphaproteobacteria bacterium | reverse complement strand
AGCCGGGCGCGGGTTTGCGTCGGCAAAACCAGCCGGTTGAGTATCTGGGCTGCCAGCGCCGGATTTATCTGGGTGACATCCAGACCGCGCGCGCTGGTGAAGGCAATGGCGCTGGCAATAATTTCAGCCTGGGTGGTGAGCGATTCGATGCGCAATTCGATCAGCCCGGTGCGAAACTGATTGAGATAGAGCGCGCCCCCCGCAAACAGCCCCAGCCCGACCACATTGACGATCAGAATTTGCCGCGTAAGCGAAGAGAACGGTCTGCGGCGCCGGACCCGGGCCGAAGTTGCAGAGGGCCGCCGTAACGGCGCGCGCCACAGTCTTTCAGCGTAATATTTGATCCGTCCGGGGATTTTCAGGGGCGGTTTCCGACTTCATTGTAGCGATAGCCGACACCGTAAAGGGTTTCGATGGCGGAAAAGGAATCATCCACCATTTTGAACTTTTTGCGAAGCCGTTTGATATGGCTGTCAATGGTGCGGTCATCCACATAGACCTGATCGTCATAGGCGACATCCATTAACTGATCGCGGCTTTTGACATGGCCGGGACGCAGCGCCAGCGCCTGCAACAGCAAAAACTCGGTGACCGTCAGCACGACGTCTTCACCGCCCCAGGTGCAGGCATGGCGCTGGGGGTCCAGAACCAGCCGGCCCCGGATCATCGGTTTGGCGTCTTCTGCGCCTGCGTCGCCACGGCCACTATTGGCGTCGGCGCGCCGCAGCACGGCGCGGATGCGTTCAATCAGCAAGCGCTGGGAAAACGGTTTTCGAATATAGTCGTCGGCGCCCATTTTCAGGCCCAGCACCTCGTCCACTTCATCGTCCCTGGAAGTCAGGAAGATGACCGGAAAGCTGCCTTTGACGCGCAGCCGGCGCAGCAATTCCATACCGTCCATGCGCGGCATCTTGATATCCAGCACGGCCATATCCGGCGGGTTGGCGTCTAGCGCGCTTAGCGCCGTTGCGCCGTCCGTATAGGTCCGGACATGGAATCCCTCGGCTTCCAGGGCGATGGTCACCGATGTAAGAATGTTCTGGTCATCATCTACAAGCGCGATCATCGGCATGGCCGGAACCTCATTAGTTGAATGCAGTACAAAGATTGGCTGCAACTGAGCCGAAAATATGGCAAAATATAGCTGATTTCATGTGCTTCGTTTATATCTGATGCATGCAGGCTGAACCGATTCCAGAAATAAAGCAACGCGCCGTCATCGCCCGCTCCCTTATCCGGGGGGCGCGCACCGCCGTTCTCAGTACGATTATGGCCGGGGACGGGGCCCCCTATGGCAGCCTGGTGCTTAGCGCGACGCATCCGGACGCGGCTCCCCTTCTGCTGCTTTCAGGACTGGCCGTGCATACGCAAAACCTGGCGGGCGACCCGCGCGTTTCGCTGCTGTATGACGGCACGGGCGCGCTGGAGGATCCCCTGACCGGGGCGCGGCTGAGCCTTGCGGGTTCCATCCAGTCTGTACCCGACGGGGAGCTGGCCCTATGCCGGGCACGCTTTCTGGCCCGGCATCCGGGGGCTGCCGCCTATGTTGATTTTGCCGATTTCAGCTTTTACCAGGTGCAGCCGGACCGGGCGCATCTGGTGGCCGGTTTTGGCAGGATTAACTGGATCGAAGCCGCAGATTTGCTGCTGGCCCCGGAACAATGGGTGACGCTGGCCGGGGCCGAGGCGGATATCCTGTCCCATATGAAAAATGATCACAGCGCCAGCATCGCGCTATATGCCGAAAAGCTGCTGGCTCAGCCTGCCGGGCCGTGGCGCATGACCGGGTGCGACCCGGAAGGCTGCGATCTGGCGCTGGGCGGAACCTGTTTAAGACTGCCGTTTGACGCCATGGCGCAAACGGCGGGGCAGGTGCGCCACGAACTGGCCGCACTAAGCCGCCGCGCCAGAGGGCGGCAATCTCCATAAACACGATGTTAAGAAAATTATCACCGAATTTTTAACAATTTCCGGTTAGTGTGACGGGCGCTACAGCAGGTTTTAAGAAATATGGCCATAGCTTTACCTGGAAATGGTAATCGCGCTTGCAGCAGACCTGTCAGGATATTATTTTGTCAGTTGCCCTGCGTTAATCCGGGAATCATAAGGGGCAGGATCGCCCGCCGCTCTTAATTTTGACACAGGCCGGTGATAACCGGATGCCACTTTTGAAATCTTATGCAATATACGTTGAGCCGCAACAAACCACAACGAATGCGGCCATAGGGAGAGAATAGTGAAACATTCAGGACGCTTTGTCAGTAATTCGGGTATTGAGAAACAGGGCATCTCCAGGGCCGGGATTGTTCACTGGAACGAATGCGCCGCCACGCTGTATCAAATGGCGGTGGAACGCAACGAAGGTCTGGTTGCGGAAGGCGGGCCGCTTGTGGTTCGAACCGGCGTCCATACCGGGCGCTCGGCGCAGGATAAATTTACCGTGCGGGACGCCACCACGGAACAGCATGTGTGGTGGGAAAATAACAAGGCGATGACGCCTGATCATTTTGCCGCCCTTCACAGGGATATGCTGGCTTACACCCAGGACAAGGAATTGTGGGTTCAGGATTTATATGGCGGCGCCGACCCGAAATCGCGTCTGAATGTGCGGGTGATCACCCAGCACGCCTGGCATTCGCTGTTCATCCGCCATCTGCTGGTGGAGCCGGAGTTTCAGGAACTGGCGGCGTACGCCCCCGAATTCACGATATTGCATTTACCGGAATTCGAGGCCGACCCGGCGCGCCACGGCGGCCGCTGTGAAACCATGATCGCGATTAATTTTGCCGAGCGCACGGTGCTGATTGCCGGCACAAGTTATGCGGGTGAAATCAAGAAATCGGTTTTCACCATTCTCAATTACCTGATGCCGGAACGCGGCATCATGCCAATGCATTGTTCGGCGAATGTGGGTGCGGACGGCGGTTCGGCCATTTTCTTCGGCCTGTCCGGCACCGGCAAGACGACGCTTTCCGCCGACGCCAGCCGGACACTGGTTGGCGATGACGAGCATGGCTGGGCTGACGGGGCGGTATTCAATTTCGAAGGCGGCTGCTATGCCAAGATGATCAATCTGTCGCCAGAGGCGGAGCCGGAAATCTATGCCACGACGCGCATGTTCGGCACCGTGCTGGAAAATGTCGTGATCGATCCGGTGACGCGCAAGCTGGATCTGGATGATTCCAGTTATGCGGAAAACTCGCGCGGCGCTTATCCGACTTCGTATATCCCGAACGCCAGCCGCACCGGGGTTGCCAAGGGCAGCCCGAAAAACATCATCATGCTGACGGCCGATGCGTTTGGCATTTTGCCGCCGATTGCAAAACTGACCCCAAGCCAGGCCATGTATCATTTCCTGTCCGGATATACGGCCAGGGTTGCAGGCACCGAAAAAGGCGTGACCGAGCCATCGGCGACTTTCTCGACCTGTTTTGGCGGCCCGTTCATGCCCCGTCATCCCAGCGAATACGGTAACCTGCTGCGCGATAAAATTGCGGCGCAGCATGTGGATTGCTGGCTGGTCAACACCGGCTGGACTGGTGGCGCCTACGGGGTAGGCAGACGCATGCCGATCAGGGAAACGCGTGCCTTGCTGGCGGCGGCGCTGGATGGATCACTCGCAAAAACGGGGATGCGGCTGGACCCGAATTTCGGGTTCCAGGTGCCCATCGCCGTGCCGGGTGTCGATTCGTCGATCCTTGATCCGCGCAGCACCTGGCCCGACAAGGCGGCCTATGACGCCCAGGCCCAGAAACTGGTCGCCATGTTCGTCAGGAATTTCGAGAAATTTGTTGATCATGTCGGCGAAGATGTTCGCGCAGCGGCCCCAAGCGCCGCGTGAAGCGGCGCGCCCCAGTATCAAAGCGCCGCGTGAAGCGGCGCGCCCCAGCATCAGAGCGCTGCGTGAGGCGGCGCGATAAAGTAAAAGCAGGCGCCGGATGAAGCGGCCTCTGGCGAAAGGGCTGATTGCAGCGGTCATCCTGGGCGCAGGCATGATCGCCGCTATTGCTGTCTTGCAGGAGGATTACGATCTCAACACCCGTATCATATTGTCCGCGCCGCCGGACAGGGTGTGGCAGGTGCTGAACGATTTTCAAAAATATCCGGAATGGAATCCGCATCTGCGGGCCGTCGATGGACAGCCCCAGGCCAATCGTCCCACGCGCCTCAGGGAAATATTCACCGGCGGCAGCGAGGCCGTGCGGCGGATTGGCATGAAAAGCATGGCAAAGGATTATGAGTTTATCTGGGAAGGCGATTTGTCTCCCGTACCCCTGATGCTGACAGCCAAGCGCAAACTGATCATGACCCCTTCCGGACAGGGCGGGACAAGTTTGCGTCATGAAATCGAATTTCGGGGCTGGCTGTCCGGCCCGCTGTCCCGGCGGGTATTTTCCCGTTACGCGCAGTCCATGCAGGCAATGAACGGCGCGCTGGCCCAGCGGGTAGCGCAGACGAAATAGGGTGATTCCCTGAACCTGTTTCCATCCATTCTGCGGGCCAGTTATTTAAAGTCCTCGGCTGGATAGACGCCCCATATCGTGTCGCGGCGCATCCATCCCCTGCGCTTATCGAACTGCATGGCGCACCATTCCCCGCTGCATTCCCTGATTTCGCCAATAGCGCCATCCTCGGCCATCAATACGGCTTTGCCTGATTCGGCCGCTTCATAGGCGGGGGTCAGTTCGCCGGTTTTGCTGTTGCTGATCACCATCCCCATGCGCTTTCCGCTGAGCATGGTTTTGTGCACCCAGCCCACATCGCCGGAGCGTTCGCGGATTTTACGCCAATGTTCAAATTCACCGATGATTTCTACCGGCAGGTGACGGCGCTGCAAAATCCAGTTTATGGGATATTGCCGCCCAGGCCCGACGCGAAGATTGACACGGTTCGCAGTAATGCTGACAAAACGCGGCAGCGGCAAACCCGACACGCCGACGCCGGTTTCAAGCGTCGCGGGTTCGGGCGCGGCCTGCTGCGGCGTGGCCCCCGCCGCCGGGATCGCCAATAGCATCGGCAGCAGGGCCAGGCCCAGCGCAAACCGGAATTCCGAGGTGAAACGCCGCCAGATCATTCATAACCATACAGGTTGAAAAGGAGCCAATCGCTTATGCGATGCTTATTGCCCGCCGGGGGGCGGATGGTCAATGCGGCAGTTTGTTTCGGCGTCCAAGTTCTGCTAGACAGATGGGGTAGTTTCATGACCGCGCCCGGCGGTTACAAGCAGGTATCAGGCAAATGACCACAAAACCTCTCGTCATTGTGACACGCAAACTGCCCGATGTGATAGAGACGCGCATGCGCGAACTGTTCGATGCGCGCCTTAATCTCGATGATAAACCCATGACCCCCGTTGAGCTGGCCGAGGCGCTGAAGATCGCAGATGTTCTGGTGCCGACGCTGACCGATCGCCTGGAAAGCCGCATTCTGGCCCAGTCAGGCGAGAAGCTGAAACTGATTGCGAATTTTGGTACCGGGGTGGACCATATTGACGTGGAATCGGCCCGTTCGCGCGGTATCATCGTCACCAACACACCGGGCGTATTGACCGAAGACACCGCCGATATGACGATGGCCCTGATATTATCCGTGCCGCGCCGCATCACCGAAGGGCTGGATTTGCTGCGCACCGGAGAATGGGGCGGCTGGGCGCCCACAGGGCTGCTGGGGCGGCGCATTTACGGCAAGCGCCTGGGTATTATCGGCATGGGCCGCATCGGCCAGGCGGTCGCCCGGCGCGCCCGCGCATTTGGCCTGCAAATTCATTATCACAACCGCCATCAGGTCAATCCGGCCATTGAACAGGAGCTTGAGGCGACCTATTGGGAAAGCCTGGACCAGATGCTGGCGCGTATGGATATCATTTCGGTGAATTGCCCGCACACGCCTGCAACCTTTCATCTGCTGTCGGCCCGGCGCCTGCTATTGCTGCAACCGCACGCCTATATCGTCAACACGGCGCGGGGTGAAATCATCGACGAAAACGCATTGACCCGCATGCTGACGGGCGGCAAGATTGCGGGCGCGGGGCTGGACGTGTTCGAACATGAGCCGGCGGTTAACCCGAAACTGCTCGGCCTCAAGAATGTGCTTTTGTTGCCGCATATGGGTTCGGCCACCATCGAAGGCCGTGTTGATATGGGCGAAAAGGTTATCATCAACATCAAGACGTTTGCCGACGGCCATGCTCCGCCCGACCGTGTGATCCCCAGCATGCTGTAGTTTCATCTGCCGGATTATGATCAATTAATAAGTTGACTATCAATCAACTTATTGATCATAATCCGGCATGACGCAAAAGCAATCAGCCACGGGCGCCACTGTCGAGTTCATTTCCGGCGCTGCGGACGCAGATGCGGAATTGCTTGACCGCACTTTTTTCGCGCTCTCCGATCCGGTGCGGCGCGCCATTCTGGAACGGCTGCGGGAGGAACCGTTGCTCGTGTCCGAACTGGCCGCGCCATTCAGGATTTCGCTGCAGGCGGTCTCGAAACACATTCAGGTTCTGGTGCGCGCCGGCCTGGTGCAGCAATCGCGTACCGGACGCATCAGCACCTGTAGTCTGGACATAGGACCGATGTTTGCCACCGCCGTCTGGGTCAACCGCTACAGCCATTACTGGCAGGCGCAGTTTGATACGCTGGCGGCGTCACTGGAGGGTATTGCGCAACGCAAGGCTGTGAAGAAAAAATCAGCCAGGAAATCAAACAGCGGGGACGCAAAAAGCAGGCCCTGAGCATCAACCTTCAAACAGACGGGGACACATCATGACCCATCATAAAGTTGTTTCCAGAAGCGAATGGCTGGAAGCCCGTTCGCTGCATCTGGCGCGGGAAAAGGAATTCACCCGGCTGCGCGACCAGCTAAGCGCGGAGCGGCGCGAACTGCCCTGGGTGCGGGTGGATAAGGACTATGCATTTGACGGCCCCGGCGGCAGGTGTTCGCTCGCAGACCTGTTCGAGGGCCGCAGCCAGCTTATTGTCTATCACTTCATGTACGATCCCGCGTGGGACAGCGGCTGCAAAAGCTGTTCGTTCTGGGCCGATAATTTCAACGGCATTGGCGTGCATCTGAATGCGCGGGACGTGACATTCGCCGCCATCTCGCTGGCGCCGTTGCCCAAACTGCAGGCTTACGCAAAGCGCCTTGGCTGGAGCTTTCCATGGTTCTCGTCTTTTGGCTCCGATTTCAATTATGATTACGGGGTGTCCTTCACGCCGCAGGACCTGGCCAAAGGCTGGGTTACCTATAATTATGAGCGGCGCGAAACGGCCATGACGGAACTTCCCGGCATCAGCGTGTTCAGCAGGGATGAGGCGGGTGATGTGTTTCACACTTATTCCTGTTATTCGCGCGGTCTGGACATGCTGAACGGCGCGTATCATCATCTCGATCTGGCGCCTGCGGGCCGCAACGAGGCGGGGCTGGAATATCCGATGGCCTGGATTCGCCCGCACGATATGTATGGCAAATAAATCGTGACAACAGGAGGCCCAAACGATGCAGTATGAAGAAGCAACCGGCAAATTAAATGGCTACCGCCAGCAGATCGCGGAAATTCGTTCAGCCATGCGCAAGGTTCAAGGCGCGATCGAACCGCATGAAGTCAGTGACTATAATTTCAAATCCCTTTCAGGCGAAGTGCCCCTTTCAGACCTGTTTGGCGGCAAGGATGATCTGTTCGTCATTCACAATATGGGCGTATCCTGCGCTTACTGCACCTTGTGGGCCGATGGTTACAACGGCGCCTATGATCACCTGGCCGACCGTGCGGCGTTTGTGATCAGCAGCCCCGACGCGGCTGAAACGCAGAGTAAATTTGCGCAAAAGCGCGGCTGGCGCTTTCCCATGGTCAGCCATCGGGGCTCGTCATTTGCGGCCGATATGGGTTATCGCACGGAAAAGGGATCATTCCTGCCTGGCGTCTCGGTGTTTCAGCGCCGGAACGGGAAAATATTCCGGGTGTCGGATTCCCAGTTGGGCCCGCTGGATGATTTCTGCGCCGCCTGGCACTTGTTCGACCTGCTGCCCGAGGGCGCCAATGGCTGGCAGCCCAAATTCACTTACTGAGAGGGGTTTCCCATGAGCATCGAAATTTTTGCATTTCCCCTTAGCCCGCGGGCGTTCAAACCACTCGTGGTGGCGAATTATCTTGAACTGGATTACACGCTGAACGTGCTGGATCCGCGCAAGGGCGATTTCCAGAAACCTGAATATGCAGCCATCAATCCCAACCGGCGTCAGCCCACGCTGAGAGACGGCGATTACGTTGTATGGGAATCCAACGCCATTCAGCAATATCTTGCCCTGCAGCGGCCGGATAGCGGCCTGCTGCCGCGCGATGAACGCGCCCGCCTGGATGTGACCCGCTGGCAATTCTGGGATCTGGCCCACTGGGACCCCCACGCAGGCGCCTATACATTTGAATATGTGGCGAAACCGCAGGTCCTGGGTATTCATGAACCAGACTTGGCGGCGCTTGCCAAAGCCGAAGAATTGTTTCACCGCAGCGCCAAAGTATTGAACGCCCAGCTACAGGGAAAAAATCATGTTACAGGCAATACGCTGACACTGGCGGATTTTACGCTTGCTGGCGCGCTGGTGCACGCCGAAACCACGAAAATTCCCATCACGCCATATCCCGAAATCTGCCGCTGGCTTGCCTCGCTGCAGGCTTTGCCGGCATGGCGAAAAACCGTGGCGCAACAGAAAATGTAACCAGATTACCGGGGGGTATATTCGTTCTCAGTCAAAGACGTGATCACCGCCTGCGCCCCGCACAGGCGGCATTGGGGATCGGGCCGCACCCTGATCTTGCGGAAGGTGGTGTCGAGCGCGTCATAGATCAGCAGATGCCCCGCCATGGTTTCGCCGATGCCCAGCAATTCCTTCACCACTTCCAGCCCCTGAAGCGTTCCCATCACGCCTGCGACCAGCCCTAAAGTACCGGTTTCGGCGCAATTTGGCATGGAATCCGCCGGGGGCGGGGCTGGAAAAATACAGCGGTAACAGGGCTTATCTTCTTCATAAGCCCTGTAGGTCGATAATTGTCCTTCGAACCGGCCAAGGGCCGCCGCCACCAGTGGCTTGCGCATTAGATAACAGGCGTCATTGAGCAGAAATTTGGTGGGAAAATTATCGCAGCCGTCGGCGACCAGATCATAGTCCCTGATCAGTTCACGGACATTCGTGATTTCAAGCCGCACCGGATGACGGATGACTTTTACATCCGGATTAATATCCGCGATGCTTTCGGCGGCGCTGTCGGTTTTAAGCCTGCCAATGTCGCGGGTTTTATGGGCGATCTGGCGTTGCAGATTGGATAGCGACACCACATCATCATCAACAATGCCAAGCGTGCCGACCCCCGCCGCCGCCAGATACAGCGCCAGCGGCGAACCCAGGCCGCCCGCGCCCACCAGCAGCACCCGTGACGCCAGAAGGCGGGACTGGCCGGCGCCGCCCACTTCGGGCAGCATGATGTGGCGCGCGTAACGCTCGATCTGGCCGCTGGTAAGATTCTGTTTCATCCGAATTGCCCTGGGCGCCCCAAACTGGACCTGACACCCCGTATTTGCTGCGGGGTTTAGGGTTACAATTTTAAGCTATTCCTTTTTGGCTCCTGGACCCCGGAATAAATCCGGGGTGACAAAATAGAGAGAAGCCGCTCACAGACCCTCAAACAATGCGGTGGACAAATAACGTTCCGCAAACGATGGAATGATCACGACAATGGTTTTGCCTTTCATGCCCGGCCGCGCGCCAACCTCCAGCGCGGCGGCAACAGCGGCGCCCGATGAAATCCCTCCGGGAATGCCTTCCAGGCGCGCCAGCTTGCGGGCCATGTCAAACGAATTCTCGTTGCCGATGGTGATGACTTCATCCACCAGTTTGCGATCCAGATTATCGGGGATGAAGCCTGCGCCGATGCCCTGAATTTTATGCGAGCCGGGCGCGCCGCCAGACAGCACGGGGCTGTCCTCGGGTTCCACGGCGATCATTTTCAGGCCGGGCTTGCGTTCCTTCAATACCGATCCTACGCCTGTAAATGTGCCACCGGTGCCGACGCCTGATATCACGACATCCACATTGCCGCCGGTGTCGTTCCAGATTTCTTCCGCCGTGGTGCGGCGATGGATAGCCGGGGTGGCCGGGTTTTCAAATTGTTGCGGCATTACGGATCCCGGATGCTCCGCCACTAATTCCCCTGCGCGGGATACGGCGCCGCGCATGCCTTTGGCGGCAGGCGTCAATTCCAGTTGCGCCCCCAGCAACGCAAACATTTTGCGGCGTTCTATTGACATGCTGTCCGGCATGACCAGAATTAATTTGTACCCTTTGGCGGCGCAGACAAACGCCAGCGCAATGCCGGTATTGCCCGATGTCGGTTCGATGATCACAGTGTCCGGTTTCAGCACGCCCCTGGCTTCCATATCTTCGATCATGGCGACGCCGATGCGGTCCTTGACGCTGGCCAGGGGATTGAAGAATTCCAGCTTCAGCAATATATCGGCCTCTACGCCGGCTTCTTTTGGCAGCCGCTGTAGCCGCACCAGGGGCGTATCGCCGATTGTCTCGGTAATGCTGTTATATATACGGCCTCTGCCGGGAAGTTTTTTCTCGCTCATAATGTGTTCCTTTGCTTGCGCCCTCAAATATTGAAGTCCGCCAGTTTGCGCGGCCCGGGCGCAACATCCGAGGCGTCGGCGCGCTTGCACAAATCTTCTACGGTAACGCTATCAAAACGGCGCATCATTTCAATCTGCATTTCATCCCACAGCGGATTGATTACGGTTGTGCCCAAAATCGAATAAGTTTCCATTTTGTCAGCATCATTCTCGTCGGTGTCGCCGATGACCCGGATAATTTCACCAACGCTGATGCGCCGGCGTTCGCGCGCCAGCGTATAACCGCCGCGCGGGCCGCGTACGCCTTTCAGTATGTTGGCATGCACCAGCTGCTGCATCACCTGTTCGAGATATCGTTGCGGAATGCCCTGGCGTTTGGTGATCTCGCGCGACTGCACCGGTTCGGGCCGTGCATTGTAGGCAATATCGACGACCGCCTCCAGGGCAAAACGCATTTTCTTGGTAAGCCGCAGCATCCGCCATCAATCCCTTATGAACCTGTCGAGCCAAACCCGCCCGCACCGCGCAGGGTGTCAGGCAGGTCACCTACTTCAATGAATTTCGCCTGTGTAACGGGTGCAATCACCATTTGCGCGATGCGGTCACCACGCGCGATGGTGAAGGCCGCCCTGCCAGTGTTGAGCAGGATTACGCCTACTTCTCCCCGGTAATCGCAGTCGATGGTGCCGGGGGCATTCAGCACCGTGACGCCATGCTTGAGCGCAA
The DNA here is from genome assembly GCA_040081735.1 of Alphaproteobacteria bacterium. Taxonomy (GTDB): domain Bacteria; phylum Pseudomonadota; class Alphaproteobacteria; order UBA11222; family UBA11222; genus UBA11222. Next base: position 6,316 of record JBEBFX010000054.1, on the reverse strand, counting down.
GGCCAGAGCGCGGCCGCACCTGCGCTTCATATCCCGGCGGCAGCGCCATGGCCAGGCCGGTAGGGATCAGCGCCCTTTCCCCCGGCGCCAGGACCAGCGGATCATTTTCCCCGACCGCCGCGCACAGATCCAGCCCTGCCGCCCCCGGTGTGGCGTAATCCGGCAGTGGTAATTCCGGGTTGTGGGGCAATCGGCGGAATGCAACGGTCAGCATCAGCTTTTCGTGAAATGTTCAGCTATGCGCAGGACCAGACGGCGCGCAACTTCGGATTTGCTCATGGGCTGCCAATCTTCCACGCCGGCCTCTGTAAGCAAATGCACCGTATTGAAATCACCGCCCATAATCCCGGTTTCCGGCGATACATCATTGGCGACGATCCAGTCGCAGCCCTTGCGCGCGCGTTTATCCACGGCATGGGAGACGACGTCATGGGTTTCAGCGGCAAACCCGATTACGAGACGCGGCCGCCCGGCGCCCGCACCGCTCAGGGTACGCAAAATGTCCGGATTTTCGGTCAACGCCAGTTTTGGGGCGCTGCCATCGTTGCGCTTTTTAATCTTGCGGCCTGATTGGGATTCGACGCGCCAATCGGCAACGGCGGCCGCGCAAACGGCAATATCAAAGCGTCCCGCTTCTGTGCAGGCAGACAGCATTTCACAAGCGGTTTCCACTTTGCGCTCCGTTACCCCCGCCGGGGTTGCTTCCTGCACCGGACCAGAAACCAGCACGGTTTCTGCACCTAATGCCGCCAGGGCCGCCGCAATCGCGTGGCCCTGTTTGCCCGATGACCGGTTGGCAATATAGCGCACGGGATCAATCGGTTCATGGGTCGGACCGGAAGTGACCAGCGCGCGCAGCCCGGTCAAGGGTCTGGCGGCAGGGGTAAGCGCGGCTGTTACGGCAGCGGCAATCTCATCTGGTTCCGCCATCCGTCCAAAGCCATATTCACCACAGGCCATATCGCCCTCATTGGGGCCAATGCGCAGCACACCGTCTGCAAGCAGCGTGGCGAGGTTGCGCCGGGTGGCCGCGTGTCCCCACATGCGGACATTCATGGCAGGCGCGATCAGCACCGGCTTGTCGGCAGCCAACAATGCTGTAGTTGCCAGATCATCGGCCAAACCGTGCGCCATCTTCGCCATCAGATCGGCGGTCGCAGGCGCCACCACCAGCAGATCGGCGTCACGCGACAACTGGATGTGCCCCATCTCGGCCTCGTTCATCAGATCGAACAGTTCCGTATAGACCTTGTCCCCGGACAGGCTGGCCACCGACAGGGGGGTCACAAACTGCATGCCGCTTTTGGTTAAAATACAGCGCACGCTGGCGCCCCCCGTGCGCAGCTTGCGGATCAGGTCCAGGCTTTTATAAGCGGCAATGCCGCCGCCGATGATCAGAAGAATGCGCTTGCCCGATAACATCAGTACAATCCGGATGTTTGTTGTGGGGTTTGGGACAATCTACTCTAAGCGCATGTAAATTGAAAGGGGTGGTGTCAGGGCAGGCCGTTACGCAGGTTCATAACGCTTTACCTTGATCTTGCCGGCATGTTTTTCGGCCAGCGCCAGATCATAGGCCAATTGCATTTTTAGCCATGCCTGGGGCGTGCTGCCAAATGCCTTGGACAGACGGATAGCCATATCGGGGGATATGCCGCCACCGCCATTAATCAGGTTTGACAAGGTCTGCCTGGACACACCCAGAATTTTGGCCCCTTCGGTGACAGTCAGTTCAAAGGGCTGCAAACAGTCCAGCGCTATCGATTTACCTGGGTGGGGCGGGTTCTTCATCGGCATGCTTATTTCTCCTAATGATAGTCCACTAAATCCACATCGAAAGCATCGCCATCTTCGAGCCGGAAGATAATCCGCCAATTGGCGTTAAGGGTCACGCTCCAAAAGCCCTTCAAATCACCTTTCAAAGGGTGCAGCCGGAAAGAGTGCATGTCCATATCCTCGATCTGTTCCGAAATATCGAGACGCAACAAAATCGTTTCAATCCGGTCAGCCAAATCGGGCCGTACGGCACCGCGTTCGTTTCGCTCAAAAAAGCGTTTCAGCCCACGATGCCGGAATGATTGAATCATATGTTAATACGTAAACCGTCAACTGACGCTTGTCAATTATTCCTGCTTAGTATCTGACTAAACCCAACTCAACACCAGCGCTATAATCGCTGCGCCGGCAACCCACCAGCCTATATTGGATAAACTTTTATGCGCAGGGGCGGCGGCCGCGTCCTGGCTCTCGTCGCCATAAAACCGGCTGGCGGCGCGTTCGGCGCGCTCGATCAGGTTTGGCAGGTTTGGCAGGGCGCGGGCGAGCGCGGCGGCGCCTTCGGCGGCTTCCATCAGGCGCGCTTCGGGGCTCAGATGATCGGCGATCCATTGGGCAATCACCGGCTCGGACACTTCCCAGAAATCCACGTCCGGGTTCAGACCGCGCGCAACGCCTTCCACCACCACCATGGTTTTTTGCAGCAGCAGCAATTGCGGCTGCGTGCGCATGGCGAAGGTTTCGGTAACCCGGAACAATTGCGCCAGAAGGCGGCTCATGGAAATTTCCGATGCGCGCAAACCAAAGATCGGTTCGCCCACGGACCGCAGCGCCTGGGCAAAGGCGTCCACCGATTTGCCGCGGGTTACAAAGCCTGCCTCAAAATGCAGTTCCGCCACCCGGCGGTAATCCCGGCGCAACAGCCCATACAGAATTTCCGCCAGATACCGGCGGCTGCGCGGATCAAGCCGCCCCATAATACCGAAATCCACGACAATGACGCCGCCATCGCGCGCGACGAACAGATTGCCCTGATGCATATCCGCATGAAAAAACCCGTCCCGCATCGCCTGTTTCAAAAACAGGGAAATCACCCGCGCGGCAAGCGCCTTCAGATCATGACCCGCAGCAAGCAATGCTGCGTTATCGCCAATGGAAACGCCCTCCATCCATTCCAGGGTTAGCAGGCGGCGTCCGGTGCGGCGCCAGTCAATGGCCGGCACCCGAATTTCGCCCGCCGCTATTTCCGCAGACATGTTTTCGGCCAGTTCGGACGCTGCGGCGGCCTCGTAGCGTAAATCCATTTCCAGGGCCACGCTTTCCGCCAGAATGCGGACCACTTCGGTCAGGCGCAACCGGTGCAGCGCGGGCTGGGTGCGTTCGACCAGTTGCGCCGCCCATATAAAACTGTCCAGATCGCGCGCAAACGCCAGTTCCACGCCGGGGCGCAAAATTTTAACCGCGACCTGTTTGATGACGGGGGCATCATCGGGACCCTGCACATCCACAACGCGCGCCTGATGCACCTGGGCAATCGACGCGGCGGCAATGGCGGGACCGAATTCAATAAAATGATCCGGGATGGCGCCCCCCAGCTCCTGCACAATGCTGGCTTCCGCAAGCGCCTGTGAAAAGGGTTCCAGCCGGTCCTGCAGGCGCATCAGGTCCCGCGCCAGCTGCTCGCCGATCACATCCGGGCGCGTCGCCAGCATCTGACCGAGCTTGATATAGCTTGGCCCCAGGTCCTGCAGCGCCTCGGCCAGCCGTTCGCCGGGACGCGCGCCATCCAGTGTGGTTGCGCGCGGTTCCCACGGCATCCGCAGCCTTGCCAGCCAATAGGCCACGCGCATCGCCAGGGGCGGCGCCGGTAAATCCGTAAACGGGAACAGCGCGTCATGCCGCGCCAGAACCCGTGCGGCGCGGATCAGGCGCAGACTATTGTCATAGGCGGCGATGGGATCAAACATTCTGGCGCTTAAATCCGCCAGCCGGAATGAATGGCGGCAATGCCCGCCGACTGGTTTCGAAATGTCACCTGCGAGAACCCCGCATCCTGAAGCATGCCGGCAAATTTCTGCTGATCGGGAAATTTCCGGATGCTTTCCGCCAGATATTGATAGGCTTCACGGTTGCCGCCAATCCATGCGCCCAGCACGGGTAGCAGTTTGAACGAATAGAGATCATATAATGTGTCCAGACCCGGCATGCTCACAGCGGAAAACTCCAGGCACAAAAACCTTCCGCCCGGTTTAAGCACCCGATAAGCCTCACGCAGCGCCGCATCAATATGGGTGACGTTGCGAATGCCAAAAGCAATGGTGCAGGCGTCAAACGCGCAATCCGGACAAGGCAGGCGTTCGGCGTCCCCGGCCATCCAGTGAATGGGGGCGCCGGGCGCACGCCTGCGCCCTTCATTCAGCATGCTGACATTAATATCGCACACCGTTACATCCGCCTGCCCCTGCACCCGGTCCAAAACCCGGCTGGCGATGTCGCCGGTGCCGCCCGCCACATCAATCAGCCGCAAACCGGGGCGCGGGCGCAGCCAGTCCACCATCGCTGTCTTCCACAGTCTGTGCATGCCGCCTGAAAGCACGTCGTTCATCAGGTCATAGCGGGGGGCGACGGCGTCAAACACGCCGCCCACAAGGCGCTGCTTGTCGCCCTCGGGAACTTCCCTGAAGCCAAAATGGGTGGTTGATGTCATGGCTGGACCATAGCGCAAGTTCGTCCTAGATTGTATTGTTCAGTTCTAAATGCCCAGTCAGAGGCCAGGGAGGAAACCAGATGTCCAGCACCGCCGCACGCAAGCAACCCGCCATCAGGCAATATGACGCCATCATTATCGGGGCGGGCGTAGCCGGGCTGTATCAGCTCTATCTTCTGCGCGAGGCGGGCCTGTCGGTTCGGGTGTTCGAGGATGGCGGCGATGTGGGGGGAACCTGGTACTGGAATCGCTATCCCGGCGCGCGCTTTGATTCTGAAAGCCATACCTATGGCTATTCGTTCTCGAAAGAACTGGTTCAGGAATGGAACTGGACCGAGGCATTTTCGCCGCAACCGGATAATCTGGCCTATCTTAGTTTCGTTGCGAAGAAATTCGATCTGCGCAAGGACATTCAGTTTAACGCCAGGGTTAATTCCGCAACTTTCGATGAGGCCGCGAACATGTGGCTGATCGAAACCGAAAGTGGTGAGCAGGCGCGGGCGCGATTCCTGATTTCGGCCATGGGCATCCTGTCTGTGCCCCTGATGCCCAATATTGCCGGGATGGACAGCTTTGCCGGCGAGTCCTTTCATACCTCGCGCTGGCCCCAGGATCCCAATGGGTTCGGCGGCAAGGATGTCGGCTTTGCCGGCAAACGGGTTGGCGTGATCGGCACGGGCGCGACGGCCATTCAGTTAATACCGGAAGTTGCCAGAACAGCGGCGCAGCTTACAGTGTTCCAGCGGACGCCCAATTACGCGGCGCCGCTTGGCAATCGCCTGCTTGATGAAAAAACCCAGGCTGAATACAAGGCGAATTACGACGAAATTTTCAGTAAATGCAATGCAACCTTCAGCGGCATGATCCATGATTTTGATCCACGGTCGGCGCTTGAAGTATCCCCGCAGGAACGCGAAGCGGTTTTTGAGGCGTTGTATGCGCAGCCGGGGTTTGCGCTCTGGCTGGCAAACTTCGCAGACATTCTGACCAGCCCGGAGGCGAACGCCCTGATCAGCGAATTTGTCGCGAATAAAATCCGCCGGCGGGTCAAGGACCCCAGAATTGCAGAAAAACTGATCCCCAGGGATCATGGCTTCGGCACCCGGCGCGTCCCCATGGAGACGAATTATTACGAGGTTTACAACCAGCCCAATGTGACGCTGGTTGATGTCAGGGAAACCCCGATCGAATGCATCACGTCCAAAGGCGTCAAGATCGGCGATACAGTGCATGAACTGGACATGATCATTTACGCCACCGGCTTTGACGCGGTCACCGGCGCCTTGACCCGGATGGATATTCGCGGTCCGGGCGGGGTGCTTTTGCGGGACAAATGGGCGGACGGCGCGGCAACCTATCTGGGCATGCAGACGGCGGGGTTCCCCAACTTCTTCATGCTGTTCGGGCCGCAGGCGGCATTTTGCAATTACACGCGCTGCGCCGAGCAGAGCGCGGAATTCGTGACCGGTCTGATCCGCCATATGGGCAGTCATCAGCTTGGGCGCGTCGAGGCGGTCAAGCAGGCCGAAGACGCCTGGAACGCCCATGTCCTGGAAGTGGCGGCGGAGACATTGTTACCCAAGGCGAATTCGTGGTTCATGGGGGATAATGTAAAGGGCAAAAAGCGCGCCCCGGTGTTTTATTTCGGCGGCAGCCCTGCCTTCCGCGCGAAATGCGAAGACGTCGTGGCGAAAGATTATGAGGGATTCGCGTTAAGCTGACGCAATTTGTGATCCGGTTGAATCAGTCATTCGCTGTTTCTCACCCCACGCGCCGCGCAGGCGCTGGCGCAGCGGACCCCTACCCCCTGCCATCAAGGGGAGGGGGTAGGGG
>JBEBFX010000053.1:0-17893 GCA_040081735.1 Alphaproteobacteria bacterium | reverse complement strand
GCGATGCGGCGCGAAGAAATTGCCCGGATGCTGGCAGGCGCGGAAGTAACCGATGCGGCACGCGCCGCCGCCGACAGTTTGATGACAGCCGGGGGGCAGCTGTGACGCGGGCGGATAAAATTCCGGTTGCGGAATTGAGCGAGGAACAGGCCAAGGCTGAACTGGGCAGGCTTGCAGATGTCATAGCGGCGCATGATGCGCACTATCATCAGCAGGACCAGCCCATTATTCCCGATACCGAATATGACGCGTTGCGCCAGCGCAATAGCGCAATCGAGGCGCGCTTTCCCCACATGCAGCGGGCCGACAGTCCAGCTTTGCGGGTTGGCGGCGGCGTACTTGAGGGGTTTGAGAAAAGCGCTCACTCAGTCCCCATGCTGTCGCTGGATAATGCATTTTCAGAAACAGATGCCGCCGATTTCTGTGACAGCACCCGGAAATTTCTGGGTTTGGCCGCAGATGAGCCGCTGGCGTTAACCGCAGAACCCAAGATTGACGGGGTTTCCGCCACGCTGCGCTATGAGAATGGCATATTTATTTCCGGCGCGACGCGCGGCGACGGGTTCACAGGCGAAAACATTACGGGTAATTTGCGTACTATCCGCGATATTCCGTTGCGCTTAAACGGGCCTGACGTGCCCGAGGTGATTGAGGTTCGCGGCGAAATTTATATTTCGCTAGATGATTTTGCGGCATTAAATCTGCGGCAGGCAGCCGGCGGAAAGGCGTCCTTCATGAACCCGCGCAATGCGGCCGCCGGTTCGTTGCGTCAGCTTGACACAGCGATTACCGCGCAGAGGCCTTTGCGATTTTTTGCCTACGCCTGGGGTGAAATCAGCAAATTTCCGGCAGATGCGCAGATGGAAATGATTGACCATTTCAAGGTTTGGGGGTTGCCCGTCAATCCGGAAATGCGGCTCTGTGATAATTTTGATGACATGCTGGCCGTATATAAACGCCTGCACGAAATGCGCGCCACGCTCGGCTATGACATTGACGGAGTGGTGTACAAGGTCAACCGGCTGGATTTGCAGGAGCGGCTTGGTTTCCGGTCACGCTCGCCACGCTGGGCGATTGCGCACAAATTTCCCGCCGAGCAGGCGCAGACGGTGCTGGAGGCCATCGAAATTCAGGTGGGGCGCACCGGGGCGCTGACGCCAGTTGCAAAACTGCGGCCCGTAACGGTGGGCGGCGTCGTGGTGTCCAGCGCCAGCCTGCACAATGAAGATGAAATCAAACGCAAGGATGTGCGCATCGGCGATACGGTGATTGTGCAACGTGCAGGCGATGTGATCCCGCAAATTGTCGCCGTGGTTCTGGAAAAACGCCCGGACGGCGCGCAGGAATATCGATTCCCGGTAATGTGTCCCGCCTGCGGCTCACACGCCCGCCGGGAAAGCGATGATAAAACCGGCAGGCAGGACGCGGTATGGCGGTGTGCCGGCGGGCTGGTGTGCCCGGCCCAGGCCGTGGAACGCCTGCGCCATTTTGTTAGCCGGGACGCTTTTGATATCGAAGGTCTTGGCGAACAGAATATTCAGCTGCTGTTTGATGAAAAGCTGGTGACAGGGTTTGCGGACATTTTTACCCTGAGCGGGAAGCTGGAGGAGGTAAAGAAAGCTTTTTTCAGGAAACGCGAGGAGGACGCCCTGGCGCGAGAGGAAAAGACCGGTATTAAACGAAAAAAAACCCAGGAGGCTTCAAAGCGCACCTATAAGGAAGTGGATAATCTTATGGCGGCAATCGAAGCGCGCCGTGAGATTGAGCTGGAACGATTTATCTACGCCCTGGGCATCCGCCATGTGGGACAGAACAATGCCCGGCTGCTGGCGCACAATTATCATTCGTTCGAAAGCTTTCGTGAAGCGATGCTGGCGGCGCAGGATAAAGAGAATGCCAGATACACAGAACTATTGGCCATCGACGGGGTTGGCGGGACACTGGCGGATGCTGTCATGGATTTTTTTGACGAACCGCAAAATGAAACAGCCATCGACGCGTTGTTAAAACAGATAAAAGTGCATGCGTTTGCCGCGCCTGCCGTAAATTCGCCGGTAGCAGGCAAGACGGTGGTGTTTACCGGCTCGCTTGAAAAAATGTCGCGCGATGAGGCAAAGGCAAGGGCGCAAAGCCTGGGCGCAAAAGTGGCGGGATCGGTTTCCGCAAAAACAGATATCGTAATTTCCGGGGCCGATGCGGGATCAAAGCTCAAAAAGGCGCGCGAGCTTGGCCTGACAATACTGGATGAAGACGAATGGCTGGCGCTGATCGGCGCTTAAACGGCCCGTGTCGCCTCAACCAGCCACGCTTTGGTTTGCACATCCACCAGCGGCGTCAGGGTTTCACGCACTGCCGCGTGATAGCTGTTTAGCCACTCCGCCTCCTCATCGTTCAGTAATTCGCGCGCCACAAGGCGCACATCAATCGGGGCAAGCGTAAGCGGCTGAAAGCCCATCATTTCGCGTTCGCCCCCGGCGATTTGCCGGGGTTCGGTCACCAGCTCCAGATTTTCGATGCGGATGCCATAGGCGCCCTGCTTGTAATATCCCGGTTCATTGGAAACGATCATGCCGGGTTCCAGCGCCACATTATTCGGGCGGCGCGAAATGCTTTGGGGTCCTTCATGGACACTGAGATAACAGCCAACCCCGTGGCCGGTGCCATGATCATAATCCAGTCCCGCTTTCCATAGTGCGGCGCGCGCCAGCACGTCCAGATGCGCGCCTGTAACGCCCCTGGGAAACCGGATTGCGGCCAGGCCGATATGGCCTTTCAGAACGCGGGTGAAGCGATCTTTTTGCTCCGCCGACGGAATTCCGACGGCAATGGTGCGGGTAACATCGGTGGTGCCATCCAGATATTGCGCGCCCGAATCGAGCAGATACAGATTTCCCGGCTCCAGCATCCGGTTGCTTTTGGCGCTCGCCCGGTAATGCACGATAGCGCCGTTAGGCCCCGCGCCGGAAATCGTGGGAAAGCTTAAATCCCGCAGACAGCCGGTGGCTTCGCGGAAGCCGTGCAGTTTGTCTGACGCGGTTATTTCATCCAGCCCGTCCCCGGCCTGATCAAGCCAGGCGAGAAAATTGCACAGGGCTGCGCCATCGCGGACATGCGCCTTTTGCATGCCGGCAATTTCGGTTGAATTTTTACGCGCCTTGGGCAGGGAGCATGGGTCGGCGCCAGAAATTATTTTCGCGCCTGCAGCGGCGAGGCGGCTGGAAATCCATGCGGCGGCCGTGCCGGTGTCAAGCAGCACACGCTGCGCTGTTTTTCCCAATGCGTCCAGCGCAGGGCCAAGCCGCCGGGGATCATACAGCGTTACCTGATCGCCAAGATGCGCCGCCAGTCCGTCACTGATTTTATCGGGGTCCAGAAACAATTCGCAACGGGCGTCCCCATACAGAATGGCAAATGAAAGGGGCAGCGGAGAATGTGATACATCGCCGCCACGTATATTCAGCAGCCAGGCAATCGAATCCGGCATGGTAAGGACTGCCGCATCGGCAGGGCATTTCATAACCAGGGCGCCAATGCGCGCGCGTTTGGAACCAGAGGCCTCGCCTGCATATTCTAGCGGGTAGGGTGTGATGGCGGCCTTGGGCGGCAGCGGTTGATCTTCCCACACGGCGTCGATGGGATTGTCCGTACAGGCCTCAAGCACGGCGCCGGCCGTGGCGCAGGCCATTTTCATACGCTCAACGCCATCGGGCGTGTGAAGCCACGGATCATATCCGAGCCGGCCGCCCGCGCCCAGGTTTGACGCGATCCAGTCTTCCGGGGACTGTTCCATCACAGGCAGCGGCTTGATCAGATTTATGTCAACCTCATCGCGCACCTGTAGCGTATATCGTCCATCGACAAAGATCGCAGCACTGCCCATCAGGATTATGGCTGTTCCGGCAGACCCGGTAAAGCCGGTCAGCCACGCCAGGCGGGCGTCATGGGGGGGCACATATTCCCCCTGATGCGCATCGGCGCGCGGCACGAGGAATCCGGCAAGGCCGCGCTGGTCCAGTTCTGCGCGCAGTCTGGAAAGCCGATGGCCCAGCTCGGACATTGATGGCGCTATGTCGGTCATGTCATTCATGGTTGCGCAACATTCTGTTAGCTCGGATTACAATACTTATACTAGCTGGATATTGCGCTCGCGCAAAACCGGTTTATGCAGCAGTAAAGTTGACCAATCCCCCCGCAGAAAGCGCCGCGAGAGGAACAGTCCCTGGGTTTTATAGGCGCTGCGCACGGCGGTTTCCTGTCTGCGCAACAGGCCGGACAGGATAACATACCCCCCAGGGGCGATATGGCGAGTCATATCACGCGACAGCCGCATCAATGGCCGCGCCAGTATGTTCGCCAGAATCAAATCATAGGGGGCGGCGGCCGCGATTGCGGGATGGGCAAATCCGGCAGCGGTAACGGGCCGCATGAATGCGGCGAGTCCATTGCAAATTGCATTTTCGCGGGCCACGCGTACAGCCAGCGGATCAATATCGCTGGCGTGGATTGACCGCCGCCACACTTTTGCCGCCGCCATGGCCAGCACGCCGGTGCCGCAGCCAAGATCCAGCACACGGGCAAAGCGCCGCCGCCGCGCCAGATAATCAAGCGCCAGCAAACAGCCGAACGTGGTTTCATGATGCCCGGTGCCGAAGGCCTGCGCCGCCTCAATATGCAGCCGCAGCGCGGCGCACGGCGCCTGATCAAGCCCGTGCGCGCCCGCTATAAAAAACCGCCCGGCAATGATGGGAGGCAGATCGGCAAGCGATTGCGCAACCCAGTCGCGGCTTTCCAGCGGCGCAACCAATATTTGCGGCATGTTAATTTGCAGGGCGTCGACCAGCGGCGCAATGATGCGCTGCAAATTTTCCGGCGAAGGCGCGTGAGGATACAGGGCCTGCACGATAAAATCATCCGTACCAGGAATTTCAAAAGCAGTCACCGATAGGGATTGCGGGGCGTCGAGGCCCTCCAGCAGATCGGCCATGCTCAGGGCGGCATGGGCAGGCAGGTTCAGGGTCGCCTGAAAAAGCAGGACGCTCACAGCTCAGGCCAGTTGCACAAAAGTACCGATAACGCGCTTGCGGCCGGCCTTTTCAAATTCAATCTCAAGTTTATTCCCATCGACATCGGCCACATGGCCATAGCCGAATTTCGCATGAAACACGCGCGCGCCTTTGGCATAATCACACACCTCGGTGACGGGGGCAGCGCGTGCAGATTGCGCGCGGGCGTCTATTGTGGCGCCGCGCGGCTGGCGGTTTGCCGACTGCATCCGCTGCCAGCCCGGCGTATCGTAATTCTGCGTGAACACCGGGGCGGCCTCACGCATCCCGCCGTTATAAATCCCCTGACCTGTCTGAATACTGACAGTACCGGATGGCAGTTCGCTGATGAAACGCGACGGCAGGGCAGACTGCCACAGATTATACACCCGCCGGTTGGCGGCGTAAAATATCCGTACACGTTCGCGCGCCCGTGTTATGCCGACATAGGCCAGGCGGCGTTCTTCCTCCAGGCCGGCTGCGCCATTTTCGTCCATGCTGCGCTGACTGGGAAACAGGCCTTCTTCCCAGCCCGGCAGAAACACTGTGCGAAACTCCAGCCCTTTGGCGCTGTGCAGGGTCATGATATTAATCCGGTCCTCAGCCCCGGATTGCTGATTTTCCATCACCAGCGAAACATGTTCCAGGAAACCGCCAAGATTTTCAAACGCCTCCAGGGCGTTCACCAGCTCTTTCAGATTTTCCAGCCGTCCGGGCGCATCGGGGGCGCGGTCGGCTTTCAGCATGGCCGTATAGCCGCTTTCATCCAGAATCAGCTGCGCCACCTGGGGATGGTCCGTGTTTTCGAGTAAGCCGCGCCAGCGGGAAAAATCATCGTCAAGCGCGCGCAGGAGATTGCGGCTGCGCGCGGGCAGTTCATCGGTTTCAAGCAACAGACGCAGCGCGCGGGTCAGCGGAATGTTTTGCGCCCGCGCCGTTTGATGCAGCTTTTGCACCACGGCGTCGCCCAGACCCCGTTTGGGCTTGTTAAGAATGCGTTCAAACGCCAGGTCATCATTGGGCTGGGCCAGGACGCGCAAATAGGCAATGGCGTCACGGATTTCCATACGTTCGTAAAATCGCGGCCCTCCAATCACCCGGTACGGCACGCCAAGGGTCAGGAAACGTTCCTCGAATTCCCGCGTCTGACGCCCGGCGCGAACCAGGATGGCCATGTCGTTCAGGCGGCCGGCTCCGCGTTGCAACTGCTCGACCTGTTCACCGATGGCGCGGGCTTCTTCCGCCCCGTCCCAGACACCGCAAATCTGGATTTTCTCGCCAGAGTCCTGATGATCCGTCCACAGGGTTTTTCCCAGCCGCCCCTCGTTGGCCGCAATCATGCCGCTTGCCGCCGCCAGAATATTCGGGGTTGAGCGGTAGTTCTGTTCCAGACGGACAATCTGCGCGCCGGGAAAATCCTTTTCAAACCGTAGAATGTTGCCAACCTCGGCCCCACGCCAGCCATAGATCGACTGATCGTCATCGCCGACACAACAGATGTTGCGCCGCCCCTGAGCCAGCAGGCGCAGCCAGAGATATTGCGCGACATTGGTGTCCTGATACTCATCGACCAGTATATATTTGAAGCGCTCCTGGTATTGCGCCAGCACGTCCGGGTTGCGTTGCAGCACATTGAGGCATTCCAGCAGCAGGTCGCCGAAATCAGCCGCGTTAAGCACTTTCAGACGCGCCTGATAGGCGGCGTATAATTCGCGGCCCTTGCCATTGGCGAAACTGAAACTATCGGCCTCTGAAACTTTGTCCGGGGTCAGGCCCTGATTTTTCCAGCGGTCGATAAGCGCCGCCATCGAACGCGCGGGCCAGCGCTTGTCGTCAATATCAGCGGCGCTCAGCAATTGCTTCAACAGGCGTATCTGATCGTCCGTATCCAGAATGGTGAAGTTGGAATGCAGCCCGGCCAGCTCCGCATGGCGGCGCAGGATTTTGGCGCCGATGGAATGAAAGGTGCCAAGCCAGGGCATGCCTTCGACCGCGCCGCCGATCAGCGCCCCCACCCGCTCCTGCATTTCGCGCGCTGCCTTGTTGGTGAATGTCACCGCCAGGATTTGCGATGGGAAGGCGCGCCGGGTCCAGAGCAAATGCGCAATGCGCGTGGTCAGCACGCGTGTCTTGCCGGTGCCCGCCCCCGCCAGTACCAGCAGAGGACCGTCCAGCGCCTCGACCGCTTCGCGTTGCACGGCGTTCAGGCCGCCCAGATAGGCTGGGGACTGCCGGGATTGCGGAGGAAGAGAATCAAGTTGGGTCATGGCGCAGTTTAGCACGTGCTACCGGCTATTTTCTTCTGTTACTTGCACTGGCTGATGGAACCTGTGGCGCATAGTTTGCCGTCGGTCCAGATGGCGCCCGTCAGGTCTGCATTCAGAAAATCGGTCAATTCAAGCTTTGCGCCGGTTAGGTTGGCGCCACGCAAATCGGCCCGAAACAGGCGGGCGCGACGCATATCCGCGCCACTTAGACGGGCATTGCGCAGGATTGCATTGGTAAAATCGGCTTCGCGCAGATCAGCGCCTTCAAGCCCCGCATCCGCAAGATTGGTTGACACGAATTTGGCGTGCCGGGCGTCCGAGTTGCCTAACTCCGCGCCGGCAAGGCTGGCCCGGTTAAAACGGGCCTCCCGCAGTTTGGCGCCCTTGAGGGACGCCCCCTCCAGATTTTGCTCCTCCAGATAGCAGCGCCCCCAGTTCACGCCTGTGCGGGGCGGGTCAGTGCAGGCGGCGGAGGCGGCGCCGCCACATAATACTGCCGCCAGCACCAGGCAGGCGGCTGATTCATACCGCATCAGGCGGCGGTCTTGCGCCGGATGCCGATACTTGCCCCGGCGCTTTCCGGGTGCGGCAAATTACCATGCGCTTCCTGCATGGTTGCCCATTTTGCCTGTGCATCGGCGGGAAATGGAGATGAACGGCGGGTTTCAAGGCTGACATGCATCATCACCTGTTCAGCGGTGGCCGCCAGAAAGCCTTCGGTGGCGTGATACATGCGCATGAAATAATGCACTTTCTTGGCGTCCCAATCGAGCAGCTGAAAGGTGACCCGGATCGGATCATCCAGCTTCAACTCATTCAGATAAGCCACATGATTTTGCAGCACAAAGGCCGAATCCCCGGTGCGCGCGACATAGCCGGCGCCGATATCCAGCAGATCGAACACCCCGTCCAGCGCCTTGTCAAAGGCCAGCACGTAAAACGCCACATTCATATGGCCGTTATAATCGATCCATTCGGGCAGAACGCGCTGACCGGTAATTTCAATTGGTCTGGTGTCGAATTGTGTCTGCGTCATACGGCGATGCCCTGTGTTGTTTGGGTCATTCTACAACGGCGTCGCCAATTCGACAATATCACCCCAGGGGCGGCACGCGGGTATAGGCGACAGGACTTGAGGTGGGAGCGCCGCCTTCAAGCCTGTCCAGTGTTGCTTCAACATCACGCAGGGGCAGGGCGCCCAGAAATTCTTCCGGATAAATCCACCATGCCGTGCGTAACAGCCGCTGGCGGGTAAGTTCGTCAAAGCGGTAGCGCAGCAGCCGCGCAGGCACCCCCGCCATGATGGCGTAGGGCGGCACGTCTTTGGTGACAACCGCCGATGCGCCGATAACGGCGCCGTCGCCGATATGCACACCCCGCTTGATGAACACATTATCGCCGATCCAGACATCGTTGCCGACGATGGTTTCGCGCAGGCCTTGATCGCGGTCAGGGTTGGGCGCACCCTGGTCGCTCGCCGCCAGCAGGGCAAGATGCGTGGACATGAAATGCAGCGGGTGATGCGGGGCGGCAATGGTCACCTTGCGCCCCATCGAGCAATAGCGCCCGATGGTAGTATGCTCCCGGATGACGCCCTCATTGAGAAAGCTGTGCCGGCCGATCCGGACATTTTGGCCGATATTGGCAGCGCCAAGGGTCACCGGCGGCTCAAAATAAAACGGCACATTGATGCGCGTCTCGGGCAGAACGGACAGACCGGCTGGAAGCCGAGGCGCAGCATGTTTGGCAAGAGACATATAGGATTTCCGGTATAGTGATCCAATGGATAGTGGCTGCGCAGTGGTTAAGCATCTGCTAACATATCCGGATGACATAGATGCATTTAGGCTGATGTTGCGCCTATACTGCTGATAATAAACGATAACAGGGAGGGCGTGCGCGATGGCCGAACCAGCAAGAAACCAGAATGCGATTGATCTGTTGCGCAATCGCTTTGGCGCGCGGCTGTCTACTTCGGCGGCTGTTTGCGAACAGCACGGCAAGGACGAATCCTATCACGCCCCCCAGGCCCCGGACGCCGTGGTGTTCGCCCATTCCACAGATGAAGTCGTGGAAATTGTCCGCATCTGTGCTGCCCATGGCACGCCGGTGATCCCGTTCGGCGCCGGAACTTCGCTGGAAGGGCATGTTGCGGCGGTTGCCGGCGGCGTGTGCCTTGATTTGACGGGCATGAATAAAATCCTGTCGGTGAATGTGGCGGACGGCGACTGCATCGTCGAGGCTGGCGTCACCCGAAAAACCCTGAACGAATATATTCGCGATACCGGCCTGTTTTTCCCCATCGATCCGGGGGCGGACGCAACCCTGGGCGGCATGGCGGCGACCAGCGCGTCCGGCACCAATGCCGTGCGCTATGGCGGCATGCGCGAAAATGTGCTGAGCCTGACTGTGGTCATGGCGGACGGACGGGTGGTGCGCACGGCGCACCGTGCGCGCAAAAGTTCCAGCGGCTATGATCTGACCCGGCTGTTTGTTGGCTCCGAAGGCACGCTTGGCGTCATTACCGAAGTGGCGGTCAAGCTGCACCCGGTTCCTGAAGCGATTTCGGCCGCCATCTGCCGCTTCCCCGATATATTAAGCGCGGTCAACGCCACCATCGCCACGATCCAGTCCGGCCTGCCGGTGGCGCGCATCGAACTGATCGATGAAATTTCGGTTGCGGGCATCAACAGATATTCCGGGCTTGATCTGGTGGAACAGCCGACATTGTTTCTGGAGTTTCACGGCACCGAAGCGGGGGTGCGGGAACAGACGGTGCGATTTGGCGAGATTGCTGCGGAATATGGCGGCGGCGCATTTGACTGGGCCACCAAAACCGAGGTGCGCAACAAATTATGGGAGGCGCGCCACACCGCCTATTACGCCTCGCTCGCCATGCATCCGGGCAAGAAAGGCATGCCGACAGATGTCTGCGTGCCGATCTCGCGTCTGGCCGAATGTATCGAGGAAACCAAACGCGACCTCCTGGAAAGCCATATCGAGGCCCCGATCATTGGCCATGTGGGGGATGGAAATTTCCATACCCTGCTGATCTTTGACCCGGACAACCCGGAAGAAGTCGCCCGATGCAAGGCGTTTAACCAGCGCCTGATCCTGCGGGCGCTGGCCATGGATGGCACCTGCACCGGCGAACATGGCATAGGCTTCGGCAAAATCGGCTTTCTGGAGGCCGAACATGGCGAAGCGGTCAGCGTCATGCGCGCCGTCAAACTGGCGCTCGATCCGCATAATCTGATGAACCCGGGGAAAGTGGTGCGGGTTTAAGGAGAATCCATGCTATTTGGGCGCGCCATATTGACCGATAAAAATTTAATGAGACCAAAATGAAACTCTTTTGTTTCGCTTCCAAGAATGAGACGAATATCAGGCTGGGCCATAGTGCAAAACTTTGGGCAGTTGCGACGGCAAATCAGGGCCGTATTACAAAAGCGAAGAAATACCTTACGGTTGGATCAATGGGCCTTCTGTATTGCGGCCCGAGACACTCATTCACAGTCCCATTTCAGGTAGAAAGCCCCGTAGACCCACATACGGTGGTAAAGGATGTATGGCCTGAGCCTTGGGTTCTACCTTTTAAAATTCGGCCTCTTGGTAGCCCCGACAAGATGATCAGCGGCAAGTCTGCTATGCTCCTTTGGCCATACTTGCAAGGACGCTCGCACCTTCACGGCGGAGTCACAGCAGCGATGAATATCACTGGCGTGACGGTATTTGTTCCAATTGAAATTACTGAGGACGATTGGTCGCTAATAATACGTGATCTGGGTGATTGAATCGGACATCATAAATGCCTGTACGCCAAAATAGGGGCGCAAGCCAGATGTTAATAGTGACACCCACTTTTTCAAGTATCCAGTCCTATTTCACCGCCTCGATAATATCGATCTCGCGCTGGAGCAGGTCGTTAACCAGATCGGAGAGTTCTACGCCCTTGGCGTCCGCTTTGGCGGCAAGGTATTTCTCTACATTCTCATCGAGATATATGGGCAGGCGGAACACCGCATCGGGCCGGTAAAACTTGCCGCGCGAACCCTTGGAAAAATCGTAACGATCCTTCATTGCACCACCCTTTTGCCGGTTCTTGCTCATTCGGCGCTCAGCGGTCTTCCCACGGCTGATTGATCGGGTTGGTCAAATCCCGGCTTCCGTGCATGACGGCGAGAACCAGCACCTGTTCCGGTTCAATGCGATACATCACGCGATAAGCCTGTACGATAATTTCCCGCATGGTTTTGTCCTCGGCTTCCGGTATCATGCGGCCGCTTTCAGGGAAATCGCCGAGCCTGCGTGTGGCTGTTAGCACACGCTCTGCAAAGGCTTGTGCGTAAAACGCGGAGTCTCTACTGATATACTGAATGATGTTTTCAAGATCGTCGTGCGCAAAATGTGACCATTCAACGCGCATGAGGGAGGAATTGCCGTTCCATTTCTTCCTGCGTCACGACTTTGCCTTCTCTGGCCGCTTGCAGGGAGCGCTCGAGCTTTTGCCGCACGTAAAGCGTGTGCATGGCGTCATCAAATGTGGCGAGCTCGGATAACTGGTCAGCAATCTCGTGCACGATCTCTTTGACGGTCGGCATGGGCGGATTCCTCATGATGTTGACTGAAACGCAGTATTCAAAATCTCGACAAAAATGCCCTTAACCACTGACTCGTTGAGAACAGACATAAGTATCTATAACATACGCGAGAACCATGATTGTTGACAACTTTTGGGTTAACCCTTGTAAAGTCATGCGGACATAAGTGAGGCATTAATGCAGACATTCAGTTTCGATCCGGTCGAATTACCCCCCGCGGCGGCGAAGTTGCGCCTTGAGGTGCGGCAATTTCTGGCCGAGCATAACAGCAAACGCAGCCCGCTGGACCGGGCGCAAAGCTGGAGCGGCAATGACCCGGAATTCAGCCGTAAAATGGGCGAAGCCGGATTTATCGGCATGGTGTGGCCGAAGAAATATGGCGGCCATGAGCGCACCTCGTTTGAGCGCTATGTGATGCTGGAGGAAATGCTGGTCGCCGGCGCGCCGGTGGCGTCGCACTGGATTGCCGACCGGCAAAGCGGGCCGCTGCTGCTGCGGTTCGGCACAGAGGAACAGCGCCAGAAATATCTGCCGCATGTTGCGGCGGGCAAGATGTACTTCTGCATCGGCATGAGCGAACCCGACAGCGGTTCCGATCTGGCCTCGGTGCGCAGCAAAGCGGTCAAGGTGGATGGCGGCTATCGCATCAACGGGCGCAAGATCTGGACCAGCGGCGCGCATACGGCGCATGTGATGCTGGGCCTGTTCCGTACAGGGAGCAACCCGGATGGCCGCCAGGAGGGCCTGACGCAGTTTCTGATCGACCTGCGCACATCGGACGGAACCGATCTGAAGGCCAAAAACAATATTCTGGTGCGTCCGATCCGCAGCCTGCTGGGCGAAGCGCACTTTAACGAAGTGGTGTTCGACGATACGTTCGTCCCGGACTCGGCCGTCGTCGGCAAGGCCGATAATGGCTGGTCGCAGGTGATGTCGGAACTGGCGTTCGAGCGCAGCGGGCCGGAACGTTATCTGTCCAGCATTCAGCTGATACTGCAAATGATCCGGGAACTGTCCAAAAATCCTACCCCGCAGGGCTATGCGGCGGTGGGGCGGCTGATTGCGCATCTGTCCACCCTGCGGCAGATGTCCGTTTCTGTGGCGGCGAAACTGAATGCGGGGCTTGACCCCGCCCTTGAAGGCTCGATCGTCAAGGATCTGGGCGCGGTGTTCGAGCAGGAAACCCCGACCATCGCGCAGCAGATATTCAATGTAGAGCCGCGCATCGGCAAGGGCGCCAGCGATCTGGAGCAGGTCATGGGCTTTCTGGTGCAGAACTCGGTTTCCTATTCGATGCGCGGCGGCACGCGCGAAATTTTGCGCGGCATTATCGCGCGCGGTCTTGGGTTGAGGTAGGATTTAGCAATGAGTGAAATCAGCACAATGCTGGGCGATACGGTGAACCGTCTGCTTGGCGATCTGGTGACGTCTGAAATGCTGGCGGCGGCGGAGGAGGGCGTGTGGCCCGCAGCGCTGTGGAAGGCCGTCGAGGATGCGGGCCTGACCCTGCCGCTGGTTTCTGAAAAGCATGGCGGGGCGGGGTGTTCGTGGCTTGATGCGCGCGTCGTGCTGCATGGGGCCGGGCAACATGGCGCCCCCATTCCATTGGCGGAAACCATACTTGCGGGCTGGCTGCTGGACTGCGCGGGCATTGAACCGCCCCAGGGGCCGATGAGCGTTGCCTATGCTGCGGCTGATGCGCCTTTACATTTGTTTCGCGATGCGGACGGCTGGCGGCTGGATGGCGTGTGCCCGCGGGTGCCGTGGGGTGAAGCGGCGGGGCATATTGTGGTGGTGGAAGAAGCGGAAGGCGCTGTGCGCGTGGTAATGGTTGCCAAAGGCGATTACCAGATCGAACCCGATTTCAATATGGCGCGAGAGCCGCGCGACACCCTGCGATTTATCAATGCGCCAGTGACAGCGTGCAATGTGGCCGCCGCCCTGCCGGCAGATGCGGTGGCGCTATACGGCGCGCTGATCCGTTCTGTTCAAATTGGCGGCGCGCTGGAGCGCACGTTGCAGGAATCCGTGAAATACGCCAATGACCGCATTCAGTTCGGTAAACCCATTGGCAAGTTTCAGGCGGTGCAGCAAAGTCTGGCGCAGCTGGCCGACGAGGTTGCCGCCTGCGGCGCTGCGGGGACGGCCGCCTGCGCTGCTATCGACAAATCCCGGCGCTCCAACAACAGCGCCGATGTCTGGTTACGCATCGCCAGCGCCAAGGCCCGCGCGGGCGAGGGCGCGGGCAAAGGCGCCAGCATCGCGCACCAGACCCATGGGGCGTTCGGCTTTACCTATGAACATGTGCTGCATTTCGCCACCCGCCGCCTGTGGTCCTGGCGCGCGGAGTTTGGCACAGGCGATGTGTGGGCGCAGGAACTGGGCAGGCGGGTTGTTGAAATTGGCGCTGACAATTTATGGGATACCCTGACGGCAACGGATTGAGCGGTGATATTGCCTTGGCGGTAAATTGGAAATTGGTGAAATGAGCGCGAGCGAGATGCCGCCGATGGGACGTGTATGGCACACGGCCAAGGAATATATGACCCACTGGGTAGTGGCGGGCGTGATCGTCACGATTACCGGTTTTACGCCGGATCACTGGGTTGCCAACCTGTTTCACGCTGTCAATCTGGACAGTCTGCGCGACGCATTACCTTCCGCCGATTACCGGCTCATTGCGGTGGGCGTGGGCGTTGCTGTCGTTACCGGCGATTTTCTGTTGCGCAGCCGCAAACGCCATAAGGCGCAAGCAGCGCCCGCCACAGGAATTGCCGCAATCGAAAGCATCGAGGACAGGCTTTCGATTGCCGTGCTGCCCTTCAACAATATGTCCGATGACGCCACCCAGGAATATTTCGCCGATGGCATTACCGAAGATATTATCACCGGCCTGTCCAGCGACAGCCGCCTGTTCGTCGTCGCGCGCAATTCGACCTTCGCCTATAAGGGGCAATCGCCGGACATCCGCACTGTCGGCAAGGAACTTGGCGTGCGCTATGTGCTGGAGGGCAGCATCCGCCAGATCAGTGACCGTATACGCATCAATGTGCAGCTGATCGAAACCAGCAGCGGCACCCATGTCTGGGCCGACAAGATCGACCGCCCCGTGGCGGAATTTTTTGACATCATGGACGAAGTGGTCAACGGACTGGTGGTGGCGCTGTGCTCGAACCTGGGGGTCGCCGAGGCCAAACGCGCGGCGCGCCAGCGCCCCGAAGACCTGCAGGCCTGGGCGTTGTGCATGCAGGCGGCGGCCACGTTTTCATTGCAGTCGGGCATGGATGCGCCGAGAGATGCTGAAAAACTGCTGCGCCGGGCCGCCGAAATTGAACCGGGCTACGGGGTCAGCTGGGCGCTGCTGGCGCTGATCGCCAGCTTCCGGGATATGAACTGGCTGCCGCCAGATGGCGTCACGGCTGAGAACGAAGGCATTGCGCTGGCCAACAAGGCAATGGTTCTGGCCCCCCATGATCCGCTGGTGCTGGGTTATTGCGGCAGCGCCTATGCCTGGGCGGGGCAATCCTCCAGGGGCATTGACTGCCTGGAGCGCAGTCTTGAGCTGAATCCCAACAGCGGCCTGTTCCGGCTGTACTATGGGGCCGCACTCTGGACGGGCGGCAGGGCGGCCGAGGGCGTGGCGCAACTGGAGCTGTTTTTCCGTCTCTCGCCCAAAGACCCGCATGCTGGCCTCGCCAATTTTTACAGCGCCAACTGTTATCTGTCGCTTGGCGACTATCAGAAAGCGGAAGAGAGCGGGCGCAAGGCGATCAAACTCCGCCCCGGCTTCACGGGCGGGTATTTTCAGCTGGCGATAATTCTGATGGGCCAGGAGCGTATTGCCGAAGCGCGCCACGAAATGCAGAAGGTGCGCCAGATGGCGCCCCATTGGACCAGCGAGACCGCCGAGAATTTTTTAAACCTCTCGCTGCGCAATACCGAGCGGGCCGGTGAACTGTCCACCCTGATGCGCGAGGCCTGGGCGGAGACAGCGGGGGGATAGGGGAGCTGGCGTTTACCGCTTTTAGTATCGAGCTGCCCGCCGGTCAGCTACTGCAAGGCGTCCAACTGTCTATTCCTTCGCTGAGGGCGGGTTTGGGCCCCAGCCAATCGCCGAACCAGTGATCCGGTTTTTGAGCTTTTCGCATAAATCTTCCGGAGTTTCCCAAAGAATGAAATTTTGCTGCTGGATGTCGAAATGGATTCTTTTAGCGCTAAAGCGTTTCTTTAGACAGGTGAAAATCACCGGGATGTTGAGGCCAAGCGCGAAACCAGCCTCATAATAAACCCCGCCGCGAATCCCTTTATTCCCATGGGTAAAATCGGCAACAAGAAGTTTTGACCGTTTTATTTCCGCGATGATCTTATCCGTGATCTGATCATTATGCTCATCTCTGTCCACACGGAATGGCGTATATCTGGCTTGATCCATTCCGGGATATATCCCTTTAGTGTACGCATTATTAATGAGGTCATAATCCTTATTGTCTTTATCGGGAAACCACATGGCGACAAAGCCCTGCGAAGAATCCTTGTTCCTTGCGTCTAGCTCGGCGATGCGGGCATAGCCTTCTGGGGTAACGACAAGCCCGTTATGGCCATCACTTATTCGTCTAACCCACTGTTTATTGACTAAATATTCCAGCAGAAAAATTAATTCTGGTATCTCTGAATCCCTGGATAACGCCTCAGACCATGCAAGCATGTTCAGCAGGACCACATAATCATATGTCAATTCCGTTTGCATTGTGGGATATAGTCTGTCCGCGGCTGACAGTTGACTGAACTCTACACAATGACCAATTACTGGTGAGCATTGGGCAAGGTATTTCAGCAACCGGTCCGCGCGTTCGTGAACGGGCAGGGGCTGACGTTGCATGACCAGTTCAATCGTGTTCGAATTTACTTCTGGCCTTTCTTGGCCTAGTCGCCTTTGATCAACCAGCCAAGTGGTAAGTCTTGCTCTTATTAAAACGTCGTTCTGCTGTTTCAATACTGCTATGGCGGTTCCACTAATCCGATACGCGCCACCGGCACGGGGAGAATTAACGCACTCATAGTCACCCAGTTTTGGTTCAAATGTGGCAGGCGTTCCCCAGATCGGGCATTTGTCATAGTCGCTCACGCCACACCCCCATTCTTCACCGCATCACGTATTGCTGGAAGGCGGGAGAGCAATTGCGGCAAGGCTGTTTGTACCGTTTCCCACACGATGTTAAGGTCAATGTCAAAATAGCCATGTGCGATGCGGTTGCGCATGCCCTTCATGCTTCGCCATGGAACATCCGTATGCTGATCAAGGAAGCCGCCATAATTCTTTAGCAGTTTCGTCGCCACTTCACCGATAACGATAATATTCAGGATTACGGCTTGTTGTGTTCGCGTGTCGGTTAAAAAACCGTCTTTGTTCATGCCTTCAACATAGGCGCAGGCAAGTTTTGCCGCTTCAAGCATCTGCCCAAGAAAATCTGCAAGACGGCTTTCATTCAAACCGGTTTGGCCTCTGATAATATTTCATTTCGAAATTTGGGCGGCAGGTCGCCGGGGGTTAGAAGATCGACCGGAACGCCCAGCATTTCCTGCAATTCGATTTGCAAACCGCCGAGATCAAACAACGTTGCCCCCGGCAGCGGGTCAACCAGCAAATCAAGATCGCTGCCATCCAGATCGTCTCCGCGCAGAACGGAGCCAAACACACGCGGATTGGCGGATTTGAAACGCAGCGCCATGGCGCGTACCGCGGGCCGGAAGGCTTCAAGGGCAAGTGATGGCTTCATGCTGGCTCCTATTGTTTACCTAATCCCCTTACTCCGCCGCGGCCTTGTTGCCGGGTGTCGGCGTGCGGGCGCGTTCCACTTGGGACACGTCGCGCACTGCGCCGCGCGAGGCGCTGGTGGTCATGGCGGCGTAGGCGCGAAGCGCTGCGCTGACCTTGCGGGGGCGGGCTTTTTCCGGTTGCCAGCCGATGGGGCTGGCGTCCATG
>JBEBFX010000205.1:0-4993 GCA_040081735.1 Alphaproteobacteria bacterium | reverse complement strand
TCCTGCGGTTTGTCGATCTGATCACCGGTCAGATATTCCCGGTTGCCGGTAAAAACGCGGCTGCGGTTGCCGCCATTACGGGCATTGCGAAATTGCGGTTCTTCAATCCCCTTTGCCGGAATGGTAATGGTTTCGCCCGTCGCAACATCGGTCACATTGCGGTCCTGAACCGACTGGTTGACCACTTCCTTGATCCGTGCACGGGCCCGGCGCAAGAACCGCTGGCGATTGCCAAGGCTCTTGTCCTTGGGATTGGACCGCCGGTCAATGAAGTGATACTGCATTTGCCTGCTCCGTTATGTGTGCAACTAGCCCGCCTTGTTTACCCGGATGTACCATTCCACCAGCCGGCGGACCTGGCGTTCGGTGTAGCCGCGCCCGGTCATGCGCTTGACGAATTCCGAATGCTTGTCGTCGAGTTCATGGTCTTTCTTGGCGCCGAAGCTGATAACTGGCAGCAGGTCTTCCACCTGGGCGAACATGCGCTTCTCGATGACCTCGCGCAGTTTTTCATAACTGGTCCAGGCCGGGTTTCTGCCCGCATTATTGCCGCGTGCGCGAAGTGCGAACTTGACGACCTCATTGCGGAAATCCTTGGGGTTCGCAATTCCGGCCGGCTTTTCGATCTTGGACAGTTCCGTATCCAGCACCGTGCGGTTGAATATCTGCCCGGTGTCGGGATCCTTGTAGTCCTCGTCCTCGATCCAGGCGTCGGCATAAGCGATATAGCGGTCGAACAGGTTTTGCCCATAATCGGAATAGGATTCGAGATAGGCCTTCTGAATCTCATGCCCAATAAATTCGGCATACCGGGGCGCCAGCTCGGATTTGACGAAATCCAGATAACCGGCTTCGATTTCATCGGGGAATTGTTCGCGCCGCACCGCCTGTTCCAGCACATACATCATGTGCACTGGATCGGCAGCGACCTCTTCGGTGTCATAATTGAATGTCTGCGACAGCACCTTGAACGCAAAGCGGGTGCTGATCCCGTTCATGCCTTCATCAACGCCGGCGGAATCGCGGTATTCCTGCATCGAGCGGGCCTTTGGATCGGTGTCCTTCAGATTTTCTCCGTCATAGACCCGCATTTTTGAATACAGCGCCGAATTCTCATGCTTGCGCAGCCGTGTAAGCACACTGAACCGGGCCAGCATTTCAAGAGTGTCCGGTGCGCACGAGACGCTTTCCAGTTCGCTTTCGCGCAACAGCTTTTGATAGATGCGCGCCTCGTCAGAACTGCGCAGGCAGTACGGCACCTTGATCACGCAGATGCGATCAAGAAACGCCTCATTGTTCTTGTTCGCCTTGAATTGCTGCCATTCGGATTCATTCGAGTGGGCTAGCACGACGCCTTCATAGGGGAAGGCGCCAAAATTTTCTGTTCCCAGATAGTTGCTTTCCTGGGTGGCCGTCAGCAGCGGATGCAGCACCTTGATGGGGGCCTTGAACATTTCGACAAATTCCAGCAACCCCTGTGTCGTCAGGTTCAGGCCGCCGCTGTAACTATAGGCATCCGGATCGTTCTGGCTGAAATGCTCCAGTTGCCGGATATCTACCTTGCCGACAAGGGCCGAGATATCCTGATTGTTCTCATCTCCCGGCTCGGTCTTGGCGACGCCGATCTGGCGAAGTTTGGACGGGCTAAGCTTGACGACGGTAAATTTGGAAATATCGCCGTTCAGTTCATCCAGACGCTTCACCGCCCATGGCGAAATAAGCCCCTTTAATTTGCGCCGTGCTATGCCGTATTTGTTTTCGAGCAGATCGCCCATGCGTTCCGGGTTGAACAACCCCAGAGGCGATTCAAAAATCGGACTGATCTGGTTGCCGGCTTTCAGCACATAGATCGGCCGGTCTTCCATCAGGCGTTTCAGCTGCTCGGCCAGCGAGGATTTACCGCCGCCGACCGGGCCCAGCAAATACAGGATTTGCTTTCGCTCCTCCAGCCCCTGGGCGGAATAACGCAAATAGCCGACGATCCGCTCGACCGTCTCTTCCATGCCATAAAAGTCCTTGAAGGCCGGATAGCGCTTGATGGTGCGGTTCTGGAATATCCGCCCCAGTCTCGGGTCAGCGCTGGTGTCCACCACTTCGGGTTCGCCAATCGCGGTTATCAGGCGCTCGGCTGCGCTCGCGAAATATTCAGGGTGATCGCGGCACCCTATCATATAGTCCTGCAGGCTCATTGATTCCTGCTTTTCGCGAATATACACCTCATTAAAGAGGTCGAAGACGTCGTTCATGGCGCACCTCAATGTTGCCTCGACACTTCCCCCCGCGCGGTCCTCTCGTCTGATCCCTGCTTTTTTTATTTTAGCTGGCGCTATTATATCGGCTAACGAATTGCCTGTACCCGGCTGTGCAACAACTATGCCTCTTACATAGTTAATAAGAATAAAATTTCGATGTTATTCCATCACACCGACTCGCTATTCACTGGTGCTTACTTAACGCTATATGTTGGCTGGTTTTGTATCATTTTCCATCCCCAGGCCGAAACAATTCTAATTCGGCTCTCAAGCGTGGCAGACGCGCAACAAATCAAAATTGGTTATAAACTATACACGCGCACATGTTTTGGGCAAATTTTGCCTATTTTTCGTTCACATAGGGATTGGCGCGGGCGCGCAACAGCAGCCGGATCGGCACTCCCGGCATCTCAAAATCCTTGCGAAGGGAATTAATCAGATACCGCGAATATGACTCAGGCAATTCTGCGGCGCGTGTCGTGAACACCGCAAAAGTCGGCGGCCTAGTGCTGACCTGGGTGGCATAGCGTAACTTGATGCGCCGTCCCTGCACAGCTGGCGGCGGGTGCCGTTCAGTTGTCACCGCCAGCCATCGGTTCAGGCCGGCTGTCGCCACCCGGCGGTTCCAGATCGCATAAACCTTGTCAACGGCGGGCAACAGACGCTCAACCCCCTTGCCGGTAAGCGCCGACAGGGTGACCATGGGCACGCCCGAAATCTGGGGCAGGGACAGATCAAGTTTCTGGCGCAGCGCCGCCAGATGCGCCCTTGGGTCTTCGATCAAATCCCATTTGTTCAGGGCGATGACCAGGGCGCGGCCCTCTTGCGCGACCTGATCGGCGATATGCAGATCCTGTTTCTCAAAAGGCTGCGTCGCATCAATCAGAACAATCACAACCTCGGCAAAGTTCAGCGCGCGTTTGGTGTCCTGGGTCGACAGACGCTCCAGCTTGCCCGTAACCCGCGCCTGTTTGCGCAGGCCCGCCGTATCGAACAGCTCAATGGGACGGCCTTTCCACTCCCAGGTGACACAGATTGAATCCCGCGTCAGGCCTGCCTCCGGCCCGGTCAGCATCCGCTGTTCGCCCACCAGCTGATTAACCAGCGTCGACTTGCCGGTATTGGGACGCCCGACAATGGCGATCTTCAGAGGCTGATCCGCAGCTGGACTTTCTTGCCCGGCTGCAAATTCATCCTCTGGCGCCTGTTCGTAGACAGGCGGCGGCATATGGTCGCGCAAGGCGTCATACAAGCCATCCAGCCCCTGGCCATGCTCCGCCGATATGGCGATCGGATCGCCAAGCCCAAGTTTATAGGCTTCGAAATGCCCATGCTTTCCTGCATTGCTTTCGCATTTGTTAGCGGCCAGCAGCACTGGAGTTTTTCCCTTGCGCAGCAGTTCGGCGAAGTGCGTATCCAGAGGCGTCACCCCTGCCCGCCCGTCAATCATGAACAGGCACATATCCGCTTCTGCAATGGCCTGTTCGGTCTGACGGCGCATACGGCCTTCCATGTCGTCGCTCAGGGACTCTTCCAGTCCGGCGGTGTCAACGACCGTGAAAGCCAGATCAGCCAGTCTGCCCTGACCTTCGCGGCGATCGCGCGTGACGCCCGGCGTGTCATCCACCAGCGCCAGCCGTTTGCCAACCAGCCGGTTGAACAACGTCGATTTGCCCACATTGGGCCGGCCAACAATTACGAGCGTGAACATGATGCAGCTTACATCCAATTTGCGTCACAGCGGGCCAAATAAGCGGCGTTGCGATCCAGAATTACGGATTCAGACTTTCCGGTGTGGCCCTGGATTGCTTCACTTCGTTCGCAATGACGCAGTGGACGAAGTGATTGAGTCAAAATGACGCTATTTTATCGATACGCCAAAACCTGCGCATCCCGGGTCAGTATGTACAGTGTCTGGTTAGCTACCACAGGCGGTACAAAAGTTCCATCAGGCATGGTGATGAAACCCAGCACCTTGCCTGTAAACGGTGAAACGGAAATAAGCTGGCCCAGGCTGGAGACGGCGATCAGACGATCCCCGGCCAGCACGGGTCCGCTCCATTCAACGCGGCCTTCCTGATCTTCCTGATCCTTGTAACGCCGTAACTGCGTCACCCATCGCACCCGCCCATCACGGCGAGACAGGGCTGTTATCTCACCTTCCAGCGTCAGGAGATAGATAAAATCACCGGCAATCCAGGGTGTCTGTACACCTGCGATGTTGCGTGTCCAGATGCGTTCGCCCGTGCGCAGGTCAATCGAGACAATATTACCGGAATGGCTGATGGCGAATACGCGGCCCCGGTCGATGACCGGACGCCCGGCAATATCGTTCAATTCGGATATAGGCGTCAGATGGCTGCTTTTGATTAGCGTATCGGTCCAGGCGGTACGGCCATTTTCTGCCCGCAGGGCCACCAGTTCCCCCGAGGTAAAGGGGGCGACAACCGTATCCCCCGCCACTGCGGGCGATGCGCTGGCCAGAATACCGGCGCTTTCGACCAGCGCCTGATAATTCCACAATACGCGCCCGTCATCGGCCGCCAGCGCGTAAAGCTGGTTATCCTGGGTAGTCGCAAAAACCCGCCCGCCATTTACCGTGGGGGCGCTGCGAATGGGCACGTTCACGGGCCGGCGCCAAATCTCTTCGCCGGTTTTTGCATCCAGCGCAGCGACGAAACCGTACCCGCTGGTGACAAAAATCCGCCCTTCCTCGAAGGCAATGCCGCCGCCAAACGAAG
>JBEBFX010000052.1:0-18037 GCA_040081735.1 Alphaproteobacteria bacterium | reverse complement strand
CCTCACCTGCATCTGTATGATCCTTTTGCTGTAAATGTTTATCAAGTCTTCAGCCCAAAACTGGTCCTCGAATAAGGAGTAAGTGGGGCATGATTGGGACTATTTAGAGATTTATCGCGTTCCCGCAGCGCTGCCCTTGCCGCTCAGGTCAATGAAATAGCGGAAAAACTCGCTGTCCGGTGACAGGATCATCGTGGTGTCCGCAGGTTTAAAGGCCTCCTGGTAGGCGCGCATGGAGCGGTAGAAGGCGAAAAATTCCGGGTCCTTGCCGACCGCTTCCGCAAAAATGCGGTTACGCTCGCCGTCACCCTTGCCGCGTGTAATTTCTGAATCGCGCTTCGCTTCCGCCAGCAGGACGGTCTTTTCCCGGTCCGCGCGCGAGCGGATACGCTGGGCGATTTCCGCGCCCTGGGCGCGCGCTTCACGGGCTTCGCGTTCGCGTTCGGTCTGCATCCGGCGGTAAATCGCCTGGCTGTTGGCCTCGGGCAGATCGGCGCGGCGTATCCTGACATCCACAATTTCGATGCCGAACTGCGCGGCCTCGTTATTGACACGGTCACGGATCAAATTCATCAGCGCCGCCCGTTCGCCGGACAGAATTGCAAAAAAGCTTTCTTTACCCAGCACCTGCCGCAAACCGGCATTGAGCAGTGTGGAAAGCCGCGCATCGACACCCGCGAGGGTTACAACCGTCTGGCGGAATTTCAGCGGGTCTGTAATGCGATAACGCGCAAAGGCGTCCACCACCAGGCGTTTCTGGTCCGAGGCAATGACTTCCGCTTCCGGAATGTCATAGTCCAGGATGCGTTTATCAAAGAAAATCACATTCTGCACAAACGGCAGTTTCCAGTTCAGCCCAGGCTCGTTTACGACGCGCCTGGGATCCCCAAACTGCAGCACCAGCGCCTGTTCGGTCTGGTGTACGGTAAACAAAGTCGAATAAGCCAGCACCACAAGGGCGCCAGCGGCGATCAGCAGAAGGGGAAGGCTTCTGTTCATTGCGCTTCTCCTGTTCCGGCCTGACTTCGATTGTGCAGTTCGGGCAAGGGCAGATAGGGCACCATGCCGCTGCCTTTCGGGTCGGTGATCACAACCTTGTTCATGCCGGACAGAACCTTCTCCATGGTTTCCAGATAGATGCGCTTTTGCGTCACATCCCTGGCTTTTACGAATTGGTCATGGACCGCAGTGAAGCGTTGCGCGTCACCATTCGCCTCGGCAATAGTCTGCTGCATATAGGCTTGGGCGTCCTGCTCAATTTGCGCGGCCTCGCCACGGGCGCGGGGGATAATGTCGTTGGCGTAGGCTTCCGCCTCATTACGCTGACGTTCCAGATCGGCGCGCGCCGCCTGCACGTCGCGGAAGGCGTCAATGACCGCAATCGGGGGATCGACTTTCTGCAGCTGCACCTGACTGATTTGTATGCCTGCATTGTAATTATCCAGAACCTGCTGGGTCAGCAGCATCACATCCTGTTCAATCTGGTTGCGGGCTTCGGTCAGAATCGGCGTAATCTGCATACGGCCGATGACCTCGCGCATGGCGCTTTGGGCGACGGATTTCACATTCTCCGGCGCATTGGCCATGTTGAACAGAAATTTCTCGGCGTCACGGATGCGCCAGAACACCGAAAAATCCACATCGACAATATTTTCATCGCCGGTAAGCATCAGGCTTTCCTGGGGCACGTCCTGGGTTCGGTCGGGATTGCGTGTGTCCGAAAACGGGCGAAAGCCGACATCGACGCGGTTTACGTTCGTCACCGGCGGCGTCATAACCGATTCGATGGGATAGGGCAGATGGTAGTTCAAACCGGGCTGAGTAATTTCTGAAAATTTTCCGAAGCGCAGCACAACCCCCTGCTGATCGGTTTTTACGGTATAAAATCCCGTGGCCAGCCACAGGCCGCCAATCAGGATCGCGGCCAGACCCAGGCCGCCACCGCCAATTTTGCCATTGGGAAACAGATTTTGCAGCCGCGCCTGGGCCTGGCGCAGCAGGGCTTCAATATCGGGCGGCTCCCCGCCGCCGGGCCCCTGGCCGCCGCCCCATGGCCCACGGGGGCCTTGCGGGCCGCGCGGGCCGCCGCCATCACCCCCACTGGGCCGATTGCCCCAGGGTCCACGATTTCCGGAATTACCGTCACCGTCATTGTTCCAGGGCATAAGGCGTGCGCTCCGTTGTTTTGATCCAGGCTCGTATTGGCTTTCGGCCTAATGCGGTTTATATGACAGACATGGCGGCTAAGCAATCGCATCACCAACCCAGGCGGCGCCAGGGTTTGCGAATTTCAACAGGACGGACAGGATATTGGATACTCACATGCCCGATCGCGCGCAAATCCTGCAAGCCCTGTCCAGTGTTATTGATCCCGGCAGGGGTGCGGATGTCGTCAGCCTCGGCATGGTGCAGGGGCTGGTCATCAAGGACGGCGAAGTCGGATTTTCGCTTGAGGTGTCCCCGGCCGAGGGCGCCGCCAAAGAGCCGCTGCGCATGGCCTGCATTGACGCCGTGCGCGCGCTGGCGGGTGTCACTCGGGTTGCCGTTGTATTGACAGCCCATACGGATAGTCCATCGCGTTCTGCCTCGCGGCCGCAGGCGCAGGATCACGATCATGCCCATACGCACACCCATGCCCCAAAGCCCGCTGTAAAGCAGGCGGCCAAAGCGGGCGAGAAGCAAACCATTCCCGGCATCAAGGCCATCATTGCCGTGGCCAGCGGCAAGGGCGGCGTCGGCAAATCCACCACAGCGGTCAATCTGGCGCTGGCGCTGGCGGGGCTGGGGCGCAAGGTCGGGCTGCTGGACGCGGATATTTACGGTCCATCCATCCCTCGCATGCTGGGCCTGAAAGGCAAGCCCTCGACTACCGACGGGCACAAGCTGCTGCCGATGCAGAATTACGGCGTCAAATGCATGTCGATCGGTTTTCTGGTGGATGAGGACACGCCCATGATCTGGCGCGGCCCGATGGTGATGAGCGCGCTCACGCAAATGCTGAACGACGTGGCGTGGGGCGAGCTGGACATACTTGTCGTTGACATGCCGCCCGGCACCGGGGATGCGCAGTTGACGCTGGTGCAGCGGGTGCCGCTGGCGGGGGCGATTATCGTTTCGACGCCGCAGGAAATTGCCCTGATTGATGCGCGGCGCGGTTTGAAAATGTTCGAGACCACCCATGTGCCGATTTTGGGCGTGATCGAGAATATGAGCTATTTCGTCAGCCCTGAAAGCGGCGCGAAACATTATATCTTCGGTCAGGGCGGCGCGCGCGCCACCGCCGAAAAATATGGCTGCGATTTTCTGGGCGAAGTGCCGCTGCATCAATCGATCCGCGAAACTTCCGACGCCGGCACGCCGATTGTCGTCAGCGCGCCTGGCAGCGCCGAGGCAGCCATCTATCGCGACATCGCTGAACTGGTGGCCCACAAGCTGGACGCGGCCAAAAACGCGCCGGGGCGGGTGGCGCCGAGGATCGTGATTGAGTGAAGGTTATCCTCTCCAATTCTTAAGCGCTTATTTCAATTCACCTTATTCCGAATAAGCGGTTCGATTCCTTGCATCCGCGTAAAGAGCGATCCAAACCGCCAAAAAAAACTGACGATAAAATCGCGAATAAATTGACAAAAATATCCATTAGTGACACTATTAACAGTACTTGCAATAGCACTTGTAACCGTACTGGAAAAAGATTATGACGAACCTCATCCTGGCGGAAACAACGGCCAGTATATCTGAACTGAAAAAAGACCCGATGGGCACTGTGGCCGCGGGGGATGGCGCGCCGGTTGCGATTCTGAACCGCAATGCGCCGGCATTCTATTGCGTTCCCGCAGCGGCCTATGAGGCATTGCTGGACCTGATAGAGGATATTGAGCTGAACGCCATCGCGGACGCACGCAAAGACATGCCGGAAGTCGCCGTCACGCTTGATGAGCTATAGCCTTAAATTCAAGACCGAGGCTTTGAGGGAATGGCGCGGGCTGGAAGCTAACATTCGTAACCAGTTCAAGAAGAAACTTGCGGAGCGATTGATCCATCCGCATATGCCCTCGGCGAAACTTTCCGGGCAGAAAGATCGTTACAAGATCAAATTGCGCAGTGCAGGCTTTCGTCTGGTTTATGAAGTGCGCGACGCAGAACTGATTGTCATTGTGGTTGCAGTTGGCAAACGTGATCGCAATGCCGTGTATAAAACGGCTGCGAAGCGATAGACCCCGCCCCCTCACATATTCGGATAGTTCGGACCGCCAGCACCCTCGGGCACGGTCCAGTTGATGTTCTGGGCCGGGTCCTTGATGTCGCAGGTTTTGCAGTGCACGCAGTTCTGGGCATTGATCTGAAAGCGCGGATTGGCGCCGTCCGCGTCGCGGATCACCTCGTACACGCCGGCCGGGCAATAACGCTGCGCCGGTTCGTCATACATCGGCAGGTTTTTTGCGATTGGCACCGACGCATCGCGCAGGGTCAGATGGCAGGGCTGATCTTCTTCGTGATTGGTGGCGGACAGATAGACCGAACTGGGCTTGTCAAACGACAGCACCCCGTCGGGTTTTGGATAGACAATCTGTTTGCATTCGGCCGCAAGTTTTAACGTCGCATGGTCCGGCTTGCCGTGTTTCAGGGTAAACGGCAGGCCGATGCGCAACGCATTCATCCACAGATCAAGGCCGAAAAATCCCATGCCGGGGATCAGGCCGAAGCGCGACCACAATGGCTTGGCGTTGCGCACCTTGTACAGGTCCGTATAGACCCAGCTCTCGCGGTACGCCTGTTCATAGGCCGCAGGTTCATCATGGGAACGGCCCGCCTGAACGGCGGCGAACACCGCTTCGGCCCCCAGCATGCCGGTCTTCATGGCGTTGTGGCTGCCCTTGATGCGCGGCAGATTGACAAAGCCCGCCGAACAGCCGATCAGCGCGCCGCCGGGAAATGTCAGCTTCGGCACCGATTGCAGGCCGCCTTCGGTGATGGCGCGCGCGCCATAGGCGACGCGGCGCCCGCCCGCAAGCATTTCGGCAATCATCGGGTGATGCTTGAAACGCTGTAGCTCGTCAAACGGCGAGAGGTGCGGGTTTGTGTAATTCAGATGCACCACAAAGCCGATGCTGATCTGGTTGTTTTCCATGTGATACAGAAACGTGCCGCCGCCGGTGCTGTTGCCCAGCGGCCAGCCGAAACTGTGCATCACCAGTCCGGGCTTGTGTTTGGCGGGGTCGATGTCCCAGACTTCCTTGACGCCAATGCCGAATTTCTGGAAATCGCTGTCCTTGTCCAGCTGAAATTTCTGGATCAGCTGTTTGGCCAGCGATCCGCGCACCCCTTCGGCGATCAGCGTGTATTTGCCGCGCAGCTCCAGCCCCGGCGTATAATTGTCCCTGGGTTTGCCGTCCTTGCCAACGCCCATATCGCCGGTGGCGACGCCACGCACGGAACCATCGTCATTGTACAGAACTTCGGCCGCGGCGAAGCCCGGATAGATTTCGGCCCCCAGCGCCTCTGCCTGTTGCGCAAGCCAGCGGCAGACATTGCCCAGGCTGACCACATAATTGCCGTGATTGTTCAGCATCGGCGGCAACAGGAAGTTCGGAAACCGCACCTGGCCGGCCGGGCCAAGCACATAAAACCGGTCATCAGTGACAGGCGTGTTGAGCGGCGCGCCCATCGCCTTCCAGTCCGGGAACAGCTCGTTCATGGCAATCGGGTCCATCACCGCGCCGGACAGGATATGCGCGCCGATCTCGGAGCCTTTTTCCAGAACGCAGACGGAAATTTCCCGCCCGGTTTCAATGGCCAGCTGGCGCAGACGGATGGCGGCGCTGAGCCCCGCCGGCCCGCCGCCGACGATCACCACGTCATATTCCATGAATTCGCGTTCCGGCGCTGACTCGCTCATGTTTTGTCCTTGTCCTGCTTCTTGGGCCTTTGTATCGTTTCTAGAGTCTAATGGATTCAAATTGAAGCTATTTCTCCCGCGCATTCCTTCCGTCACACAGCTTGACAATAATCCTTCTATGGAATATATTCCACCTATGGAATGGCAGGTATTATTCGACGAAGATTTCGCGGCGTGGCTTTTGGAACAAGATGCGAACGTGCGAAAAGAAATCGCGGCGCGTGTTGATCTGCTTGCTGTATATGGACCTGAACTGGGAAGACCGCGCGTTGATACGGTCAAAGGCTCGAAGTTTACGAACATGAAAGAACTTCGTATCCAATGCAAAGGCCAGCCATGGAGAATATTATTCGCCTTCGACCCAAAGCGCAGGAGCATACTGCTGGTTGGCGGCAACAAGCAGGGCGACAAACGATGGTATGAAAAAAATATACCCATTGCCGATGCGCGGTTTGCAAAACATGTAAAAGAGATGGAGCAGGAAAATGGCAATAAACGCTAAGGACTTTATTAGCAAACTGCCCAGGAAAGAGCGCGTTGCGATTGCAAAGCGTGGCGCAGAATTGCTGGCGGAAGAAGCCACATTGCAGGAAATCCGCAAAGCGCAGCGCCGCTCGCAGGCGAAGGTGGCGAAGACATTGCAGATCAATCAGGCGGCGGTGTCCAAAATCGAGCGGCGAACAGATATGTATGTCAGCACATTGCGATCTTATATCGAAGCCATGGGCGGCAAGCTGGAAATCATCGCGCAATTCCCCGGCAGCCCGCCGGTGCATATCTCGCAGTTCAGGGAATTGGAGTAGCCCTGCGTATGCGTGAAACCCAATATCGCCCCTTCAATATTCTGGGACACTTGATGCGTGCAGGTGTAGGGTTAGCCTCTATTGCACAATGGAATATTTGCAACCGGATGAAACAGGGAGCCGCGCATGGGGGATCTGGAGCAACGCACACTGGGCCGCACCGGCCTGTCCGTAACGGTCCTTGGCTTTGGCGCCATGGATCTGGGGGGGCCGCCCGCCGCGGGTGAAATTACTGACGATGAGGCAGGCCGTGTGCTGAACGCCGTTCTCGATAGCGGCGTCAATTTTATTGACACGGCGGTCTGCTATGGGACCAGCGAAGCGCGGATCGGCAAGGCCATATCGCACCGGCGCAGCGAATTCATTCTGGCGACCAAATGCGGGTGCGTGCCGGGCAAGGGGATGGGCGGCGCGCATATCCACACCGCCGCCAACATCCGCGCTGGGGTTGAGCACAGCCTGCGCGCCATGCGCACAGACTATATCGACATCGTTCAGATCCATCGCAGCCTTACCCGTGCGGAGTGGGAAGCCGAGGGCGCCATGGACGAACTTCTGAAGTTGAAGCAGGAAGGCAAGCTGCGCTTTATCGGCGAGTCAGGGATTTTGCCTCATTTGACAGAGCAGGTCGCTTCCGGCCTGTTCGACGTTTTCCAGATCCCCTATTCCGCGTTGCAGCGCGAGCACGAGGACATTATTGCAGCGGCCTCTGCCGCCGGCGCTGGAATTATCATACGCGGCGCGGTTGCGCGTGGCGCCCCAACGGACTGGAACAAAAGCTATTACATGCTGTCGCGCGACGAAATGAGCGGGCGCTGGGAAACCGGGCGTCTGGATGAATTGCTGAACGGCATGTCGCGCATGGAATTCATGGTGCGCTTTGCGATTGCTGATCCCTCGCTTGACACCACCATTATCGGCACCAAAAACCCGGACCATCTGAAAGATAATCTCGCCGCCGCGCGCAACGGCCCGCTTCCGGCGGATGTGTTCTCCGAGGCCAAACGCCGCCTTGATGCGACCGCGTCACGGCCGGAATAGTCCGGCATGGATGGTTCCCCTTCGCCGGGGCTTCGGGCGAAACGGATGGTGCCGCCTGCGTGACTCGAACACGCGACCCCCGCATTACGAATGCGATGCTCTACCAGCTGAGCTAAGGCGGCCTATGGTAATGAGCGCCGGTGTATCAAAGTGACGCGCCTTGCGCAAGCAATCCCGGCGCTGCAATGACGTCCGCCCGCTTCGATGGCTCCGGGACAGCCCAGTGGATGCTGTCAAACGCGCCGCAGGACGGGCACAGCATCTGCCATGTCTGGGATTGTTTACCGCAATCCCGGCACTGCCAGGCCGGATCAGGCGCCGCCAGCGGCGCCAGGGCCAGCCAGCGCTGGGCTTCCTGAGCGCTCAATCCCTGCGCCTGGGCCAGCTGCACCATAAGAATGCAAACCCGCTGACTGGCGTCACCAGGCGCCTCCGGCCCCATTAAAGACTTCAGCAATTCCCGGGCGCGCGCGGTTTCGCCAACGGCGAGAGCAGTCGCTGCCCCCAGCAGGCGGCTTTCGAGATGTTCGGGATTGGCGGCAATCAAGCGGCGCATCCGTATCAGGCGCTGGGCGGGTTTCTCATCGGGGACCAGCGACCCGAAGGTTTCCGACAGATCGGGATGCGGGTTCAGCGCCCAGCATTTTTCCAGCACGCGCGCCGCCTTGTCCGGTTTGCCGGATGCGGCGAGAAGCCGCGCAGACAGAACAGCGGCGGGTATAAGGTCCGGCGCGCCTTTCAGTGCTTCCTGCGCAGAGCCGAGGGCCTGGGCGTCGGCCCCTTGCTCCAGGGCCTGGCAGGCTTGCGCGAACGCCAGAATACCCTGACGGCGATTGCGCTGCTCCCGGGTGATCAGTTTGGTCCGGGCGGCGCGCCCAAGGGTCTCACGGGCCTGGGGCCATGCGCCCGTTGCGCATTCAATTTCAAACTTGTTGCGGATCAGCCACGGACTTTTCGGATGCAGCCGCATGGCCCGGTCCACCAGCCGGGCGGCATAATCCATGTCGCCCTGACGCATGGCCTGGCCCAGCAGGCCGCGCAAGCCCAGAAATTCCGTTTCCGGCGCAATTAACATGGTTTGAAAATAATTCCGCGCCGCCAGTTCATCCTTGCGCAGTTCTGCGGCCTGGGCCTGCATCAGCAAGCTCAGGGGCGCACCCGCCAATAACCGGTCCGCACGCGCGGCATAGCGGTTGGCGGCGCCTGCATCGCCGGCGGCAATCGCTGTCATACCACGGGTCAGCGCCTCAAGACCGTTCCGATGCCTGACAAGCTGCCCGCGCGCGCCGCGCCAGCGGCTATGGATCCAGAATGGCGCGCGCAGCAGCCCATAAAGACCGGCGCCGATGGCCAGCAGAACGGCAAAGCTGGTTTCGATCCGGTAACCCTGCCAGTCCAATACCAGCTGTCCCGGATGATCCGCCAGCCACGCCACAAGAACCGCAATCGACGCAACGATGACAAATAAACGCAGCAGCCTGCCCATCGCCGGTCTATTCCCCCGCTTTGTCAGGAAGTGGTGCGGCGGCAGATGGGGCGGGGGCGGCACTGTTATTCAGGTGTTGCGTGAATGCCGCTGTCAGTTGCGCCAGCGCCTCTTCGGCCGCCAGCCGGGCGCGGGCGTCGTTGACCCAGGGGGCGGCCGCGGCTGCGGCTTCACCTTTCAGGGCGTCCAGTTCCATCAGGGCGCCATCCAGATCGCCGGCCTCAAGCCGCACTTGCGCGCGGGCAACCAGTGATGGAACATCGCTGCCCTCGCGTTCGCCCGTTGGCCGGATCATGATCAGGGACAGGACAAAGGCGTAGGTCCGCCCGCCCCATCCGTTTGGCGCGCCCGACAGGGAATCCGCGCGCACAATAGCCGCCGCCGCCGCGTCAAATCGCGCCGCCAATAATGCGCGCGACTTTATGCCCGATGCCGCATATGGACGTAACCGGGCGATGGACGGACCGGCGGCCGCCGGGTCGTCCGGTAATGTGGCGAGGGTTTCCAGCTGCACAGCAAATGGCCCCGAACCGCCGGCGGCCCGTTCCAGTTCGCGCAGCCCAAGCGCATAGGAAATGCGTTTTGCCTCTCCGCCCAGGGGTTGCGCCGCCTGCACTGCTTCCACAGCGGCAAGGCGCGCGTTTAACGTGGCCACAGCCGTGTTGATGGCGTCCATGCCGCCGGTTATGTTGCGCACTGCGTCATTCAGTTGCGCTATCGCCGCCGGGTCCTGCACAGTCGAAGGCGCGGCCTTCAACTGATCAAATTGGGCCTCCAGTTCAGCAAGCCGCATAGTGATCTGTGCAAAGGCATTGGCGGCGGCGGCTGTGACAACAGGCTCTAATGGCGCCGGCGGCAGGGGTTGCAAGGCGGGCTGCGGCGGCAGGGCAAGTGTTGCTGAGGTTTCCCGCATAGACCACCAGCCCCACAGGCCGGCGGCCGCGAGCCCCAAAACTATTAAACCCGCGATGGTCAGCCGCCGTGACAGGCCCGTGACGGAGAGCAATGGCGTTGGTGATTTTTCCGGTATTTCCTGCATCAGGTCTGGGTGCTCATGGCGTCAGCATTTCAAGCATAGCGGATTGGGTAGGCTCACCGGCGACTTTAATGGCGCGCCAGGGCAGTTTGTCCGCCACTTCTGCGACAGCCTCGCTCAGGCACAGCGCGCGAATGCGGCGGCAGGCCTCGGTCAGCCGGTTCTCAATGACGAGATCGGCAAAAATCTGCGCCGTCCGGGGCGAATAAAACAGCACGCCGTCCAGTTCTCCGCTCCTGAAATGGGTAATGGTTGGATCGCTGAGACGTGTTGCGGGTTCGGATTCGTACAGCCGGACGCGAAACACATTGAAGCCATCCCTTTGCAGCAGATCCTTTAATTCCCGCGCCACGACAGTTCCCGATATGTGCATTAATATTCCTTCCTCGGGCTTTAGAGAACCGGCAACCAGTTGCGCCAGCGCAGCGACATCGCCGCCCCCGGCAAACACCTTGCGAAAGCCCATCTCGCGGGCAATAGCGGCGCTGGCTTCACCCACGGTAAAGACAGGAACCCGCCGGTTAAGCGAAATATCGGAAAACGCCCGAACCCCGTTCGCGCTGCTGAATAACAGCGCCTGCACGCCGCCGGTATCCAGCTGCACGTCGTCGAAGGGCGTTATGCGCAGCATGGAATCGATCATCGCCTGATGCCCCAGGGCACGCACCGCTTCGGCTAACGGCGCCGCGTCTTCTTCCGGCCGGGTGATAAGATAGCGCATGGCGCCCTCCTGTTTCCTGTAACGTTCATAGAGACGCGGCGAAAAAATCCTCGCCGCCGCGCAGGCGTAATTCGACGCCTGCATCAAAGCCCATCCGGGCCGCATCGGCAAGTGCGCCTTCACGTCTGGCTTCAAGCAATTGCGAACCATCCGGCCGGATAATCTGCCCGCAGAGACGCAGACGATCCCCCGGAAGAATTTCCGCCAGCGCCGCAAGCGGGGTGCGGCACGAACCATCCAGTGCTGCAAGAAACGCCCGCTCGGCCCTGACGCAATATTCCGTCGGCAGATGATTAAGCGGTTGCAGCAGGCGCGCCATCGCGCTATCGCCTGCGCGCGCTTCAACGCCAATCGCGCCCTGGGCGACGGCGGGCAGCATTTCCAGAACCGGTATGACAGAGGCCGATATGCTCTCCAGGCCAAGCCGCCGCAGTCCCGCCAGCGCCAGCAGGGTCGCATCGGCCTCGCCCGCATCAAGCCTGGCGAGCCGCGTCTGCACATTTCCGCGAAACGTGATTACGCGCAGATCCGGCCTGGCGCGCAGCAGCAGCGCCTGACGGCGCAGCGACGATGTGCCGACGGTTGCGCCTTGCGGCAAGGCGTCAATTGTTTGCGCCTTTGCGCTGATGAGAACGTCGCGCGGGTCCTCGCGCTCCAGCAGGCAGAGTATCGCCAGCCCTTCGGGCAATTCAGCGGGCATGTCCTTCATGGAATGCACCGCAAGGTCGATGCGCCGTTCCAGCAGCGCCTCTTCGATTTCCTTGGTAAACAGGCCCTTGCCGCCGATTTCTGATAATGGGCGGTCGCGCACCCTGTCGCCCGTGGTCTGGATGACCTGTATTTCAATCTGGCCGATGGTCAGGCCCGGATGGGCGCCAAGCAGGCGCGCGCGCGTCTCCTGCGCCTGGGCAAGGGCCAGCGGGCTGCCGCGTGTGCCGATCCGGACCGGCAATCTGGGCGCGTCAGGCATAAAATCTCCGGTCTCCTGAACAGACGGTGAAAAGCTGTGTTATAAGCCGGTTATCGCGGCAAATACAGACTGCCGGTTCTCTTATATAAGTTACCCGCTGTATGCACCCAAAACCGCTTACGATTCTAGGCATTGAGACCAGTTGCGATGAAACCGCCGCTGCGGTCATCCGCGGTCATCCGGACTTGCTGCGCCATGGCTGCGCGGAGGCGGATGGCCTGCCTGAAATTCTGTCCGATCTGGTGCTTGGCCAGTTTGAAGAACATCGTCCCTATGGGGGCGTGGTTCCTGAAATTGCGTCCAGGGCGCATATTCTGTCACTCGACAAACTGATCAAGTCCGCCATCGAGAAAGCGGGATGCGGCTGGGACGGGCTGGATGGCGTGGCCGCGACCGCCGGACCCGGCCTGATCGGCGGGGTGATGGTGGGACTGGTAACCGGCAAGGCCATTGCCGCCGCCCGCGCCATTCCGCTGCTGGCGGTGAACCATCTGGAGGGGCATGCATTATCGGTGCGGCTGGTGCAACCAGTGGCGTTTCCCTATCTGCTGCTGCTGGTGTCCGGCGGGCACTGTCAATTGCTGGAGGTGCGGGGCGTTGGCGATTATCTGCGGCTTGGCGGAAGTCTGGATGATGCGGCGGGCGAAGCCTTTGACAAGATCGCCAAGCTTCTGGGCCTGGGTTTTCCGGGGGGGCCTGCGGTTGAACAGGCGGCAAGGACGGGTAATCCGGCCCGCTTTGCGCTGCCGCGTCCCATGCTGGGCCGGCCGGGATGTGATTTTTCATTCTCCGGCCTGAAGACTGCGGTTCGGCATATGGTCTCCGGACTGGGCGAACTGGCGGATCAGGACAGGGCTGATATGGCCGCCAGCTTTCAGGCCGCCACGGCCGATGTTCTGACGGACCGTTGCCGTAACGCCATGGCGTTGTTTCGCTCACGCCATGGCGCGGGGCGCGATCTTACGCTTGTAGTGGCAGGCGGGGTTGCCGCCAATCAGGCCCTGCGCGGCGCGTTAAGCGCGCTGTGTGACCGGGAGCGTTTTCTGCTGGCGGCGCCGCCGGCGCGGCTATGCACCGACAATGCCGCGATGATCGGCTGGGCCGGGATTGAGCGGCTTGCGTCAGGCTTAAGCGACCCGCTGGGCGCGCCGGCGCGCGCCCGCTGGCCGCTTGATGCTTAATGCTTAATTGAAGCGTTGCATCTGCCCGCGCAGCTCGCCGCCGGGATGGGACCTGGTGCGCACCAGCAGATACCACTTGCCGGAGGACAGGCTGGCGCGTTGATCCGCGTTGATAACGGCCTTGCCGGACATGATGTTATTGCGGCCCAGATCGCCCCAGTTATTGCCCATGTCCAATAGCATACCGGCATTCTCACCCGGTCCTGCCGGGCCGTGCATCTGTACGGATACAGGCGGACTGTCCAGATCATAGAAGCTTACGATCCATGACAGCTGATCGCCAACGAGCGCCAATTGCACGCTGCCCAGGGCATGGGTTTCTATGGGGGGCGACAGTTCTTTGCCCCGCAGGGCGCCATTATAGCGTTCGGTATCGGCCCTTGCAGGCAGGCCCGGCTGAAACATCATCAGCATCAGGAGGCAGAGTTGCCCAGGCAGCGCCCATCTCGCGGCTGTCAGCATGGTGGTCCTCACCGCATTCGTTTCTTGTCTTTACTGGATGGCAGCATGGCGTGATTTCGCCCGCACCGCAAGCGCCGCATGGGGAATTACGGGGGGGGTCCGGATTTCGCTGCGCGGCCGGGGCGGTTCAGAAATGAAATAGCCGGATGGCGCACAGCAGGTCACCCTGCCATTCCAGTATTTCCACGACATGCCTGGGGCCCGACGTATCGATGGAGGAACGGCGTAGATATTCCACCACATCGCGCGGCCCTTGTGTTGTTACGCCCAGAATCTCAAACCGGATGTTTTTCACCAGTGCAAACGA
Organism: Alphaproteobacteria bacterium; assembly: GCA_040081735.1. GTDB lineage: Bacteria > Pseudomonadota > Alphaproteobacteria > UBA11222 > UBA11222 > UBA11222. The sequence continues at coordinate 4,134 of JBEBFX010000052.1, read as the reverse complement.
CATTTCCGCATAGGCGCGTATCTGTTCCTGCCCGCGCAGTTCCGCCGTTCCCAGTTCAGGCATTCTGGCCTTGACACCGGCGCTGGCATGGGTGGCGTTGGCGGTATAGAGCGCGGCAACCCTGTCCGGGTCGGTGTCTTCCCATATACTCTGCCAGCGTAGCACCCGTTGGGAAACAGTCATTCGGAGATATCCTATACAGGTAAGTGTAGCTGTCCTATATAGGATTGATTACATGCCATCAAGTCTCCTCGTTCAGGGATGCTCCCGCAGCCAGTCTTGCAACGCGGCGTCAATACGGGTTTGCCAGCCCGCGCCGGTGGCGCGGAACCTTTCGACAACTTCCCGGGACAGGCGGATCGTAATACGTTCCTTGGTGATCGCGGCGGGCGGACGGCCAAGCCGCATAAAGGGCTTTGCCCGCTCCCATTCTTCATCCGTATAGGGAAGCGCGTCAGGGTCAGACATGGCCGCCGCAGTGATGACGGCGTCTTCTTCCGGGGTTGGAAGAACAAGGACGCGGCCAGAGCGGGTTTTAATCGTTTGACGCATACTTTATCGCCTCCCGTTGATTGGCCTTGCGTAAAGTGATGATGCGCCGTCCATCGGCGCGATCCACGAAGGCTGCAAAAAACACCCGATCCCCCCATCAGAAGCAACGCCGACTGGCGAAGTTCGCCATAGTCCCTTCGGATATCCGGCCAAATTAGCGCCGACTGCCATTCAAGATCGGCAGCCAGCGCAAGCGGCACACCATGCTTTGCGGTATTGGCGGCGTCCTTAACAGGATCAAAGGTAATTTTCACGACATTATCGTGCATACATTATAAGGAGAGTCAAGAATTATCGTGCATACATTAAATTCAGGCAAAATCCCAGCCTAATTAATCACCTTGTCCGCGCGCAGTTTTTCGATGGCCGCGCTATCATAGCCCAGTTCGGCCAGCACCTCTGCTGTGTGCTGTCCCGCCTCGGGCACGGGCCGTTTCGGCATGATTGGCGCGCCGTTAAAGCGCACAGGGGAGGCAATGCCCTTTACCGTGCCGCCAGCCCGGTCAGGGACATCGACAAACGAGCCAGAGGCATGCGCCTGCGGGTCAACGACAACCTGATTGGGGTGCAGCACGGGCGCCCAGACAAGATCGCCGTCATCCAGAATTTTGCCCCATTCGGCCAGGGTGCGGGTGGCGAACGCCTCATCGAACATTTTGACCATGACGGCGGCGTTTTCCTTGCGGTCAATGGGTGTCATGAAGCGTGGATCACCCAGGATTTGCGGGAGCCCGGCCGCTCTGCAAATATCGCCAAAATCGGTTTTATTGCCGCGCGGAATCAGCATCAGCCATTCGCCGTCAGACGTTTTATAAAAATTGCGGGTGGCTTCATCGGCCCGTTCGCGTGGCGCAGTGGAAGACAGTTTGCCGAAATGCAGCTGCGTCGCCATGTCGGATGCGAGGGCGAAAATGCCCGTGCGCAACAAGGAGGTTTCCACCAGCGCGCCCTTGCCGGTGCGGTCACGGGCATAGAGCGCGGCTATAATCCCGCTGACCGTGGTAATTCCGGTGATGTGATCGCCAACCGCTGCGCGCAGCGGAATCGGATCGGCGCCCTTGGGCGGGATCATCCGGGCCATTCCCGAACGCGCCCAGAACGCCACAATGTCAAAACCGGGCCGGTCCTGTTCCTCGCCCTGCAGCCCATAGCCCGTCACGCTGGAATAAATCAGTCTGGGGTTATCCTTTGCGATGCTGTCATAATCCAGCCCTGCGCGTTTCAACGCGCCGGGGCGCACATTGGTGATGAAGACATCCGCCCCGCTGACCAGCTCGCGCACGATCCTGGCGCCATCCGCGCTGCGGATATTGATCGCCACGCCGCGCTTGCCGCGATTGTCAAAGGCGAACATCGGGTTTCCGACCAGCTTGTTGCGTGAAATGCCTTGCGCACCGGATCGCCGCCGACATCCTCGATCTTGATCACCTCGGCGCCCCAATCCGACAGTACCATGGCCGCCGACGGGGCCGCCATATAGCTTGCCAGCTCCACTACTTTCACACCTTCCAGCATGGGCTTTCCTTTCCTATTTTGATTTCATCAGCGCCCGGTTGTAGATCTCGAACAGGGTAAAGCCGCCGGCCATGGCCAGCGCAAAAATGACTGCCTCGCTGCGTCCAAGCCCTAGCACTGCAAGTGCGGGGCCGGGGCATAACCCTGCAATTCCCCAGCCAACGCCAAACAGGCCCGCGCCAAGAAGCAGACGGGCGTCCAGATCGGTGCGGGTTGGAACCTGAAACATCTCCGCCAGGATGGGACGGCGACGGCGCAGCACGAAGCGATAGCCAAGGGCGGCAACCCCGGCTCCGCCACCCATGACAAAGGCCAGGCTCGGGTCCCAGTTGCCGGCCAGATCAAGAAATGACAGCACCTTGGCCGGGTTCACCATCTGGGCAATCGTCAGGCCGATGCCGAACAGAATGCCGATGGCGAATGCGGAAATGATTTTGCTCATCTCAGCCGCCGATCACATGGCGGATGAAAAAAACCGTCACAAATCCGGTGAACATGAACGCGCCGGTTGCCGCCAGCGAGCGCGGTGACAGGCGCGATACACCGCATACGCCATGGCCGCTGGTGCAGCCGCCCCCCAAACGTGTGCCAAATCCTACCAGAAGACCCGCAGAGATCAGGCCCAAGGGCGAAGAAACCGGGAACAGAATTTCGGGCAGCGGACCCCCCAGCGCCATATAGACCAGCGGCCCGGCAACAAGCCCCAGCACAAAGGCCAGCCGCCAGGGCCAATCGCCTGCAACCGGCACGATCAGCCCCCCCGCAATACCGCTGACGCCCGCAATGCGGCCATGCAGCAGCAGCAGCAGCACTGCCGACAGGCCAATCAGGCTGCCGCCAATCGTGGCGCTGATTGGCGTGAAGTTTTCCATATTTACGCGGCTATCCCGGCCAGTTTCGCCATGGCGTCAAGCCGTGATTTCTGTTCGTCAAGGCCGCGCCCGCCAACCATGTGCACAACCTGCTCAACACCCACGTCCTCATAGCGTTTGAAACGGTCAGAGTCACGCGCTGGCGCGTTGGGCATCACATAGATTTTAACGTCCTTGCGGCTGCGCCCGGCGTTAGCCAGCAGTTCATCAAGGCGCTTGAGTTTGGGCGGCATGTCTTCCGGCATCATGCCCGCTCCCAGCCAGCCCTGGCCAATGTCCGCAACGCGCTTTAACGCCGGTTCGCTTTCGCCGCCGAAGAACATCGGCGGATGCGGTTTTTGTATTGGCTTGGGGTTTTGCAGGCTGGGCGGCAGATTGAACAGCTCTCCCTTGTGCTGGGACACTTCATCGCACCACAAAGTCTGCATCACCTTTATGCATTCGCGGGCGCGTTTGCCGCGATCGGCAAAGGGAATGCGCAGCGCGTCAAATTCTTCCTTGAGCCAGCCAACCCCGATGCCCAGATTAACGCGTCCGCCCGACAGATAATCCACATCGGCGACAACCTTGGCGGTGTAGATCGGCTCGCGCTGCGGTATCAGGGCGACGGCGGTGCCAAGCCTGACGCGCTTGGTGTGCGCGGCCAGATAGGCCAATGCGACAAAGGGGTCCACCATGCCATGGCGAAAACCTGTAATCCGTCCATCCTCGGAATAGGGATAGCGCGATGCGTAGTCCTCAAAAAACAGCACATGTTCGGGCACCCACAGGGCCGCGAAACCGCGTTCCTCCGCCGCCTGGGCCAGCGCTACGCTGTGTTCCGCCGATGTGCCGCCGTTAAAATTTATGAAAATGCCTACCTCGACCATGTTTCCCCCCTTGCTTGCTTGCGTTTCAGGAAGTCTACGGCGCTGGCCTATGTAAAGGCAACACCTAGCCGCATGGCGCTTCCAGGGTTTCCGGCGGATATCAATCACGCCCGGCAGGCCGGGCCCCGCCAGCCAAAGCGCCGGCGGGGGTGTAGAGGCTCAAGATTACGCGGCGATACGCGCGAGTTTCACCATTTCATCCAGACGGGCTTTTTGTTCGTCCAGCGTGCGCCCGCCGACAGACTGCACGACCTGTTCGACACCTACGTCTTCATATCGTTTGAAACGATCCGGATCGCGCATGATGGCGGCGGGAAGCGGCCCGA
>JBEBFX010000051.1:0-18212 GCA_040081735.1 Alphaproteobacteria bacterium | reverse complement strand
CCACGCCGTTGCATTTTAGGTTTCAGGAACCACGGTCACTCCCGGCGCCAGGGTGGCGTTGACGGGGGGCGTGGCCACCGCGCTTGTGCTGTCGGCGGTGCAGGCGATGGTGTTCTCGGCGAACGCCACTCATGCGCAGGCTACCGGTCTGAGTATCCCCACAAGCGGGGACGGCGTGACGATTACGGCGGGAACCCCAACCAATATCGTTACCGCGACCACTGTGCCACTCTACCCCTACGGTGTCCCGCCCTTGAAAAGGTCCGCCACCCAAGCGATTGTGATTGTGGGCGATACGGGCAACGTGGCGCGGGCGCAGCATGTCGCGATCGGGGCGGCGCCATCGACAACGATCACGGCGGGCACGCTGGCGGTTTTTCCAACGGCGGTTAATCCGGGATTATACGACAGGATTTGCTCCAATCTGGTGTTCATGGCGACAGACGAGTGGTGGTTTTTCTATCAAAACAGCGCCAATGATCTGGCGGTCTGCAAGCTGACGGTGAGCGGCAGCACGGTCACCCTGACGGCGGGGACCGGGCCGTTTGCAGGCTCTGGCGATATTTATTTCCGCAACTGGTATTCAGCGCCGTCTGCGGCCAAGCTGAGCGCCACGCAGATCATGGGGCATGTGGCGGGCGGGCTGAATGCGGATGTCTATATCGGAACCATGACCGGGGTCACATCCGCCGGCGCGGCGGGGCTGTCGATTGGCGTGGCTTCAAGCCTGCCGAACAACGTCAACTGTCAGGGCAATGACTGGTCCGGGTACATTTTCAGCCGGAGGAGCCCCACGACGGGGGATGGCGAAACCTCGCTGATTTATATAGACGAAGCCATGCCCGGCGGCATCGCCGTTGCGAGGGCCGCCGCCAGTCTGAATATCAGCAATTCGAATAACAGTTACCTGCAGATCATCAGGACGGCGGGGAAGGATATTGTCATCGGCGGGCAAAGTTCCGGGAATTTGGAAAACCCCGGCGCGGGACTGATCCTGAACCGCACGGGCAAGACGCAGTTTGACGCGTTCAGCCTGCCGTTCATCAGCCTGCCGTACAAGCCGATGACCTTCAGCGTTCCGTCGCTGTTTCATATCGGCGGCAATAATATCATCGCCTTTGGCGGTTACACTATGGGCCGGGTGTACTGTTTCGAGGTGTGCCAATGATCATTGAACGCGCCACCGGAGTGATCGTCTCGCTTGCGCCCGCAACGCACTTTACTGGCGGGTGGCGGGCCGATGGGATTGTGTATGGCCGGGACCGTTTTTCCAGCGTGGATGCGGCGGCGCCTGCCCATGTCACACCCGGCGCGTGGCGCTATGTGAATGGCGGGTTTCGCCCGGTTGATTCCACGCCGGATGAACTGGCGGCGGAGCAGGACGCGATGCTGCGCCGGGTGCGCAAAATCGCCACGGCCCGGCGTGACGCCATGCTGAATGGCGCCCATCCGATGGAAGTGCAGGGCTGGATCGCCAAGGCCGCCGAGGCCGCGGCGTTCGCCGCCGACCCCGGCGATGATTTGAGGTTTCCCATCATCAAACAGGAGGCAGAGGCGCGCGGGGTTACGCCCGATGCGCTGGTGGCGAAAATCACGGCCAAACGCACGGCCTTGATCCGCGCCGAGGCCGCCATCGAGGGCGCGCGGGGCAGGCATAAGGACGCCATCCGCGCCATCACAAGCATGAGTGAAATTGAGGCCTATGACATCAATTCCGGCTGGGCCGGAGAGGAGTAAAACATGTCCGCGACAAACGCCTTTGAAACCGATCTGCTGAAACTGATTTTCCAGAATATCGCGCTGGCCAATATCGGCGACGCATCCGGCCTGCAACCCTCGGCAGCAGCGGGCAGTTTCTGGATATCGCTGCACACCGCCGATCCCGGCGAGGCGGGCGATCAGGGCACGTCGGAGGCCACCTACACCGGCTACGCCCGCGTGGCCGTCGCGCGCACCACGGGGGGATTTACCGTGTCCGGCAACCAGGTGTCGAACGCCGCAATTGTAGCGTTCGGGACGTGCACGGCGGGATCGAACAGCATCACGCATTTTGGCGTCGGTTCGTCCTCGAGCGGGGCCGGCAATCTGAGGATGTCAGGGGCGCTGGGCGCGGCGCTGGCGGTGTCGAACCTGGTAACGCCCAGCTTCGCCATCGGCGCACTGACGGCGACGGCGGATTAACAGGAGGAGATTGTTATGCATCTGACCCAGTTGCTGGCGGCCTGGCCCGAGACCGCCGCCATGGACGCCGTTGCGGCGGCGGCGTTTCTGAACGCGCTGACGGCGCCTGTGCCGGTGCCTGCGGGCGACGTGATCCGTTATCTGACGCTGGTGGGCAAATGGGAGGCGATCAAGATCGCCAGCGAGGGCGACACGGGCGCCGCCAAAACCGTTGCCGCGCGTAAAATGACATCGGCGCTGGCGGATTTTGAAAGTTTCGATCTGGCCAACGCGCAATATCTGGCCGTGGTCACCGCACGGCTGGATGATCTTGTGGCGCATGGGCTGATCGGCACGGGCGCGCCCGGCGACCGGGAAATTATCCTCGCCCTGGGCGCCAACCGGCGCAGCCGCGCGGGCGCCGCGGGTCTGGGTGAAATATCGCCGGGCGACATTAAAACCGCGAGAGGATTTTAAGCCATGGCCTGGGCAAGCGAAGCCGCCTTCACCGACCAGACGGCGATAAACAACAGCACGGAAGAATTCCTGGATGCCGTGAGCCTGAACCCGCGCGAGCTGTGCCATGTGCAGCTGAAACTGGATAATGAGCATGGCAGCGTGGTGACCGACAGTTTGCAGGTGTCGGTGTATGCGACGCTGGATGAAAGTTCGGAAGTCTGGGACACCCATCCGCTGATGCAGTTCACGATCAAGCCGAATTCGGTGAGTGCTGAATATTTCTCCTTCGCCGTGATGGGGGTGCGCAAGTTCCGCATCGGCGGGCTGAGCACCGGCGCCACCAACACCTATACGATGGGCGGAACCTACCGCCTGGACGGGGTGAGCGCGTAGGCCCATGTTTTACAAACCCCAACCCTGGAATGTCACGCCCGCACTGGTGGACCCCGCTGTCCTGTCCCTCTGGAAGGGGCTGGCGTTCCTGGCGCCGTGCTGGGGCAATTCGGGAAAAGGCGCCCTGCTGGGGCCGTCCGGCGCGCCGCTGATCGGGGCCAATCTGACAGCGGGATCGACGTTTCAGAAACGCGGATCGCCTTATGGCGCGGGGGTTGGGATATCGGGCGCCAGCAATCTGCTGCAGCAGGATAATTTTGAGCCGATTGTCACCTCGGATGGCGCGGGGACCGGCGATCTGAGCCTGATTATACTGGCCAACCCCATCGCCGAGTCCCGCATCAGCATGGGCGTGGCGCAGGGCAATCTGGCGGACGCCACGAATGTATGGCTGGGCTTCAACGGCGCCGCCGGGTCGGTGAGCACCGCTTCCTCGGGGATCTTCACCTTCAATACCCGCAACGTGAACAGCAACACCAATGTGGCGGTTTCAGGCGGCGTTGACGGTAAATATCATGTGTTCGGCGGACGCAGGAAGGGATCAAGCGTTGAGGCGTTCATTGACGGCGCCTTGCGCGCCACGGCGTCGGGAACCATCTATGACATCAAAACCGGCGCGCTGGGCATAGCCATAGGCCAGCGCCCGGAGGCCACCACACTGCGCATCGACACCGGCTGCACGGTTGTGTTCGCCGCCGCCTGGAACCGCGCGCTGAGCAATGCCGAGATGCGCATGCTGGCGATGGACCCGTTCTGCATGTTCAGGCCGATGCTGGAATGGCGCGGCGTGTGGACGCCCGCCGCCGGGGCGATGACCGGGGCCACGATCCTCAATTTCGCGCCATCGGGAACTGTTGCGGGGGCCGGGGCCCTGTCCGGCAATGCGCCGGTTACAGTGGCGGCGTCGGGGACGCTTGCGGGCAGCGGCACGCTTTCCGGCAGTGCGCCCGTCACTTTATCACCATCGGGAACCGTTACGGGCAACGGCGCGTTGTCGGGGAACGCCACCCTCACCCTGACGCCGTCGGGGACCCTCACCGCAGAAGGCGACGGCGCCATGACCGGCGCCGCCAGCCTTGATTTGACGCCGGGCGGGGCGCTTGCCGGAACCGGCGCGCTGGCGGGAACAGCGCCTGTTAACCTGCCGGCGTCTGGCGCATTATCAGGGGCGGGCGCCTTGACGGGTGCGGCAGGCATTACACTGGCGTCAAACGGGGTTCTCAACGACGCGGGGCAGGTGATTTCCATGCCTGTGTATCTGACGGGCCGGATTGCCGGAACGGCTGAACTTCAGGGCCGGATTGCGCCCATTCTGGAACTGGAAGGGCTGATTGCATGAAGGCGGGGGCCTCAAGTTCGCAGGATTTTGAGGTCGGTGCGGGCATGCGCACCGATCTGAGCGTGCTGGCGCTGGACGCCAACGGCGCCCCCGTCGATCTGGCCGCCATGACGGAAATCACCTGGCGCCTGGCCGTGAACCGCAACAGTGCGGCAATCATCACCAAGCTGAAAAGCTTAGGCGGCGTGACCCTGAGCAACAGCCACAAGGGCGTCACCTATCTGGTGCAGGCGGTCGCATTGATCCGGATTGACGCAGCCGACGGGGTGAACCTCGCTGGCAATTATGTGCACGACGCCAGTGTGACCTTCGCCGATGGCGCAAAACGTGATTTTTTCCAGGGCAAGGCCAGTTTTGTGAAGCGGCTGAGCGCCTGAATGGGTTTTTGGCAATCCCCGCCCAGGCGGGGGAAGGGGTGCTGTAACACCCCAAACCATGCGGAGAGGCCCGCACAGACCTGAACCGGCCGGTTCCGGCCATCCCGCCACCGTGATCACGGCGGAGCAGTCTAGGAAATTCGTTTAATGGAGTCGACGCCTCACAGCTGTTTGCAGCCTTCCGCATCGAGGAGGTCAGACAACCTATACAACCAATGGGCGAAAGCAGAAGGCGAAGGCGGCAACGGAACCGATCATCTCAAACACCCCTTAACGGCCTTCAAACGGCGCTTCAGGAGACCCTATTTGATGCAAAACCATGTGGCGCGCTACACAAAACCATGTGGCGCGCTACAGGTGACTAGGACGCGGGCGCGTTTGTCATCTACATATACCCGGAGAAGCAACGAAATCACCGCGTGTGGTTGCCAGCGTTTTGGATAACGCCACAGAATTACCTTAAGCCATTGATTTCATGGTGGGTGATGCAGGATTCGAACCTGCGACCCGCTGATTAAGAGTCAGCTGCTCTACCAACTGAGCTAATCACCCTTTAGAGAACGAGGGCTGCGTATAACAAAGCCCGGACGGGCTGTCCATCATAACCGGTAAACAGGTAATTTATGGGCCTAACCAGCCCCCTTTGAGCGCTCGAGAAAAGCTGCGCACTCACCAATGTTACGCACATGCAGATCAAGCATATGGGCCAGATCCGTCCGCAGGTCGCCATCATCAAGTTTGGGGATCATTGCTTCGAGCTGGCGCACGACCCAGTCCTGCCCCCGATTGAGGAATTCAAGCCGTGCTTCCAGACCCTGTTTCGCCAGCACTTTCTCCAGAAAGCTGCCTGTGATCAGGGATGGCGCGCCTTGCAGCCGGGTCACCCATCCGGACAGCATGCCGCAGCACCAGGCTTCGTCGTGACGCACCTGTTCAATGAGCGCCCCGGCCGGGCCGCCCGCATATTCGCGGCGGAATTCGGTGGCCGCCCTGGCCCCGGCGCGTTCGGCCTCCAGCAGCGCATTGAGAAAATCGCACAGCGCCGGATTATCGGGCTTGTTCACGCAAAACCTCCTTCAAAAGAAAAATCCGGTTTTTTCCGGAATGGGCACGCCGCGATGCACAGATGCGCTTAACACCAGGCCAAACCCGAATAACAGCGTCAGCATAGCGGTGCCGCCATAGGAAACAAACGGCAAAGGCACACCCACCACCGGGATCAGCCCCATAACCATCGCCATGTTTATAAATACGTAGAGAAAGAAATTCAGGGTTACGCCAAGCACAACCAGCCGGCCAAATTGATGGCGCACCCGCATGGCGATGACATAGCCATAGGCGATCACCATGCCAAACAGGAAAAGCAGCAGCAGCGCGCCGATCATCCCCATCTCTTCCGCAAACATCGTGAAAATAAAATCCGTCTGCATTTCCGGAAGAAAGTCCAGATGGCTCTGTGTGCCCTGCATATAGCCCTTGCCAAACACTCCGCCCGATCCAAAGGCGATTTTCGACTGCATGATATGATACCCCGTCCCGAGCGGGTCCTGTTCCGGATTTAGAAACGTCAGCACCCGGTTTTTTTGATAATCGAGCAAAAAACCCCATGCGACAGGCAACGCCGCCGCCACCCCGGCGATAGCCGAGGCAAAATACACCCAGGAAACACCCGCCAGAAACATCAGACCCCCGGCGCCCGCCAGCAACAGCAACGCCGTTCCCAGATCCGGCTGGCGCATGACCAGGGCTACAGGCAAAGCCAGCACCGCCAGCGGCAGCAGTAACGCTACAGGATGGGATATGCGCGCCGGGTTCATGGCGTGATAATAACGGGCATACACCATCACCAGCGCAATCTTCATGATTTCAGACGGTTGCAGCTGCAGGAAGCCCAGATCGATCCAGCGCTGGGCCCCCATGCCGATTTCACCGGCAATCTCAACCCAGACAAGCAATAAAAGGCCCAAACCGTAGATCGGATACGCCAGGCGCATCCAGTGCCGGATATCCACCATCGCCACCGCCAGCATCATCATTACGCCTGCGGAAAACCGGATAAGATGCATCTGCGCCCAGGGCGTCCAGCCGCGGCCCGCAGAATACAGCACGGCGGCGCCACAGGCCGCAATGACGCTCAGCATCACAACCAGCGGCCAGTTCAGCCGGCTGATTTTCATGCGCAGCGTCAGGGATGATGATGCGCGCGTCCTGTTGGCCGAACCCAGGGCAGATTCAAGCGCCATGGTGATCACGATATCTGCTGAAACGGTGCTGAGAGATCATGACGGCCAGTCACTCATAATGGTAACGGCAGGCGATAATGACCAGCGCATCGTCTTCAACCGCATAAACCAGCCGGTTGGATTCATCAATGCGCCGCGACCAGTATCCAGCAAGATTATCGCGCAGCGCTTCGGGTTTGCCAATGCCTGTAAAAGGCTGGCGCAAACACTCCTGGATCAGACTATTGATGCGCTTTATGGTTTTACGGTCCTGCTTCTGCCAATACTGATAATCTTCCCATGCTGCAAGCGTCCATGTCAGACGGCTAGTCATCCAGATTCCGCTCAACCTGCTTGCCTTGCCGGAATTGCCTGATCGAACGCGCCAAATGCGCGGCATTGGCCGGTGTCTTCAGCAGATAGGCGGTTTCCATCAGACCGTTGAACGTATCCAGCGACATCACCACCGCATCGGGCGCGTCACGACGGGCAATGATCGTGAAATCCGCATCATTGACAACCTGATCGATTAATTTTTTAAGGCCGCTCCTGGCCTCCGAGAAATTAACAACACGCACGCAATTCCTCCATTTGTACAATTATCTGTACAAGTATAAAGCAATTAACACAAAAAATTCAAGGGGTCAAAAATGAATAACCTTGCCATAGGCGTCCAGCACGCTTTCATGCATCATTTCACTTAATGTGGGATGCGGAAAGATGGTGTGCATCAGTTCGGACTCTGTGGTTTCCAGCGTTTTGGCAATGCAATAGCCCTGGATCAGTTCGGTGACTTCCGCGCCGATCATGTGCGCGCCCAGCAATTCACCGGTTTTGGCGTCGAACACGGTTTTCACCATGCCGTCCGTATCCCCCAGCGCAATCGCCTTGCCATTACCGGCAAACGGGAAGCGCCCCACGCGCACCTCATGGCCCCGGGCTTTGGCGGCGGCTTCGGTAAGCCCGACACTGGCGACCTGGGGCATGCAATAGGTGCAGCCCGGCACGTTGCCTGCCGCCAGCGGATGCAGGCCTTTTACACCCGCAATGCGCTCGGCGCAGATCACCCCTTCATGGCTGGCCTTGTGGGCAAGCCAGGGCGGCCCCGCCAGATCGCCGATGGCGTAAATGCCCGGCACGCCGGTTTCGCACCATTCATTCACCGCCACATGGGTTTTTTCAACCTTGACGCCCACGCCTTCCAGTCCAAGATTTTCCACATTGCCAACAATGCCGACCGCCATGATGACGCGCGCAACGGTCAGCTGTTCGATCTTGCCGCCGCCCAGATCAATTTTTGCCGTGACCTTGTCCGCGCCGCGCTCCAGCCCGGTCACACTGGCGCCGGTATGAATTTTCATGCCCTGCTTTTCAAACGCCTTGCGGGCCAGCGCCGAAATTTCGGCGTCTTCCACCGGCAGAACACGGTCCAGAACCTCGACCACCGTCACGTCGCTGCCCATGGTGCGGTAGAAACTGGCAAATTCAATACCGATGGCGCCAGAGCCGACCACCAGCAAAGAGGGCGGAATGGCTTCGGGAATCATGGCTTCGCGATAGGACCACACCAGCTTGCCGTCGGTTTCCAGCCCCGGCATCTGCCGCGCCCGCGCGCCGGTGGCCAGGATGATATTTTTCGCCGCCACGTCCTGTGATTTGCCCTTGGCGGTGACGGTAATTTTTCCCTTGCCCGCCAATGCGGCAACGCCTTCGATCACCGTGACCTTGTTCTTTTTCAGCAGATGCGCCACGCCCCCGTTCAGGCGTTTTGCCACGTCGCGGCTGCGCTTGACGATTTTGGCCGCGTCAAAGCGCACATTGTCCGCCGCCAGCCCGAACGCGTCCAGATGCTGCGCCAGATGAAAAACTTCCGCCGAGCGCAACAGCGCCTTGGTCGGGATGCAGCCCCAGTTCAGGCAGACGCCGCCAAGCTGATCACGCTCGATAATCGCCACGGACAGTCCCAGTTGCGCCGCACGGATCGCCGCAACATAACCACCCGGCCCCGATCCAATCACCACCACGTCATATGTGTTTTCAGCCATGGCCGCGCCTCACAACAACATGGTCAGGGGTTTTTCGATAAACCCCCTGAACACGTTCAGAAACTGCGCGCCCAGCACGCCATCGACAACCCGGTGATCGCACGACAGCGTACAACTCATCAGGGTGGCGATGGCCAGCGCGCCGTTGCGGACCACCGGACGCTGCTCTCCCGCCCCCACCGCCAGGATCATGCTGTGGGGCGGGTTGATGACGGCTGAAAAATCCCGGATGCCGAACATGCCCAGATTGGATATGGAAAATGTCCCGCCTTCATATTCGTTCGGCTTCAGCTTGCGCACCCGCGCCCGTTCCGCCAGATCGCGCATTGTGTTGGATATTTCCGCAAGGCCTTTGGAATCCGCATGGCGGATGATCGGCGTGATCAGCCCGCCTTCGATGGAAACGGCCACGCCAACGTCCGCGTGTTTGTGCCGCAAAAGGCCCGCATCGGTCCAGGAAGCATGGGCTTCGGGCACCCGTCGCAACGCCAGGGCGGACGCCCGGATAATGAAATCATTGACGCTGAGTTTGTAGCCGCCGTCGCCTTTCGGCGTCTGGGCGTTCAGTTTTTCGCGCATGTCCATCAGCGCTTCCAGATCGCAGTCGATGCTCAGATAGAAATGCGGAATGGTGCTTTTGGATTCCGTCAACCGCCGGGCAATGGTCTTGCGCATCGCCGTATGGGCAACGATCTCATACGAGCCTTCGGGGAACAACGCCAGTTCATTGGCGGCGGGTTTCGCCGCCGCCGCTGCAACTGGCGCCGCGGCCGCCATGGGCTGCACGCCTTCCAGATCGCGTTTGATGATGCGGCCATGGGGGCCGCTGCCGGTTATGCGGGCCAGATCAAGGCCCTTTTGCGACGCAAGACGCCGCGCCAGCGGGCTGGCGATAATCCGGCCGCCGGGTTTTGACCCCGGCGCCGAAGTTTGCTGTGGGGCGGCCTGCATGGCAACGGGCGTAACAGCCGCCGGAGCAGCGGCAGCTACCGGCCTGGCGGCAACAACCGCAGGTGCTGCAGCCGGAATAAAGGACGCCAGTGCAGCCTTGTCTTCGCCGGCTTCCAGAAGCAAGGCGATGGGCGCGTTGATCTTGATGGCTTCCTGGCCTTCGCTGACCAGCAGCCTGCCGACAACGCCATCATCGATGCATTCATATTCCATGGTCGCCTTGTCGGTTTCGATCTCGGCGATTATGTCCCCCGCAGAGACCGCGTCGCCTTCCTTGACGAGCCATTTCGCGAGCTTGCCTTCTTCCATGGTAGGCGACAGAGCAGGCATGGTGATGGTAATCATGCGGCGGTCCTAGCGGTAACACACGGCTTTCACCGCAGCGATTATGTCTTCGGGTTGCGGCAGGGCCAGCTTTTCCAGATTGGCGGCATAGGGCATCGGCACATCCTTGCCGCATACCCGTATCACCGGCGCATCCAGATCATCGAAGGCATGCTCCATAATACTGGCGGCAATTTCGGCGCCAATGCCGGATTGCGGCCAGCCTTCTTCAACGGCGACACAGCGATTGGTGCGCCGCACCGACGCCAGCACCGTTTCCATGTCCATGGGACGCAGCGTGCGCAGATCGATCACCTCAACCTCAATGCCTTCCGCCGCCAGCGTATTGGCCGCCTCAAGCGACTTTCCAACGCCAATCGAAAAAGTCACAATCGTCGCGTCGCGCCCTGGGCGCACAATATGGGCCTTGCCGATGGGCAGAACGAAATCATCCAGCACCGGCACGTCAAAACTGCGGCCATAGAGTTTTTCGTTTTCAAGAAACACCACCGGATTGGGATTGCGGATCGCCGCCTTCAGCAGGCCCTTGGCCGACGCCGCATCGTACGGGGCCACCACAATCAATCCCGGAACCTGCGAATACCAGGCGGCATAGCACTGCGAATGCTGCGCGCCTACCCGCGCCGCCGCGCCATTGGGCCCGCGAAACACAATCGGCGAACCCAGCTGACCACCGGACATGTATAACGTCTTGGCGGCGGAATTAAGCACATGATCAATGGCCTGCATGGCGAAATTGAAGGTCATGAATTCGATAATGGGCCGCAATCCCGTCAGCGCCGCGCCCACGCCAATGCCGGCAAAGCCATGTTCTGTGATAGGAGTATCGACAACGCGCCGGGCGCCAAACTCCGCCAGCAGGCCCTGACTGACCTTGTAGGCGCCTTCGTACTGGGCAACTTCCTCGCCCATTAAAAACACATTATCGTCGCGGCGCATTTCTTCCGCCATCGCATCTCGCAAGGCTTCGCGCACCGTCATGCTGACGAATTTTGTTCCTTCGGGGACTTCCGGTTCGGCAACTTTCGTTACGGGCGCCGCTGCCCTGGGCGTTGCCATGGTTTGGGTTGGGGCCTGGATTTGGGCCTGTGGCGGCGCCAGCGCAACAGGCGCCGAAGCTACAAAACCATCCAGCGCGGAGGCCGCCTCACCTTCAGCCAGTATCAGGGCAATCGGCGTATTGATCTTGATGCCCTCGGCGCCGTCGGGAAACAGCAGGCGGCCCATAATTCCGTCATCGACCGACTCGTATTCCATGGTCGCCTTGTCGGTTTCGATTTCGGCAATAATGTCGCCGGACTGAATCCTGGCGCCCTCTTTGACCAGCCATTTAACTAGCTTGCCTTCCTCCATTGTGGGTGACAGGGCTGGCATTAACAACTGTATGGGCATTTTTGTTTTAGGCTCCGTTACGGTGTTACGTCAGCGCAAAATATCGGTGAACAATTCTGCCGGATCCGGCTCGGGACTGGCCTGGGCAAATTCCGCAGCCCCGGCGACAATGGCTTTGACATCCCGGTCAATTTCTTTCAGTCCCGCTTCATCGATCAGGCCTTCCGCCAATAACCGGGCGCGCGCCCTGTCGATGGGGTCCTGTTCGGCGCGCACCTTCTGGACTTCTTCCGTGGTCCGGTATTTGGCCGGGTCGGACATCGAATGCCCGCGATAGCGGTAGGTCATCATTTCCAGAATGATCGGCCCTTTGCCGGAACGGCAATGTTCCAGCGCTTCCAGTGCGGCCTCGCGCACCGCCAGTACATCCATCCCGTCCACCTTGCGGCCGGGAATGGCAAAACTTTCGCCGCGTTTGTGCAGATCGGGCATCGCGCTGGAGCGTTCAATCGATGTGCCCATGGCATAGTGATTATTTTCAATCACATAGATAATCGGCAGCCGCCACAGCTCGGCCATATTAAAGCTTTCGTAGACCTGCCCCTGATTGCTGGCGCCATCGCCAAAATACGCCATGGCGACGGCCCCATTGCCGCGATAGGCGTTGGCGAAGGCAAGGCCTGTGCCAAGTGACACCTGCGCCCCCACGATGCCATGTCCGCCGTAGAAATTCTTCTCGATGCTGAACATATGCATCGAGCCTCCCTTGCCTTTCGACAGGCCCCCGGCGCGCCCCGTCAGTTCCGCCATTACGCCCTTGGGGTCCAGCCCCATGACCAGCATATGGCCATGGTCCCGATAGCCCGTGATCATCTGATCGCCCGGTTTGGAGGCCGCCTGCATCCCCGCGACGACCGCTTCCTGCCCGATATACAGATGGCAAAAGCCCCCGATAAGGCCCATGCCATACATCTGGCCGGCCCTTTCCTCGAACCTGCGGATCAACAGCATCTCACGGTATAATTGCGGCAGGATGTGCACCCCGGACAGAGGCTGCGATTTTTTCGATGCGGCCCTGGCGGGCTTCTTGGTCGATGCAGCGGCCATGCCAGACTTATGCTCCCTCGGTGATCTTCATGCGAAACCAGAACTTACCCGCAATTTAACAATAAATCATTGAAATGACAGATTAATTAAAACATCAATCAGACTTGATCCCATCGCCGGGCTGTTGATCCAGATAGATCACCCTGTCATCGGGATGCGCAAAGCCCAGAACGTCGCGCGCCCGTTCTTCCAGCAGGTCGGGATCCAGGCTTTGAGAGCGCAGCAGGGTGACCCGATGCTCCACGCTTTCGCGCTCCAGAACAGTCTGTTCATACTCCGTTTGCAGGGAACCGATATACTGGCCATACCGGAAATAGGTTATCAGACCGTGGTCCCCCTGAATGGCGTGGTAGCCAAAGTACACCACCGCGCAGGCGCAAATCACCGGCACGGCCGCATGGCGCAATCTTCGGCGCATTTCATGACGCAAATCCATCTATTGACAGAATCACACTCTTGCGCCCCCGGTCAAGCATATGCTGGCGGGATAATTTACGTGCTATAACCGGAAGGCCCCGTTTGAGGATCAATATTATGGCTTTTCAACAACACCCGCGCGCTGTTTTGTCGAAACTTCAGAAAGAAATCCCTGCTTCTGTTATGTCCGACGCCCTGATCCGGCTGGCGAAAGGCGGCGCGGAAACGCAATCCGCCGAGTTTATCGAAGTTTACCTGCCTTTGGCATGTCTTATTCATCAGCGCGTTAGCGCGCTTCAGACACTCCGGTCTCAAACCGCCGAGGCCCTGGGCGCCCAGGCTGTCACTGCCCCCTTCCTCATCGGCCTCGCCGGCAGCGTTGCGGTCGGCAAAAGCACCTCGGCAAAATTTTTGCAGCACGCTCTGGCGGCCTGGCCGGATCACAGCGACGTCAGTCTTGTAACCAGTGACGGCTTTCTGTTTCCCAATGCCGAGCTGAAGCAGCGCGGCATAATGGAACGCAAGGGATTTCCAGAAAGTTTTGACGCCAGCCAGCTGGTTAAATTTCTGACGCGGCTCAAATCCGGCGAGACAGGCGTAGCGGCCCCCCTGTATTCCCACGTTTCCTACGACGTCATGCCAGATCAGCAGCTGGTCGTCCAGACACCGCATATCGTCATTGTCGAAGGCATAAATGTCCTCCAGCCGCAACTGCCGGATGGCGAAAGCGATCATTCATCCGCCTCGGATTTTTTTGACTATTCGATTTATGTGCATGCGGAGGAAGCGTTGATACGGCAATGGTACACGGCAAGGTTTCTTGCTTTGACCCAAGCCGCTGTTAACGATCCGCAATCTTTTTATTCCCGTTTTGCGCCTTTATCGCCAGAGCAGCGCCTGGATCTAATAGATCATGTATGGACAACGATTAATGGCAAAAATCTGGCCAATCACATTTTGCCGACCCGGCCCCGCGCCGATCTGATCCTGCATAAGGGGCCCGCGCACGGGATCACACATTTCGAGTTGCGTAACCGGTAGCCTGGCCGCATCAAAAACCCTGCCTGGCGCATCGGCCAATATTGTAAGTTTGCATATCTAATTGCCAATCTCCCATTAACGAAATATTGCCGTTTCAGGACTAGGGTAAATTTCTGTCTATCTGGGACTGCGGCTAATTCGCATGGAAGCCATGCGAATAGCACGCATTCATACCACCATCGGGAGCGTGTTGTGGCCTTGGGGAATTTAGCACCTGCCAGATTAGCGCCGGAACTTGCTGTTGCCGCGAAGCTGGTCAAAGGCGCCGCAGACTTTGCCTGTCTCTGCCTGGACGGCAAAATTATCGTCCTCAATGAAACTGCGCTGAATGTTCTGGGCCTCGAAAGCGGGCGCCATGCCGGTCTGGAAGGCAAGCATTTCAATACACTGGTGCATGAGGCCGACTACTGGACACTAAATTCCTGGTGGCGCGATAGGGCAAACAGCGCAGCGCCTGCGCTTGGTTCGCGAAGCCATTGCCGTCTCGGAAGCCCTGAAACAGGATGGAAGAACCTGGAGCTTACCCGCGCCTTTCACTGGACGGGAGATCGCCAGTACGAAATTATATTTGGACGCGACACCTCATCGGGGCATTCTCCGTCCGCAAAAACGGACACCGGCAAGGGGCCGCATGACCGTGCGGTAATACTCAAAAACGCGGCGGTGCTGCGCCGCGAGCGGGTCAAGCGCAAATGGGCCGAGCGCAATGTCCGCCGCCTGGCCTATCAGGATCAACTGACCGGACTGATCAACCGCGCCTATTTCCAGCAGCGCCTGAAAAACACCCTGCGGCATTCGTTGAGCTTTGACCGTGCGGTTGTTTTGCTGGTCATCAACATGGATAACTTCAACGACATCAATGACCGGCTTGGCTCGGGCGCAGGTGATCTGGTGCTGCGGGAGGCGGGAAAGCGGATACGGAGCTGCATGCGCGCGACGGACACAGTTGCCCGCCTGGGCGGTGACGAATTTGCGGTGCTGGTCAGCAACTCAAAAGCCCACAAAATTATCGACAGCCTTGCGCAAAAACTTATCGCAACAATCGCTGAACCCTTCATCATCGATGGACTGGCCCTGAACCTCAGCTGCTCCATTGGCGCGACGCTCTATCCAACGGACGCGCAAAATGCTGAATCAATGCAGAAGAATGCCCAGATTGCCCTGTCGAGGGCTAAACAGCTTGGGCCGGGCCGGCATCAGGTTTTTGACGCCGTATTAAATGAACAGGTAAGGCTGCGCCGGCAGCTGGAAGATGAACTGAGCACCGCAATATCCAGCAATCAGCTGGTGGTGCATTATCAGCCGCAGGTGGATATCAATACCGGAGCGGTGCTGGGCGTGGAAGCCCTTGTGCGCTGGCAGCACCCGGAACGCGGCCTGATACCGCCCGTTCTATTCGTGCCGATCGCCGAGGCGTCCGGACTTATCTTTCCCATGACGGAATGGGTCATGCACGCCGCATGCGCAGGGCTGAAGCGATGCATCGATACCGGCATTGATATTGAGCGCGTGTCCGTCAACCTGTCGGCAAATCTTCTGCACAATGACGATTTAATCGGCATGATCAGCCGGATACTGAAAGAGACCGGATTGCCCGCCAGACGCCTTGAGGTGGAAATCACCGAAAGCATGGTCATGGATGACATTGAAAAGTCCGGCAAGACGCTGAATTCACTCTATTTGCTGGGAGTCAGCCTGGCGCTGGATGATTTTGGGACGGGCTATTCGTCGCTGACCTATCTGCGCCAGTTTCCCCTCAGCACACTGAAGATTGATCGCTCATTCATCACTGAAATGTCCGCAAATTCCGAGGACATCGCCATTGTCCGCGCGGTTATCGCACTGGCGCACAGCCTTCATTTACGGGTCATCGCCGAAGGCGTCGAGGAAGAAAAACAGCTGCAAATCCTGCAGCAGGAAAATTGCGATCAGGTGCAGGGCTATTACTATAGCCGCCCCCTGACGCTCGATAATCTGATCGCCTGGTGTTCTGCCCGCAAGATTATGCAAACCGGACAGAACAAACGTCCCGAAGAAATCCGGTCCGCCGGTTAGCCTGTCACCTCACGCGCCATCGCGCGCACCTGGGCGGGCGTGATTCCCTGTTCCCGGAAATGCCGCAGACTTAAGGCGTCATGGCGTTTGGCAAGCCGTTTGCCCGCGCCGTCAACGGCCAGTTCGTGATGCAGATATTCAGGAACGGGATAATTCAGCAAAGCCTGCAACAGGCGCTGGATATGGGTGGCAAGAAACAAATCGCGTCCCCGTGTGACACAGTTAATGTTTTGGGCCGCATCATCCACGGCCACGGCCAGATGATAGCTGGCGTCATCCACGCCATTTACGCCCCGGCGCGCGAGGACAATATCCCCGGCCAAATCCGGTCTTGCGATAATTTTTCCCGTCTCCCCCCCTGGACCTGAACCGTGTTCATTGAATTCCAGCGCCGCCCCGGTTTGCGCCAATGCCTTGCCAACATCAAGTCGCAAAGCCACGGCCTTGCCTGTCTGAAGGCGGGCATTGGTTTCATATTCACCCAGTTCACGGCACGTGCCGGGATAGCGGGGGCCTTCATTCCCGTGAGGTGCGTCCTGTGATTGGGCCGCCTCTAGCAGAATTTCTTTGCGGGTGCAAAAACAGGGATAGATCAGCCCCATGTCCTGCAGCCGGTCCAGCGCAGTCTGATATTGCGCCAGGCTGTCTGATTGCCTGCGCACCGGTTCGCGCCAGTTCAGGCCAAGCCAGCGCAGGTCTTCATAGATTGCCGCTTCAAATTCGGGCCGGCGCCGGCTGGCGTCAATATCATCGATGCGCAGAAAAAACCGGCCGCCCGTTTGCGCTGCAATATCCTGCGCGGTAATCGCCGCCACCGCATGACCCAGATGCAGCAATCCGGTTGGGCTGGGCGCAAACCGGGTGTTAACGGGCTTGTTTATGGGCGCGGATAAAGACACTGAAAGCGATCCCAAGCAATGCTGGCGGCACGTAGCAGGTATAACTATGATGGCCGTATCATGATATGCAAGCTGGCAAAGGAAACCGTATGACGAGCGCAATGATCGATGGCCCCAGGATTGATCCCGCTAATGGCGCCAGGGCAGACAGTCTGGTGATTTTATGCCATGGCTATGGCGCGGATGGCAATGACCTGATCGGGCTGGCGCCCCATTGGCAACAGCTATTGCCCGGCGCCGCATTTGTTTCGCCGAACGCGCCCGAGCGTTGTGAAATGTCGCCCATGGGCTATCAGTGGTTCGGCATTACGCGCCTGGACCCCGAGGAAATGTATCGCGGCGTCACCCGCGCGGCCCCGGTCCTTGATCGATTTATCGATCAGGAACTGGCCCGTCACGGGCTGGATGAAAGCCGTCTGGTGCTGGTTGGATTCAGTCAGGGGACCATGATGTCCCTGCAGGTGGGTTTGCGCCGGGCCATATCCCCTGCTGGCATAATCGGTTATTCCGGGGCTTTGGCCGGGGCGGATAAATTGCAGGCGGAAATCAGGGTCAAGCCGCCGATTCTGCTGATCCACGGCGATGAAGACGAAATGCTGCCGGTCAGCCGCATGCATGCCGCAGTGGCGGCGCTGGTCAAGGCGGGGTTGACGGTGCAATCTCATGTGTCACGCGGCGTGGGGCACGGCATCGGCCCGGATGGACTGCAACTTGGCGGCCAGTTCATTCATGACGCGTTGAAACGCCCGGTTTGAATATTTATCCGCCGAGCCTGGGCAAACGGCGGACGCCGGTAATCTGACTGCCCGATTGAGCGATTCGCGCGATGGCGTCTGAAAGCGGTTCGCTGGCCACCTGCATGTGGTAGGCGTTGGCGTGCAGCAAGGTGTCCGCGTCCCGCATCATGCCAACATGACCTTTCCAGAAAATCAGGTCGCCCCGTTGCAGCCCGCGCAGGTCAAACGGCAGCGGTTGACCCAATTCCACCTGCTGATAAGTGTCGCGCGGACAAGCGATGCCGGCCCGTAGCAGGGCCGTTTGCAGTAATCCCGAGCAATCCAGGCCCAGCC